>NZ_JBFBCB010000047.1:0-62839 GCF_040682975.1 Streptomyces sp. NPDC051051
TCGGGGCGACCCTCCGCCTTGCGATCGCACGCACCAGACGCCGCCGGGCCTGCCCTTCGGGCAGACGACGCTACTTTCGAAACACGCCCTAGCCCCGCCCGGTCCCGCCCCAGTCGGTCCCGTCTCGTCCCGCATGCCGGCCCCAGCATGCGGGACGGAACCGTGCAAGAGTGCCTTCCCGGTCATCCGGCCCGCTCCGGTTCGTACCCGGCGGAGCCCTCCGGTTAGGCTCATGACATGCATGCCTGGCCCGCTTCCGAGGTCCCCGCCCTGCCTGGTCAGGGCCGCGACCTGAGGATCCACGACACCGCGACCGGCGGCCTCGTCACCCTCGACCCCGGTCCCGTCGCCCGTATCTACGTCTGCGGCATCACGCCGTACGACGCGACCCACATGGGTCACGCGGCGACCTACAACGCGTTCGACCTCGTTCAGCGCGTGTGGCTCGACACCAAGCGGCAGGTTCACTACGTCCAGAACGTCACCGACGTCGACGACCCGCTCCTGGAGCGCGCGGAGCGGGACGGCGTCGACTGGGTCGCCCTCGCCGAGAAGGAGACGGCGCTCTTCCGCGAGGACATGACGGCCCTGCGGATGCTGCCGCCGCGGCACTACATAGGCGCCGTCGAGGCCATACCCGGCATCGTCCCGCTCGTCGAGCGGCTGCGCGAGCTCGGCGCCGCCTACGAACTCGAGGGGGACGTCTACTTCTCCGTCGGGTCCGACCCGAACTTCGGCAAGGTCTCCGGCCTGGACGCCGCCGCCATGCGGCTGCTGTCCGCCGAGCGCGGTGGGGACCCGGACCGGCCCGGCAAGAAGAACCCGCTCGACCCGATGCTGTGGATGGCGGTCCGCGAGGGCGAGCCGAGCTGGGACGGCGGCTCGCTGGGCCGCGGCCGGCCGGGCTGGCACATCGAGTGCGTCGCCATCGCCCTGGACCACCTCGGCATGGGCTTCGACGTGCAGGGCGGCGGCTCCGACCTCGCCTTCCCGCACCACGAGATGGGAGCCTCGCACGCCCAGGTGCTCACCGGCGAGTTCCCCATGGCCAAGGCGTACGTCCACGCCGGCATGGTCGCGCTGGACGGCGAGAAGATGTCCAAGTCCAAGGGCAACCTCGTCTTCGTCTCGAAGCTGCGCCAGGACGGCGTCGACCCCGCCGCGATCCGGCTCACGCTCCTCGCCCACCACTACCGGGCCGACTGGGAATGGACCGACCAGGTCCTCCAGGACGCCGTGGACCGGCTCGGGCGCTGGCGCGCGGCCGTCTCCCGGCCCGACGGTCCGCCCGCCGAGGCCCTGGTGGACGAGATCCGCGCGGCCCTGGCGAACGACCTGGACGCCCCGGCCGCGCTGGCCGCCGTCGACCGCTGGGCCGCACTCCAGCAGGAGCGGGGCGGCACGGACATCGGGGCGCCCGGCGTGGTGTCGCGAGCGGTGGACGCGCTGCTGGGCGTGGCGCTGTAGCCCACCGGAGCCGTACGCCGGGGCGCCTCCTCCGCGCGGGGAGGCGCCCCGGCCGTGTGTCCGGCCCCGGGCGGTCCCCGTCGTGCGACGGGGCGGTGCGCCCCCGCACCGCCCCGTTCACATCCGTTCACATTTGTCCGGCCGCGCGCGGCAGCCGACTCCGCTCAGTTGGCCTCGTCCGTCCGGCCGCGCGCGGCCGATCCGCTCAGTCCTCCGACGAATCGTCCTCGTCGGCGCTGTCCCCGCTCGGCCTCGGCGGCTTCGGAGGCCGCGTCCGCTCCCCGGGGCCGGGCGGCCCGCCGCCGTCCCGGCGCCGCAGATACCGCTCGAACTCCCGGGCGATCGCCTCACCCGAGGCCTCCGGCAGCTCCGCGGTGTCACGGGCCTCCTCCAGCGTCTGGACGTACTCCGCGACCTCGCTGTCCTCCGCGGCCAGTTGGTCCACCCCCACCTGCCAGGCGCGCGCGTCCTCGGGCAGTTCACCCAGCGGGATGCGCACGTCGATCAGGTCCTCCAGCCGGTTGAGGAGAGCCAGCGTGGCCTTCGGGTTCGGCGGCTGCGACACGTAGTGCGGTACGGCGGCCCAGAGGCTGACCGCCGGCACGCCCGCGTGCGTGCACGCCTCCTGGAGGACACCGACGATGCCCGTGGGGCCCTCGTACTTCGTCTCCTCCAGGTCCATGCGCCGGGCCAGGTCCGCGTCGGACGTGGTCCCGCTGATCGGCACCGGACGGGTGTGCGGGGTGTCGCCCAGCAGGGCGCCCAGGATGACGACCAGTTCCACGCCCAGCTCGTGCGCGAAGCCGAGCAGCTCGTTGCAGAACGAGCGCCAGCGCATGGACGGTTCGATGCCGCGCACGAGCACCAGGTCGCGCGGCTTCTCGCCGCCGACGCGCACCACCGACAACCTTGTCGTCGGCCACGTGATCTTGCGTACTCCGGCGTCCATCCACACCGTGGGCCGGTTCACCTGGAAGTCGTAGTAGTCCTCGGCGTCCAGCGCCGCGAACACCTCGCCCTTCCACTCCCGCTCCAGATGCGCGACCGCGGTGGAAGCGGCGTCGCCGGCATCGTTCCAGCCCTCGAACGCGGCCACCATGACCGGGTCGATCAGCTCGGGAACCCCCTCGAGCTCGATCACCCAGCGCCTCCTTCCGACGTGCCCTCGCCTGACCACCCAACCTTACGGCGTCCGGCGGGGGCGCCCGCAGCCCCCTTGCGCGGGCCAGTGAACGGATCACTGCCCCGTTCACCACCCCCGGACACCCCTCGTAGGACGCCGCTCACAGGCTCGACCTCAGCCACTGTTCCACGCTCGCGATGTGCACCGTCGCCCACGATCCGGCCGCCTCCGCGTCCCGGTCGCGCAGCGCCGAGAGGATCGCCCGGTGCTCGCGCAGGGTGCCCGCGACCGCGTCCTCCTGGGTCAGACCGCGCCAGATCCGGGCCCGCGTGGTGGGCCCGGACAGACCGTCGAGGAGGGAGCACAGCACCGAGTTGCCGGCGCCGCGCACGATGCCCCGGTGGAACTCCACATCGCAGGCGACCAGTTCGGCCACCGAAGGCGTGCTGCCCAGTCCGTCCAACTGGGCTTCCAGGGAGTCCAGTTGCTGATCACTGAGACGCAGGGCGGCCATCGCCGTCGCGGCCGGCTCCAGAATGCGGCGCACGGCCAGGAACTCCAGGACCGTGTCGTCGCGGTGGAAGTCGACGACGAAGCTCATTGCCTCCAGCAGCAGTTGGGGATCGAGACTGGTCACGTACGTGCCGTCGCCCTGCCGCACGTCCAGGATCCGGATCAGCGACAGGGCGCGCACCGCCTCGCGCAGGGAGTTGCGGGACAGGCCCAGTTCGGCGGCCAGCTCGCTCTCCTTGGGAAGCCGGTCCCCGGGGCGCAGCGCACCGGAGACGATCATGCCCTTGATCTTCTCGATCGCCTCGTCGGTGACTGCCATGACCGGCCTCCCTGTCGCGCGTCGCCGCTGTCCCGTGCCCAGACATCGGATGTCTGGCAGACATTACGGTGTCGTGCGGTCGCGTCGGCAGTCGATCCGTCTCCTCCCGCCGCAGGAGCCACAGGAGCCACAGGAACACGGGGGGACACGAAAAAGGGACGGCCCCTCACTGGAGGGGCCGTCCCTTTCCCGCCGCAGCGGCTACTTCTTGTCGAGCAGGTCCTGCACCTTCGCGCGGACCTCGTCCGTGGCCAGGCCGCGGATCGTCAGGGTCGTGCGGCGGCGCAGCACGTCGTCCTGCGTCTCGGCCCACTCGTGGTCCCGGGCATACACGACCTGCGCCCAGATCTCCGGGGCGTCGGGGTGCACGCGCTCGCCCAGCTCCGGGTTCTCGTTCGCCAGCCGGGCGATGTCGAAGGCCAGTGAACCGTAGTGCGTGGCCAGGTGCCTGGCGGTGTCGGCCGCCATGCGCGGACCCGGCGCCGGGTGGTCGACGAGCAGCCGGTGGGCGACCGCGCGCGGGTTGGCGACTCCGGGCAGCGGCAGCTTCTTCGGCAGCGCGGAGATCGGCTCGAAGTCGTCACCGAGCGGGTGGCCCGGCAGCGCCTCCAGCTTCTGCATGACCGTCCGCCCGATGTGCCGGAAGGTCGTCCACTTGCCGCCCGCGACCGACAGCATGCCGCCCTTGCCCTCGGTCACCACCGTCTCCCGCTTGGCCTTCGCGGTGTCGCCGGGACCGCCCGGCAGCACCCGCAGACCGGCGAACGCGTACGTGATCAGATCACGGTCGAGCTGCTGGTCACGGATGGAGAACGCGGCCTCGTCGAGTATCTGCGCGGTGTCCTTCTCGGTGACCGAGACGTCCGCCGGGTCGCCCTCGTACACCTCGTCGGTCGTGCCGAGCAGCAGCATGTCCTCCCAGGGGAGGGCGAAGGTGATCCGGTACTTGTCGATGGGGGTCGCCAGCGCGGCCTTCCACGGGGACGTCCGCTTCAGGACCAGGTGCGCGCCCTTCGACAGCCGGATCGACGGCGCGGCCTGGGGGTCCTCCATCCGGCGCAGGTGGTCCACCCACGGCCCGGTCGCGTTGAGCACCAGCCGGGCGTTGACGCCGAACTCGTCGCCGGAGAGACGGTCGCGAAGCTCGGCGCCCGTCACCCGGCCCTTGGTGAAGCGCAGTCCGGTCACCTCGGCGTGGTTGAGCACCACCGCGCCCGCCTCGACGGCCGCGCGCACCGTCATCAGCGCCATCCGGGCGTCGTTCATCTGGTCGTCGCCGTACACGGCCACGGCCTTGAGGTTCTCGGTGCGCAGCTCGGGCACGTCCTGCCGGGCCTTGGCCGGCGACAGCAGGTGACCCACGCCGTCGCCGAAGGCCGACAGCGCGGAGTAGGCGAACACGCCCGCCCCGAGCTTCGCCGCGCCGTGCGGCCCGCCCTTGTACACGGGGAGGTAGAACGTGAGCGGGTTCGCCAGGTGGGGGGCCACCTGACGGGACACCGCACGGCGCTCGAAGTGGTTCTCCGCCACCAGCTTCACCGCGCCGGTCTGCAGGTAGCGCAGACCGCCGTGGAGCAGCTTGGAGGAGGCGGAGGACGTGGCGCCGGCGAAGTCGCCGGCATCGACCACTGCCACCCTGAGGCCGGACTGCGCGGCGTGCCAGGCGGTGGAGATGCCCAGGATGCCGCCGCCGATCACGAGGAGGTCGTACGACGCCTTGGCGAGCTGCTCCCGGGTCTCGGCACGGCTCGGGTTCGAGCCGGAGGCCGGGCGCGTACCGAGGGCAGGCACGGACTTCAGGGTGGACTCAGTGGTCATTGCGGTTCTTACTCCTCGTCAGTCTTCATCGGCGATCCAGCCCATGGTCCGCTCGACGGCCTTGAGCCAGCTCTTGTACTCACGGTCGCGGGTTTCCGCGTCCATGCGGGGGGTCCACTCGGCGGCCCGCCGCCAGTTGGCGCGCAGGTCGTCGGTGCTGGTCCAGAAGCCGACGGCGAGGCCGGCGGCGTAGGCGGCGCCGAGGCAGGTCGTCTCGGCGACCATCGGGCGCACGACCGGCGCGTCCAGGAAGTCCGAGAGGGTCTGCATCAGCAGGTTGTTGGAGGTCATGCCGCCGTCGACCTTGAGGGCCGCCAGCTCGACGCCGGAGTCCTTGGTCATGGCGTCGCTGATCTCACGGGTCTGCCAGGCGGTCGCCTCCAGGACGGCGCGCGCGAGGTGCGCCTTGGTGACGTACCGGGTGAGGCCGGCGATCACACCGCGGGCGTCGGGGCGCCAGTAGGGGGCGAACAGGCCGGAGAAGGCCGGCACGAAGTACGCGCCGCCGTTGTCCTCGACCGACAGCGCGAGGGTCTCGATCTCGGCGGCGGTGGAGATCAGGCCCATCTGGTCGCGCATCCACTGCACCAGCGAACCGGTGACGGCGATGGAGCCTTCCAGGGCGTAGACCGGCTTGTCGTCGCCGATGCGGTAGCCGACGGTGGTCAGCAGGCCGGAGTACGAGTTGATGATCTTGTCGCCGGTGTTCATCAGCATGAACGTGCCGGTGCCGTACGTCGACTTGGCCTCGCCCTCCGCGAAACAGGTCTGGCCGAACAGGGCCGCCTGCTGGTCGCCGAGCGCGGAGGCGACCGGGATGCCGCCTAGCAGATCGCCCAGCTTGCCGCTGGTGATCTCGCCGTAGACCTCGGCGGAGGAGCGGATCTCCGGGAGCATCGCCAGCGGAACGCCGATGGACTCGGCGATCTTCGGGTCCCACTCCAGGGTGTGCAGGTTCATCAGCATGGTGCGCGAGGCGTTGGTGACGTCGGTGACGTGCCGGCCGCCGTTGACGCCGCCGGTCAGGTTCCAGATGACCCAGCTGTCCATGGTGCCGAACAGGATGTCCCCGGCCTCGGCGCGCTCGCGCAGGCCCTCGACGTTGTCGAGCAGCCAGCGGGCCTTCGGGCCGGCGAAGTACGAGGCCAGCGGCAGGCCGGTCTCGCGGCGGAAGCGGTCCTGGCCGACGTTGCGGCCGAGTTCGCGGCAGAGGGCGTCGGTACGGGTGTCCTGCCAGACGATGGCGTTGTGGACGGGCTCACCGGTGTTCTTGTCCCACAGGAGAGTGGTCTCGCGCTGGTTGGTGATGCCGATGGCCTTGATGTCGTCGCGGGTGATGCCGGCCTTCGCGATGGCGGAGGCGACGACCTCCTCGACGTTGGCCCAGATCTCGGTGGCGTCGTGCTCGACCCAGCCCGGCTTCGGGAAGATCTGCTCGTGTTCCTTCTGGTCGACGGAGACGATCCGGCCGTCGCGGTCGAAGACGATGCAGCGCGAGGAGGTGGTGCCCTGGTCGATCGCGGCGATGAACGGGCCGGCGGTGTGGGCGTCGGTCACAGTGTGCTCCAGGAGATTCCGTGGTTGAGGGGCAGTACGTACGGCGCGCGCTCGGGGTGCGGCGTGAAGCTCATGTTCCTAAGCGAATGCGACGTTGTAGATACCTGCGGCGATCGCTCCGCCGATCAGCGGACCGACCACCGGGATCCAGGCGTAGCCCCAGTCGGAACCACCCTTGTTGGGCAGGGGCAGGAGGGCGTGCACGATGCGCGGACCCAGGTCACGGGCCGGGTTGATCGCGTAGCCGGTCGGGCCGCCGAGGGACAGGCCGATCGAGACGACCACGAGCGCGGTGATCAGCGCGCCCAGGGTGCCCAGGCCGTTGCCCTTGTCGTTCAGGCCCTGCGTGAGGACGGCGAGCACCAGCACGACGGTGCCGATGATCTCCGTGGCGAGGTTCTGCACCGTGTTGCGGATCTCCGGGCCCGTGGAGAAGACGCCGAGCACCGGGCCGGCACCCTTCTCCTGGGCCTCGACGGCCTTGGCCGTCGTGTCCTGCGCGCCGGGACCGCCGACGATCTCGCGGTCGGTGAGGTGCGCCTGGAACTGGCCGTAGTAGGCGACCCACACCAGGGCCGCGCCGATGGCGGCGCCGAGCAGCTGACCGGCCCAGTAGACCGGGACGTTGCCCCAGTCGCCGTCCTTGATCGCGAGCGCCAGGGTCACGGCCGGGTTCAGGTGGGCACCCGACAGCGGCGCCGAGGTGTAGACCGCCGTGAGGACGGCGAAGCCCCACCCGAAGGTGATGGCGAGCCAGCCGGCGTTCCGGGCCTTGGAGGCCTTCAGCGTCACGGCGGCGCAGACTCCACCGCCGAGCAGGATGAGTATGGCGGTACCGATGGTCTCGCCGATGAAGATGTCGGAGCTGGACACCCGCGACTCCTTTGTCCTTCGTCCAGGGGACCGAACCCCGGGTCCCTCCGGGAGTTCGAGCTGCCCTCGGGGTGAGAGCGATGTCGGCCCTTGGCGTTGTCACACTCTAACGCGTATTGCCGGTAGGTGTTCGACAATGCCGACCGATGGACGGGAGTCTCGCTCTGGCGTCGCGGGTGCGTCAAGAGTCCTGTTATCGAAAGCACGATCGTTATTGATCGCGGGTGCCTATCGGTCCGGGCGGCGGGACCTCGCCCACCGGAGCCGCACGGGGGCGACCGTCTCGCCCCGAATGTCCCTCATCGGGGACGGCGACGGCCGGAACGCCGTCCCGGCACCGGGTACGACGACGGCCGGAACGCCGTCCCGGCGTCCCGGTGCGCTTCTGCCCGGCCCTCAGAACCGCCCGGCGCCCAGGTCCCGCGACACGGCGCGGGCGCAGTCCCGCACGGCCGCGATCAGCTCGGGCCGCACCTCGCCGTCCCGGCACACGCGCTCCACGGCGCCGGTGATGTCGACCGCCCCCACCGGCATGCGCCGCCGGTCGTGGATGGGCGCGGCGACGGAGGCGACGCCCTCCCAGGTCTCCTCGACGTCCGCCGCGTACCCCCGCGCGCGCGTGAGGTCGAGGAGCTGCTCGAAGTCCTCCGGCTCGCACACCGTGCGTTCGGTGAACGGCTTGCGGTCGGCCTCCATGGCCTCGCTGTGCGCGACCGGGTCGTACGCCGACAGCACCTTGCCCAGGGCCGTCGAGTGCAGCGGCTGCATGGCCCCGATCTCCAGGACCTGCCGGCTGTCGTCGGGCCGGAAGACGTGGTGCACGATCAGCACGCCCTGCTGGTGCAGCACACCCAGGTGCACGCTCTCGCCGCTGGAGCGGGCCAGGTCGTCCGTCCACACCAGGGCACGCGCGCGCAGCTCGTGCACGTCCAGGTAGGTGGTGCCCAGGCGCAGCAGCTCCGCGCCCAGCTGGTAGCGGCCGGAGGCGTCGTCCTGTTCGACGAAACCCTCGTGCTGGAGCGTGCGCAGAATGCCGTGGGCGGTGCCCTTGGCCAGGCCCAGGGCCGAGGCGATGTCCGACAGGCCCAGCCGCCGCTCACCGCCCGCGAGCAGTCGCAGCATCGCGGCCGCCCTTTCGAGCGACTGGATGTTCCGTGCCATCGCCGTTCCGCCTCCGTCCCCTTCGGCCGTCCACGCGCAGCCAGTACTGCCGTCGTTCGGCATTGTCGAACATTACCGGTCCATGCCGACCTCCCGCTAATGGTCGGTCGCTATCCCGTCATCTCGTCGTCCCGTCGCACCACGCGTCCCCCGCCGGCAACAGCAGGGGCAGATCCCGGTCCGTCCCGTGGACGCCCTGACCATAAGCCCCCGGTCCCGGCTACCCTGGCGGCGAGCGCCCCGCACGGGAAACTCCCCGACCGTCCCGCGGGACGGTCCGGGAGTGACCACGGGGCGCCGTGAAGCCGACAGCCGTCGCACCCGAGGGAGCCCTTACATGGCCTCTGTGCCGCCGACCCCTTCCGCCGACAGCCGGACCCGTGCGTCCGAGCTCCGCGAGGCCTTCGCCACCCGAGTGGTGGTGGCCGACGGAGCGATGGGCACGATGCTCCAGGCCCAGGACCCCACCCTGGAGGACTTCCAGAACCTCGAGGGTTGCAACGAGATCCTGAACGTCACCCGGCCCGACATCGTGCGCTCGGTGCACGAGGAGTACTTCGCCGCCGGAGTGGACTGCGTGGAGACGAACACCTTCGGCGCGAACTTCGCCGCCATGGCCGAGTACGACATCCCCGAGCGGGTCCACGAACTGTCCGAGGCGGGCGCCCGCATCGCCCGCGAGACGGCCGACTCCTTCGCGGCACGCGACGGCCGGACCCGCTGGGTCCTCGGCTCGATCGGCCCCGGCACCAAGCTGCCCACCCTCGGGCACGTCGCCTACACCACCCTGCGCGACGCCTACCAGCAGAACGCGGAAGGCCTCCTCGCCGGCGGCGCCGACGCCCTGATCGTCGAGACCACCCAGGACCTGCTCCAGACCAAGGCCGCCGTGCTCGGCGCCCAGCGCGCCCGCCGCAACGCCGGACTGGACGTGCCGCTCATCGTCTCCGTCACCGTGGAGACCACCGGCACCATGCTGCTCGGTTCCGAGATCGGCGCCGCCCTGACGGCCCTGGAACCGCTCGGCATCGACATGATCGGCATGAACTGCGCCACCGGCCCCGCCGAGATGAGCGAACACCTGCGCTACCTGGCCCGCAACGCCCGCATCCCGCTCGCCTGCATGCCGAACGCGGGCCTGCCGGTGCTCGGCAAGGACGGTGCCAGCTATCCGCTCACCGCCCCCGAACTGGCGGACGCCCAGGAGAACTTCGTCCGCGACTACGGCCTCTCCCTGATCGGCGGCTGCTGCGGCACCACCCCCGAGCACCTGCGCCAGGTCGTCGAGCGCGTCCGCGGCCTCGCCCCCGCCGAGCGCGACCCCCGCCCCGAGCCCGGCGCCGCCTCGCTCTACCAGAACGTCCCCTTCCGCCAGGACACCGCCTACCTCGCCATCGGCGAGCGCACCAACGCCAACGGCTCCAAGAAGTTCCGCGAGGCCATGCTGGAGGGCCGCTGGGACGACTGTGTGGAGATCGCCCGCGAGCAGATCCGCGAAGGCGCCCACATGCTCGACCTGTGCGTGGACTACGTCGGCCGTGACGGCGTCGCCGACATGGAGGAACTCGCCGGCCGCTTCGCCACCGCCTCCACCCTGCCGATCGTCCTGGACTCCACCGAGGTCGAGGTCATCAGGGCCGGCCTGGAGAAGCTCGGCGGCCGCGCGGTCATCAACTCCGTCAACTACGAGGACGGCGACGGCCCCGAGTCCCGCTTCGCCAGGGTCACCCGGCTGGCCCAGGAGCACGGCGCCGCGCTGATCGCCCTCACCATCGACGAGGAGGGCCAGGCCCGCACCCCCGAGAAGAAGGTCGAGATCGCCGAACGGCTCATCGACGACCTCACCGGGAACTGGGGCATCCGCGAGGAGGACATCCTCATCGACACCCTGACCTTCACCATCTGCACCGGTCAGGAGGAGTCGCGCGGGGACGGCGTCGCCACCATCGAGGCGATCCGCGAGCTGAAGCGCCGCCACCCCGACGTCCAGACCACGCTGGGCCTGTCGAACATCTCCTTCGGCCTCAACCCGGCCGCCCGCGTCCTGCTCAACTCGGTCTTCCTCGACGAGTGCGTCAAGGCCGGCCTGGACTCGGCGATCGTGCACGCGTCCAAGATCCTCCCGATCGCCCGCTTCACCGAGGAGGAGGTCACCACCGCCCTCGACCTCATCCACGACCGCCGCAGCGAGGGCTACGACCCCCTCCAGAAGCTCATGGCCCTGTTCGAGGGCGCCACCACCAAGTCCCTCAAGGCGGGCCGCGCCGAGGAACTGGCCGCCCTGCCGCTGGACGAGCGCCTCAAGCGCCGCATCATCGACGGTGAGCGCAACGGCCTGGAGGCGGACCTCGACGAGGCCCTCGCGAGCCGCCCCGCCCTGGAGATCGTCAACGAGACCCTCCTGGACGGCATGAAGGTCGTCGGCGAGCTGTTCGGCTCCGGCCAGATGCAGCTGCCGTTCGTCCTGCAGTCGGCCGAGGTCATGAAGACCGCGGTCGCCCACCTCGAACCCCACATGGAGAAGGTCGAGGGCGAGGAGGGCAAGGGCACCATCGTGCTGGCCACCGTCCGCGGCGACGTCCACGACATCGGCAAGAACCTCGTCGACATCATCCTGTCCAACAACGGCTACACCGTCGTCAACCTCGGCATCAAGCAGCCGGTCTCCGCGATCCTCGAGGCCGCCGAGGAGCACCGCGCCGACGTCATCGGCATGTCCGGGCTCCTGGTCAAGTCCACGGTGATCATGAAGGAGAACCTGCAGGAGCTGAACCAGCGCGGCCTGGCGGCGAACTACCCCGTCATCCTCGGCGGCGCCGCCCTGACCCGCTCCTACGTCGAGCAGGACCTGCACGAGGTCTACGAGGGCGAGGTCCGCTACGCCCGCGACGCCTTCGAGGGCCTGCGCCTGATGGACGCCCTCATCGGCGTCAAGCGGGGCGTCCCCGGCGCCGCGCTGCCCGAGCTCAGGCAGCGCCGGGTCCGCCCGAGCGCCACCGCCGTCGAGGTCGACGAACGCCCGGAGGAGGGACACGTCCGCTCCGACGTCGCCACCGACAACCCCGTCCCCGAGCCGCCGTTCCGGGGCACCCGCGTCATCAAGGGCATCCAGCTGAAGGAGTACGCCTCCTGGCTCGACGAGGGCGCCCTCTTCAAGGGCCAGTGGGGTCTCAAGCAGGCCCGCACCGGCGACGGCCCGACGTACGAGGAACTCGTCGACACCGAGGGCCGGCCGCGGCTGCGCGGACTGCTGGACAGGCTCCAGACCGAGAACCTGCTCGAAGCCGCCGTCGTCTACGGCTACTTCCCCTGTGTGTCCAAGGACGACGACCTGATCATCCTGGACGAGCAGGGCAACGAGCGGACCCGCTTCACCTTCCCCCGCCAGCGCCGCGGCCGCCGGCTGTGCCTGGCGGACTTCTTCCGCCCGGAGGAGTCGGGGGAGACCGACGTGGTCGGCCTCCAGGTCGTCACCGTCGGCTCCCGCATCGGCGAGGAGACCGCCAAGCTCTTCGAGTCGAACTCCTACCGCGACTACCTCGAGCTGCACGGCCTGTCCGTCCAGCTGGCGGAGGCCCTCGCCGAGTACTGGCACGCGCGCGTGCGGTCGGAGCTGGGATTCGCCGGCGAGGACCCGGCCGACGTCGAGGAGATGTTCGCCCTCAAGTACCGCGGCGCCCGCTTCTCCCTCGGCTACGGCGCCTGCCCCGACCTGGAGGACCGCGCCAAGATCGCCGAGCTGCTGCGGCCCGAGCGGATCGGCGTCCACCTCTCCGAGGAGTTCCAGCTGCACCCCGAGCAGTCCACGGACGCCATCGTGATCCACCACCCGGAGGCGAAGTACTTCAACGCGCGGTGAGGCGTCGGACACCGTCCGGTGCATCTCGTTCTGCACATTGATCGGACAAGTCGTACACTGGTCGGTCCACTGCAGGCCGGTTCCCCCGAGGGAACCGGCCTGCTCGTCCCTCAAGGAGGTACGTGGATGACCAGCACGGTCCCCGCGCTCGGAACCCGCACGGCCGAAGGTTCGGCCCTCGAGGCGGTGCTCCTCGACATGGACGGCACCCTGGTGGACACCGAGGGCTTCTGGTGGGACGTCGAGGCCGAGGTCTTCGCCGGGCTCGGCCACACCCTCGACGACTCCTGGCGCCACGTCGTGGTCGGCGGCCCCATGAGCCGCAGCGCCGGGTTCCTGATCGAGGCGACCGGCGCCGACATCACCCTCGCCGAACTCAGCGTCCTGCTCAACGACGGCTTCGAGCGGCGCATCGGACGCCACCTGCCCCTGATGCCGGGAGCCGCACGGCTGCTGGCCGAGCTGGCGGCGCACGAGGTCCCGACGGCCCTCGTCTCCGCCTCGCACCGCCGCATCATCGACCGCGTCCTGGCCTCGCTGGGCCCCCAGCACTTCGCGCTGACGGTGGCCGGCGACGAGGTGTCGCGCACCAAGCCGCACCCCGACCCCTACCTGTTCGCCACCGCCGGCCTCGGCGTGGATCCGACCAGATGCGCCGTCGTCGAGGACACCGCGACCGGGGTCGCCGCGGCCGAGGCGGCGGGCTGCCACGTCGTCGCCGTGCCCTCCGTGGCGCCCATCGCCCCGGCCCGCCGGCGGACCGTCGTCTCCTCGCTGGAACAGGTCGACCTGACATTCCTGCGCGGCCTGATGCCGCTCGAATGATCGCCGGGAAGATCAACCGTGAACCCCGATGACGGAAATGCGAGAGCCCTTCACCCAGCGTGCACCGCTGATAGCAAGAGAATTCGGCGCATGTGTGCGCGGTGAATTCATCCCGCCACGGACGGCCGAATTCCACTGCGCGCGGCCGTTGCCGGGTCTGTGAGCTTCGCCACGTCCGGGGGTCTCGACAGGGTCGCGTCGGCATGCAGTCCACCCCCGTGCGGGGGGTGCGGGCGTGTCCTTGTGTCCCGATTCGTGTGACGCTGCACGAATCATTCCGCTGTCGGGTTTTCGGTGCGTCCACGCCCGGTTTCGCTCCGTGATGAGCTTTCAACTCCGGTGGCTGCGAACCCTCGTGCAGGCGCGGACTAATCTCGTCGCGAGAACCTCGCCCCTACCCCCGTGATCCGCCGCGACACCCCTGCATGCCGGGTACACGGACCTGACAGCTCTGGAGAAACTCGAGCATGAACCGCAAGACTTTGGTGCTGCCGGCCGTGGCAGGTCTGCTCGCGCCCGTGCTCGCCGCCTGTGGCGGGTCCGACAGCGGCAGCGGCAGCGGCGACGCCATCGTCGTGGGCACCACCGACCGGTTCACCGCCACCAAGGACGCCCCAGCGCCCCTCGACCCGGCGTACTCCTACGACGTCGGCACCTGGAACATCCTGCGCCAGACCGTGCAGACCCTGATGATCCAGCCCAAGGGGGAGGGCGAACCCGTCCCCGAGGCCGCCGAGAGCTGTGGTTTCACCGACACCGGCAACGAGCGCTACGCCTGCAAGCTCCGCAAGGACCTGAAGTTCGCCAACGGCGACGCCGTCACCGCCGAGGACGTCAAGTTCTCCATCGACCGGGCCCGCGCCATCAAGGCCGACTCCGGCGTCTTCGCCCTCCTGTCGACCGTCGACACCGTCGAGGCGAAGGGTGACAACGAAGTCATCTTCCACCTCAACACCGCCGACGCGACCTTCCCGTTCAAGCTGTCGACCCCGGTCGCCGGCATCGTCAACCCCGACGACTACGACAAGGGCAAGCTGCGCGACGGCTTCGAGGTCGACGGCTCCGGCCCGTACACCCTCAAGGCCGAGACCGACGGCGACGAGATGACCCGCGCCGTCTTCACCAAGAACCCCAACTACAAGGGGGCCCTCGAGGTGAAGAACGACAAGGTCGAGATGGTCTCCTTCGCGGACGCCGAGGAGATGGGCACCGCCATCGACAAGGGCGACATCGACGTGATGACCCGCACCATGTCGCCCGAGCAGATCCAGAAGCTCTCCGACGCCTCCTCCGACAGCAGCGTCGACATCGTCGAACTCGCCGGCCTCGAGATCCGCTACCTCGCCTTCAACACCACCGCCCCGACGGTGAAGGAGAAGGCGGTCCGCCAGGCCATGGCCCAGATCGTCGACCGCGGCGAGCTCGTCACCGACGTGTACGGCTCCCAGGCCGAGCCCCTCTACTCGCTGGTCCCGGCCTCCGTCACCGGCCACTCCAACTCGTTCTTCAACAAGTACGGCGACGCCAACGTCGGCAAGGCCAAGAACCTGCTGTCCAAGGCCGACATCACCACCCCGGTGAAGCTGACGCTGCACTACACGACCGACCACTACGGTCCGGCCACGAAGAAGGAGTTCGAGCTGCTGAAGAAGCAGCTCAACGACAGCGGCCTGTTCGACGTCTCCGTCGAGGGCGCCGCCTGGGACGCCTTCGTCCCGGCCGAGCGCAAGGGCGAGTACGACGTCTGGGGCATGGGCTGGTTCCCCGACTTCGCCGACGGCGACAGCTACATCGCGCCGTTCCTCGACAAGGACAACTTCCTCAAGTCGCCGTACCAGAACCGCAAGGTCATCGACGAGCTCATCCCCGAGTCCCGCCGCGAGGCCGACCGCCTGTCCGCCGGCAAGACGCTGACGGAGATTCAGGACATCGTCGCCGAGGACGTCCCGATCCTGCCGCTGTGGCAGGGCAAGCAGTACGTCGCCTCCCGCGACGACGTCACGGGCACCGCCTACGTGCTCAACTCCTCCGCCACCCTCCAGCTGTGGGAGCTCTCCCGCGGCGTCAGCGAGTGACGGAATCCTCGTCCCCGGGGCCGTCCACGACGGCCCCGGAAGCACCGGCACGGTGGCGGGACACCCGCACGTGAACACGCGCGACCAGTGGCCGGTCCCGTCCGTCGCGGCGGGGCCGGCCTCTGGCCTGTCGAACGCCGAAGGGCGGCCGCACCGTCGGTGACGGCGACGCCGCGGCCGAGAGGCCCGCACGAACGCGGAGGGCGCCCCTTGTCAGGAAGGGGCGCCCTCCGTGCCGTACGGGACGGGGCCCGCTCTACTGCGCTCCGGGACGCACCAGACCGCTCTCGTAGGCGTACACCGCGGCCTGCACCCGGTCGCGCAGACCCAGCTTGGTCAGCACGTGCCCGACATGTGTCTTCACGGTCGTCTCGCTGACGAACAGGTCCGCGGCGATCTCCGCGTTCGACAGCCCCCGCGCCACCAGCTTGAGCACCTCGACCTCGCGGTCGGTGAGCGTGTGCAGCGTGTCCGGCACCGGTTCGTCGCCCGAGGGCAGATGCGTGGCGTACTTGTCGAGCAGCCGCCGGGTGATGCTCGGCGCGAGCATCGCCTCGCCGCCCGCCACCACCCGGATCGCCTGCACCAGCTCGTTGGCGGGCGCGTCCTTGAGCAGGAACCCGCTCGCCCCGGCGCGCAGCGCCTCCACCACGTACTCGTCGAGGTCGAAGGTCGTCAGCACCAGCACCTTCGCCGGGCCGTCCCGGCCCGGCCCGGTGATCTGCCGCGTCGCCTCCACCCCGTCCATGCGGGGCATACGGATGTCCATCAGAACCACATCGGGCTGCAGGGCCCGCACCTGGTCGAGGGCCTGGAGGCCGTCGCCGGCCTCACCGACCACCGCGATGTCCTGCTCCGCCTCCAGAATCATCCGGAAGCCGGTACGCAGCAGAGGCTGGTCGTCGACCAGTAGGACGCGGATGGCCACGTAAGTCTCCTTCGGTAGTCCGGCCCCATTCTGCCCTGCGCGACAACGCCGGACTCGGCCGCCCTCACCGACGGCCTACGCCGATGCGGTCCCCCCGCCCGCGGCCGGAGGAGCCCCGGCCGGCCGCACCGGCAGCGGATACGGCGGGGGAGTGCCGCCGAACTCCGGGCAGTGCGCCTGGTGGTCGCACCACCCGCACAGCTTCGTCGGACGCGGCCGCCAGTCGCCCGTCTCCGTCGCGAGCCGGATCGCCTCCCACAACGCGAGCAGCTTGCGCTCGACCCCCTCCAGATCGGCGCGCACCGGGTCGTACGTCAGCACGTCACCGCTGCCCAGGTACACCAGCTGGAGCCGCCGGGGGATCACGTTCTTCAGCCGCCACACCACCAGCGCGTAGAACTTCATCTGGAACAGCGCGCCCTCGGCGTACTCGGGCCGGGGCGCCTTGCCCGTCTTGTAGTCGACGATCCGCACCTCACCGTTGGGGGCCACGTCGACCCGGTCGATGATCCCGCGCAGCCTCAGCCCCGACTCCAGCTCGGTCTCCACGAACATCTCCCGCTCGGCGGGCTCCAGCCGCGTCGGGTCCTCCAGCGTGAACCACCGCTCGACCAGCCGCTCGGCCTCGGCCAGCCAGCCGGCCAGTCGCTCGCCCCCGGGGTCGTCGGCGAACAGCTCCAGGACCTCCGGCCGGGACTCGCGCAGCCGCTCCCACTGACCGGGGACCAGCGACCTGGCCCGCGGCGCGGTCCGCTCCGCGGCCGGCGCGTCGAACAGACGCTCCAGCACCGCGTGCACCAGCGTGCCCCTGGTGGCCGCCGCGCTCGGCTTCTCCGGCAGCCGGTCGATCACCCGGAACCGGTACAGCAGCGGACACTGCATGAAGTCCCCGGCGCGCGACGGCGACAGCGAGGCGGGCGCCGCCGGGACGACGGCCTTCTCACCGGCGGCCCGCACCGCCGCCCCGGCCGCCACCCCCGGCGGGCCCCCCACGCCGTCCTCGTCGCCGGACCGGGCGACACCCTCGCTGCTGCTCTCCATGCCACAGACCTTACGGCCCGCCACCGACAGCGACCCCGCACCGCCGCCGACAGAGGCGACAGCCGTGAAAACACAGGGGGTGCCGGAGCCTGACGCGTCCCGACGGACGCATACCATCGGTCCCAGACCCTCCCGCCCGGCAGGAGCGGGAGTCGCAACCAACGAGGGGACACCGTGGTGGAAAGCGGCGGGAGCGGGCGGCCGCGGCCGGGCAGCGAGGAGTCGGCCGGGCACCACGTGACACCTGCGCCCCCGGCCGCCTCCGAGGAGACCGCCGCCGAGGTCGACGGCACCTCCGCGGAGCGGCGGGCCGGTCCCGCGAAAGAGACGGCGGACGAGACGACGGACGAGACGGCCCGGGAGGAGCGGCAGGGCCGTGAGGGCCGTGAGGGCCGCGAGGGCCAGGAAGGCCAGGAGGCGCAGGAGACCGAGCGTGCCGGGACGGACCGGCAGGCGACGGAGCCGGCCGGAAAGGCCGGGACGCGACCCGGGAGCACCCCGGACCCGACGGCCCGCCGGACCCCGGACGTCCACGACCCCCACGACCCCCACGACCTCCACCCGGACCGCCCCCACGCCCACAGCACCCCGGCCCTCGGCGACGCCCCCACCCCCGCCAAGGGCCGCCGCCCCCCGCGCCCCCCGGAGTCCCGCGGCGGCCTGCTGATGGGACGCCCCTTCGGCGTCCCCGTCTACGTGGCCCCCAGCTGGTTCCTGGTCGCCGCGCTGATCACCTGGGTGTTCGGCGGCCAGCTCGACCGCGTGCTGCCCGAGCTGGGCGCCGCCCGCTACCTCGTCGCCCTCTTCTTCGCGGTCGCCTTCTACGCCTCCGTCCTCGTCCACGAGCTGGCGCACACCATCGCCGCCCTCCGCTTCAAGCTCCCGGTCCGCCGCATCCAGCTCCAGTTCTTCGGCGGCGTCTCCGAGATCGAGAAGGAGGCCGAGACGCCCGGCCGGGAGTTCGTGCTGGCCTTCGTCGGCCCCCTGCTCTCCCTGGTGCTCGCCGGCCTCTTCTACCTCGCCATGCAGACCGTGGAGCCCGGCACCGTCCCCGGCGTCCTGCTGGCCGGGCTGATGGTCTCCAACCTCATCGTGGCGGTCTTCAACCTCCTGCCGGGACTCCCGCTCGACGGCGGCCGTATGCTCCGCGCCGTCGTCTGGAAGATCACCGGCAAGCCCATGACCGGCACCGTCGCCGCCGCCTGGGTCGGCCGCGCCCTCGCCGTGTCCGTCCTGATCGGCCTCCCGCTCCTCACCCAGTCCGGGGCGCTCGGCTCCCAGGCCGAGGACAGCGTCGGCATGGACACCGTCCTGGACGCCCTGCTCGCCGCCATCCTCGCCGCGATCATCTGGACCGGCGCCGGCAACAGCCTGCGCATGGCCCGCCTGCGCGAGCACCTCCCCGACCTGCGCGCCCGCAAGCTGACCCGCCGCGCGGTCCCGGTCGAGACGAACACCCCGCTCTCCGAGGCACTGCGCCGAGCCAACGACGCGGGCGCCCGCGCCCTCGTCGTCGTCGACGCCCACGGCGAACCCCTCTCCCTGGTCCGCGAGGCCGCCATCGTCGGCGTACCCGAACACCGCCGCCCCTGGGTCGCGGTCAGCGGCCTCGCCCAGGACCTCACCGAAGGCATGCGGGTCTCCGCCGAACTCGCCGGCGAGGACCTCCTGGACGCCCTGCGCGCCACCCCCGCCACCGAGTACCTGGTGGTCGAGGAGACCGGCGAGATCTACGGCGTCCTCTCCGCGGCCGACGTCGAGCGCGCCTTCGTGAAGGCCATGGCCAGGCCCTCCTAGCCGCGGCCCCGGTGGTCGGCGACCCCCGCAAATCCCGGTAGGCTGTTCACATGTCCGAACCGACCGGTGCCGCCCGCAGGCGCGGGCCCTTCAAGGTCGGGGACCAGGTTCAGCTGACCGACCCCAAGGGCCGCCACTACACGTTCACGCTCGAGGCCGGGAAGAATTTCCACACCCACAAGGGTTCCTTCCCGCACGACGAACTGATCGGTGCTCCCGAGGGCAGCGTCGTCCGCACCACCGGGAACGTCGCCTACCTCGCGCTGCGCCCCCTGCTCCCCGACTACGTCCTGTCCATGCCCCGCGGCGCCGCCGTGGTCTACCCCAAGGACGCGGGGCAGATCCTCGCCTTCGCCGACATCTTCCCCGGCGCGCGCGTCGTGGAGGCCGGCGTCGGCTCCGGCTCGCTCAGCAGCTTCCTGCTGCGTGCCATCGGCGACCAGGGCATGCTGCACAGCTACGAGCGCCGCGAGGACTTCGCGGAGATCGCCCAGCAGAACGTGGAGCGCTACTTCGGCGGCCCGCACCCCGCCTGGCAGCTCACCGTCGGCGACCTCCAGGACAACCTCAGCGACACCGACGTGGACCGCGTCATCCTCGACATGCTCGCCCCCTGGGAGTGCCTGGAGGCCGTCTCCAAGGCACTCGTCCCCGGCGGCATCCTGTGCTGCTACGTCGCGACCACCACCCAGCTCGCCCGGACCGTCGAGTCCATCCGCGAGATCGGCTCCTTCAACGAGCCGACCTCCTGGGAGACGATGATCCGCAACTGGCACGTCGAGGGCCTGGCCGTGCGCCCCGACCACCGCATGATCGGCCACACCGGCTTCCTCCTCACCGCCCGCCGCCTGGCCGACGGCGTCGAGCCGCCGATGCGCCGCCGCCGCCCCGCCAAGGGCGCCTACGGCGAGGACTACACCGGCCCCAACGCCGACGGCGGCACCCGCTAGCCGCCGCCCGGGGCGGGCGAACGCCGCACCAACGAACCGGCGCCGTGGCCCAGTTCCCGTGAACCTGCGGAACTGGGCCACGGCGTCGTCGGTTTGGCACCGCCCGGGATCCCCGACCCCCCTGTTCCCCGCACTGTGACGTGTGGCACGATGCAGACCCCCCACCGGCACAGCCCCTACCGGCACAGCCCTCACAGGAGACGCTCCTCGTGCAGCAATCCGCCGTCCCGGAACTGGCACACACTCACACCCGGCCGATCCACTGGGTCGCGACGGCCACCGCCGTCGCCGGCGTCGTGGCCCTGTCCTCGGTGCTCCAGCCCGGCCCCGCGACCGCCGCCCAGGCGAGCGGCCCCGGCGCGGCCCCCGCGCCCGTCACCGTGGCCGCCCCGGCCACCACGGGCGTCGACTTCCCCATCGAGTGCGGCCCGGTGAAGGCACTGGTGATGAAAAGGGCCTCCGGGGACCTGGACGGCGACGGCAGGCCGGAAACAGTCGCCGCGGTCCACTGCGACGCCCCCATGGGCACCCCGCCCGACGGCGTCTACGTCCTCACCCAGGCCGCCGGCGCGACCGGCCCCCGGGTCGTCGCCACACTCGTCGACCCCAAGGAACGCCGCACCGTCACCGCCCTGTCGGTCGGCGACGGCGCCGTCCTCGCCGACTACCTCGGCTATTCCTCGGCCGACGTGCCCAGTTGCTGCCCGGACGTCAAGGAGAGCGCCAAGTGGCGGTGGCAGGACCACGCGTTCGTCCGCTCGACCCCCGCCGCCACCCACAGCGTCTGAATCAGGCCACCGGCCGCCGTGAGAAACCAGACAGCCGTCACAGTCGGTGCCTGTCCGCTCACCCGGCGTCCGGGCCGTGGACCTCGACCCTGTCCGAAACCCTCCGGACATGGATGCAGTCGCCCGGACACTCCCGCGCCGAGTCCACCACGTCCGCCAGCAGCGGCAGCGGAACCGGCGCCGTGGCGCCCTTGTCCTGCAGAAGCTCGTCATCAGGGGTCTTGACGTACGCCAGACCGTCGATGTCCAGCTCGAACACCTCCGGCGCGTACTGCGCGCAGATGCCGTCGCCGGTACAGAGATCCTGGTCGATCCAGACCTCCAGCGCCTCGCCACCGACACCGGCTTCCTGCTGTACGCCCATAACTCCTGCCGATTGTTTGCCGAGCCGTACGGGAACGATGCAGGCTCTGACGGGTGTTGAACACTTCGACCCTACCTCCGGCAGCTTTCCAATCATGTTCGGTGGGTATTCCCCTGGCGTGAGGGAGAGCGCAAGGGTGAAGATCGGACACACCCCGACAGTCTTTGTGATCTAGGGGTTTCAATCGACACCCACCCAGGTAGGGTCTGGAAGCGTCCAGCTCCCCTTGGAGGAGGTGAGGACCGTGGCAGCCCACGACGACGACATGAACCGCGGCATCCGCCCGGGACGAGGGTCCGACGACCCCGACGGGCAGATTGCCTACCTTGAGCAGGAGATCGCCGTCCTGCGACGCAAGCTCGCCGACTCTCCGCGACACACGAGGATTCTCGAAGAGCGGATCGTCGAGCTGCAGACCAACCTGGCCGGCGTGTCCGCCCAGAACGAGAGACTGGCCAACACACTCCGTGAGGCCCGCGACCAGATCGTGGCCCTCAAGGAAGAAGTCGACCGGCTCGCACAGCCGCCCGCCGGCTTCGGTGTCTTCCTTCAGGCGAACGAGGACGGCACCGCCGACATCTTCACCGGGGGCCGCAAGCTCCGGGTGAACGTCAGCCCCAGCGTCGAGCTCGAGGAGCTCCGGCGCGGCCAGGAACTGATGCTCAACGAAGCACTCAACGTGGTCGAGGCCATGGAGTACGAGAGCGTCGGCGACATCGTCACCCTCAAGGAGATCCTCGAGGACGGCCAGCGCGCCCTGGTGGTCGGGCACACCGACGAAGAGCGGGTGGTGAGGCTCGCCGAGCCCCTGCTGGACGTCGTCATCCGGCCCGGCGACGCCCTGCTCCTCGAACCCCGCTCCGGGTACGTCTACGAAGTCGTCCCCAAGAGCGAGGTCGAAGAACTCGTCCTCGAAGAGGTCCCGGACATCGGGTACGAGCAGATCGGCGGTCTCGGCGGCCAGATCGAGGCCATCCGCGACGCGGTCGAGCTGCCCTACCTCTACCCGGACCTGTTCCGGGAGCACGAGCTGCGGCCGCCCAAGGGCGTCCTGCTCTACGGGCCCCCCGGATGCGGCAAGACGCTCATCGCCAAGGCCGTCGCCAACTCGCTGGCCAAGAAGGTCGCCGAGGTCACCGGCCAGGCCGCCGGCAAGAGCTTCTTCCTCAACATCAAGGGCCCCGAGCTGCTCAACAAGTACGTCGGCGAGACCGAGCGGCAGATCCGCCTGGTCTTCCAGCGCGCTCGTGAGAAGGCCAGCGAGGGCACCCCCGTCATCGTCTTCTTCGACGAGATGGAGTCCCTCTTCCGCACCCGCGGCTCCGGTGTCAGCTCGGACGTGGAGAACACCATCGTCCCGCAGCTGCTCGCCGAGATCGACGGCGTGGAAGGCCTGCAGAACGTGGTCGTGATCGGTGCCTCCAACCGCGAGGACATGATCGACCCGGCCATCCTGCGCCCCGGCCGGCTCGACGTGAAGATCAAGATCGAACGTCCGGACGCCGAAGCGGCCAAGGACATCTTCGGCAAGTACCTCACCGAACGTCTCCCGCTCCACTCGGACGACCTCGGCGAGCACGCCGGCGACCGCACCACCACCGTCGAAAGCATGATCCAGACGGCAGTGGAACACATGTACGCCGAATCCGAGGAGAACCGCTTCCTGGAAGTCACCTACGCCAACGGCGACAAGGAGGTCCTCTACTTCAAGGACTTCAACTCCGGAGCCATGATCGAGAACATCGTGGGCCGGGCCAAGAAAATGGCGATCAAGGACTTCCTGGAGAAGAACCAGAAGGGCCTTCGCGTCTCCCACCTCCTCCAGGCCTGCGTGGACGAGTTCAAGGAGAACGAGGACCTTCCCAACACCACCAACCCCGACGACTGGGCCCGCATCTCCGGAAAGAAGGGCGAGCGGATCGTCTACATCCGCACCCTGATCACCGGAAAGCAGGGCTCCGACACCGGACGCTCCATCGACACGGTGGCGAACACCGGACAGTACCTGTAGAACCAGGGCGGCTGCGGGTGCCCTTTCCGGGTACCCGCAGCCGACTGCTTTTCGGGCCACGGCTGGAGCAGGCAATGACGCAAATGATCTCCCCACCGGCGCAGAGGCGTTCTAGGCTCATCCGTACCGCCGGGCGCAGTGCGGGGACGGGCACCGCACACGCACCGGAGCACCCGCGGTACTTGAGCGGCGCCCACGACCGAGGGCGCCGCCGGGCAAGGAGGGCCGCATGACCGTACGGCGAGTAATGGGCATCGAGACGGAGTACGGGATCTCCGTCCCCGGTCACCCGAACGCCAATGCCATGCTCACCTCGTCCCAGATCGTCAACGCCTACGCGGCGGCGATGCACCGGGCCCGCCGGGCCCGCTGGGACTTCGAGGAGGAGAACCCGCTGCGGGACGCGCGAGGCTTCGACCTCGCCCGCGAGGTCGCCGACTCCAGCCAGCTCACCGACGAGGACATCGGCCTCGCCAACGTGATCCTCACCAACGGCGCCCGCCTCTACGTCGACCACGCCCACCCCGAGTACAGCTCGCCCGAGGTCACCAACCCGCGCGACGCCGTCCTGTGGGACAAGGCGGGCGAACGGATCATGGCCGAGGCGGCCGAACGGGCCGCGGCCCTGCCGGGCGCCCAGCCGATCCACCTCTACAAGAACAACACCGACAACAAGGGCGCCTCCTACGGCACGCACGAGAACTACCTGATGAAGCGGGAGACCGCCTTCTCGGACATCGTGCGCCACCTCACGCCCTTCTTCGTCTCCCGCCAGGTCTTCGCCGGGGCCGGCCGGGTGGGCATCGGTCAGGACGGGCACGAGCACGGCTTCCAGCTCAGCCAGCGCGCGGACTACTTCGAGGTCGAGGTCGGCCTCGAGACCACGCTCAAGCGCCCGATCATCAACACCCGCGACGAGCCGCACGCCGACGCCGAGAAGTACCGCCGCCTCCACGTGATCATCGGGGACGCCAACCTCTCGGAGATCTCCACCTACCTCAAGCTCGGCACCACGGCCCTGGTCCTGTCGATGATCGAGGACGGCTTCATCGCCGTCGACCTGGCGGTGGACCAGCCCGTCCGCACCCTCCACCAGGTCTCCCACGACCCCACCCTCAAGCGCCTGGTCACGCTGCGCAGCGGCCGCACGCTCACCGCGGTCCAGTTGCAGATGGAGTACTTCGAGCTGTCGCGCAAGTACGTGGAGGAGCGTTACGGGACGGACGCCGACGACCAGACCAAGGACGTCCTGGCGCGCTGGGAGGACACCCTCACGCGCCTGGAGAACGACCCCATGAGCCTGGCCGGCGAACTGGACTGGGTGGCCAAGCGTGAGCTGATGGAGGGCTACCGGCGCCGCGACAGCCTCGACTGGGACGCCGCCCGCCTCCACCTGGTCGACCTCCAGTACGCCGACGTACGGGCCGAGAAGGGCCTCTACAACCGCCTGGTGGCCCGCGGGCGCGTGAAGCGGCTCCTGGACGAGGCGGAGGTCCAGCGGGCCGTGGGCAAGCCCCCGGAGGACACGCGCGCGTACTTCCGCGGCCGCTGTCTGGAGCAGTACGCCGACGACGTGGCGGCGGCCTCCTGGGACTCGGTCATCTTCGACCTGCCGGGCCGCGACAGCCTTCAACGGGTTCCAACCCTGGAACCGCTTCGCGGAACGCGAAATCACGTCAAGGCGCTCCTGGACCGCTGTCGAACGGCAGAAGACCTGGTCAAGGTCTTGTCCGGGAACTGAACGGGTACTCGGCCGGACCCGGGCGCGCGGGGTGGAAACCCCCGCGCCCGGGAATCATCGAGGTGGCACCCGCACGTTGTGGCAACTGCGGGGCCGATGTCGGACCCGGCTTGTAGGGTCTGATCATCACCGATCGGCAGGAATGCCGACCTGTCGACCATGTCGGGCGAACTGAGCGGGGTGAGGGTTATGGCGACCAAGGACACCGGCGGCGGCCAGCAGAAGGCGACGCGCTCCACCGAGGAGACCGAGGAGCAGGCGGCGGAGGCGCAGGCCTCGGACGACCTCAAGGAGCGTCAGGAGAAGCTGAGCGACGACGTGGACTCGGTTCTTGACGAGATTGACGATGTACTCGAGGAGAACGCAGAGGATTTCGTTCGCTCATTTGTTCAAAAGGGAGGCCAGTAGGTAATTTTCCCTTCGAATCGAAGGCGGCTGGGGGCTCGGGGTTGTCGGAGGGTGAAGACGTGAAGCGCTGCTCGAGGTGCAAGCGACATAAGCCGCGAGCAGCGTTCGCGAGCAACAGGCCGATGAGTGATGGACTGCAGGCCTACTGCCGCGAGTGTGCGGCCGCCTACCGTCAGGAGCGGCAAGCGGCCAAGGGCCGGAATGTTCGCCCCGGAGTCGATGTGCCTGACGGGCACAAGTACCGCCGTACATGCGGTGAGATCGAACCGCACAGTGAGTGGACGCGGAATCGCAGTGCTTCTGATGGCCTGGCGACCCTTTGCAGGGTGTGTAAGGCGGTCAAGGGGCGCGCGGGACACCTGAAGCGCAACTATGGCCTCACTGAAGCCGAGCGGGACGCGATGGTTGCTTCGCGAAGAGGCCTCTGCGTGATCTGCCTCAAGGCTCCGGCCGCGCATGTGGATCACTGCCACAAGACGGGTAGGGTCCGTGGCGTACTGTGCTTCAACTGCAATTCGGCCATCGGCAAGTTGGGAGACGACCCCGACGCTGTTCGTCGGGCAGCCGCCTACCTGGAGGGAACTTCGTGGAAGCCAACACTCGTAGCACCGGGCGTCTACCAGCTGCCTTCCTGACGCCTGGGTCCTCGTCCTTCATGGACTTTCTCTCCGACCACCAGCCGGAGCTGCTGCCCGGCAACCGGCAGCTCCCCGCGATGCAGGGCGTGATCGAGGCGCCGCACGGCACGACGATCGTGGCCGTGACCTTCCCCGGTGGTGTGGTGCTCGCCGGTGACCGTCGCGCGACCATGGGCAACGTCATCGCGCAGCGCGACATCGAGAAGGTGTTCCCGGCCGACGAGTACTCGGCCGTCGGCATCGCGGGCACCGCCGGTCTGGCCGTCGAGATGGTCAAGCTCTTCCAGCTGGAGCTGGAGCACTTCGAGAAGGTCGAGGGCGCCCAGCTGTCGCTGGAGGGCAAGGCGAACCGGTTGTCGACGATGATCCGCTCCAACCTGGGCATGGCCATGCAGGGCCTGGCCGTGGTGCCGCTCTTCGCCGGGTTCGACGTGGACCGCGGCAAGGGCCGGATCTTCTCCTACGACGTCACCGGCGGCCGTTCCGAGGAGCACAATTTCGCGGCGACCGGCTCGGGCTCGGTCTTCGCGCGCGGCGCCATGAAGAAGCTCTACCGCCGCGACCTGAGCGAGGAGGACGCCACGACGCTCGTGGTCCAGGCCCTCTACGACGCGGCAGACGACGACTCGGCGACCGGTGGTCCCGATGTCGCCCGCCGGATCTACCCCATCGTCACCGTGATCACCGACGACGGTTTCCGCCGGCTCACCGACGACGAGTCCTCCGAGATCGCCCGCTCGGTGCTGGCACACCGTCTCGAGCAGCCCGACGGTCCCCGGGCCGCGCTGCTGTAGCCGGCCGGCCTCCTGGCAAGGTGATCGAGTGACTTCCACAGAAAGGGACGGATAACCGGTGTCGACGCCGTTCTATGTCTCACCCCAGCAGGCGATGGCGGACCGCGCGGAGTACGCGCGCAAGGGCATCGCCCGTGGTCGCAGCCTGGTCGTGCTCCAGTACGCCGACGGCATCGTGTTCGTCGGTGAGAACCCGTCCCGTGCGCTGCACAAGTTCAGCGAGATCTACGACCGGATCGGTTTCGCCGCCGCCGGCAAGTACAACGAGTACGAGAACCTCCGGATCGGCGGGGTGCGCTACGCGGACCTGCGCGGTTACACCTACGACCGGGACGACGTGACCGCCCGCGGTCTGGCCAACGTCTACGCGCAGACGCTCGGCACCATCTTCTCCTCGGCCGGCGAGAAGCCGTACGAGGTGGAGCTGGTGGTGGCGGAGGTCGGTGAGACGCCGGAGGGCGATCAGATCTACCGGCTGCCGCACGACGGGTCGATCGTGGACGAGCACGGTTCGGTCGCGGTCGGCGGCAATGCCGAGCAGATCGGCAGCTACCTGGACCAGCGCCACCGGGACGGCATGAGCCTCGCCGAGGCCCTGAAGCTCGCCGTGCAGGCCCTGTCGCGCGACACCAACGGCACGCAGCGGGAGATTCCCGCCGAGCGCCTGGAGGTCGCGGTGCTGGACCGCACGCGTCCCCAGTCGCGCAAGTTCAAGCGGATCGTGGGCCGGCAGCTGGGGCGGCTGCTGGAGACCGACGGGGCGTCGACGGAGGCGGAGAGCGCCGAGGAGCCCGAGGAGAAGTAGGGCGGGTCGTTCCTGGTGTGCCCCGGTCGGTTCCACGGCCGGGGCACAGGCGTTTGTGCGGGGGGCGTCCTCTCAGGCCCTGGGCGGGGCCGTGGAGCCCCGGACGACCAGATGGACGGGGATCTGCCCGGCCTCGGGTGTTCGGCCGTCCAGGACCGCCAGCAGGGCCCGCATGCCGTGCTCTCCGAAGAGCTCGGCGTCCAGGCGTACGGTCGTCAGCTCCGGGTCGAGCGCGGCGGCGAGCGCGATGTCGTCGACGCCGGTGACGGAGACGTCGTCGGGCACCCGCAGTCCGCGGCGCCGTACGGCCTTGTAGACGCCGGCGGCGAGTTTGTCGTCGTCGCAGACGACGGCGGTGGGCCGGGGGCCGGGGGAGTCCAGGGCGGCTTCCGTGGCCGTGCGGGCGCCGTCGATGGTCATCGGGGTGGGGGCGGTCCGCAGGGTGGTGCCGGGCACGGCGCCCACGCGTGCGGCCAGCTCGCGCGCGCGTACCTCGAACGTCCAGGAGGGCACGTCGGACGCCAGGTGCAGGAAGTGCCGGTGGCCGAGGTCCAGCAGGTGTTCGGCGACCTGGCGGGCGCCGTCGGCGATGTCGAGGTTGACGGTGGCGGCCCCGAGGCTGCCGTCGGGGTCGCTGTCGAGCATGACGAGGGGCAGCTGGTCGCCGCGGATGGCGGTGAGGGCGTCGGCGGCCATGGAGGAGGCCAGGACGCCGTCCAGGGCGGCGGGGGCGGACGCGAAGGGGTCGGGGGCGGGGCCGATGCCCTCGGGGGAGGGATAGAGCACGACGCCGAAGCCGTGGGCGGCGGCGAGCCGGGCCGCGCCGGTGTAGACGCCGGCGAAGAACTCGGTGGTCAGCTCCGGGACGACCAGCAGGACCGTGCGGGTGCGGCCCAGGCGCAGGTTGCGGGCGGCCAGGTTGGGGCGGTAGCCGAGGTCGCGGGCGGCCTGGCGCACCCGTTCCGCCGTGGTCTCGGAGACGCGGCCGCGCCACTTGTCGCCGAACACCAGGGAGACGGCGGCCTGGGACACGCCCGCGGCCCGGGCGACGTCACGGCTCGTCGGGCGCGTGCTGGCTCGTGCCACCGTGGGCCTGCTCTTTCGTCTGGACGGGTGAACAGCGCACATGGTACGTATGACCGGGAAACGTTATACGTAAAACCTTGGCGGGGCCGACCGCCTCGGGGGAGCCGACGGAGGCGGGACATGGCCGCGGGATACCTGGAGATCCTCAGGGCGCGACACGCGGCCCGGCTCCTCGCCGGCACCCTGGTGGGACGGCTGCCCAACGCCACGGGCGCCATCGCGATCGTGCTGTTCGTGCGCGCCGAGGGCGGCAGCTACACCCTCGCGGGCGTCCTGGCGGCCGTGTACGGCGTGGCCAACGCCGTCGGTCAGCCGCTGCTCGGCCGCCTGGTCGACCTGCACGGCCAGCCGCGCGTGCAGTTGCCCGCCGCGCTCGGCGCGGCCCTCGCCATGGGGGCCTTCGCCTTCACCGGCATCGCCCCGCTCCCGCTGGCCCACGCCCTCGTCGCGGCCGCCGGGCTGTTCACCCCGCCCCTGGAGGGCGGGCTGCGGGCGCTGTGGCCGTCGGTGCTGCGCCGGGAGGACCAGGTGCACACCGCGTACGCCATGGACGCGGTGGCCCAGGAGGTGATGTTCACCGTCGGGCCGCTGCTGGTGACCCTGTGCACCTCGCTCTGGTCGGCGCAGGCCGCCCTGCTGGTCCTGAACGCGCTCGGTGTGCTCGGGGCGCTGACCGTGGCCGTCTCGCCGCCCTCGCGCGCGTGGCGCTCAGCCCCGCGCGAGGCGCACTGGCTGGGCGCCCTGCGCTCGCCCGGTCTGCTCGCGCTGCTCGGCGCCTTCCTGTTCGTCGGCATCGCGCTGGGCTCCATCACGGTGGCCTCCGTGCCGTACGCCGACGACCACGGCGGTGACGTGGTGTACGGCTGGCTGATGGCCGCCCTCGGCCTCGGCGCGCTCGTCGGCGGGGTGGCCTACGGGGCGCGCCGGTGGGTGGGCGTGCCGGAGCGGCGACTGCGGGTCCTGGTGGCGTTCCTGGCGGTGTGTTACCTGCCGCTCGTGCTGATGCCGGGCGCGGTCGCCATGGTGGCGCTCACCGCGTTGGCCGGCGTGTTCCTCGCGCCCGCGCTCGCCTGCGCCTTCGTCCTCATCGACCGGCACGCGCCGCGTGGCACCGTCACCGAGGCGTTCTCCTGGCTGGTGACCACCTTCACGGTCGGTCACTCGCTCGGAACGGCCGTGGCGGGCCCGGTCGTCGAAGCGGGCGGTGCCCAGTGGGGCTTTGCCGTACCGAGCGTGGCGGGTGCCGTGGCATTGGTGGTTTTGCTGGCCACGGGGCGGGTACTCAGGGTTCCCGCCGGAAGTGGGGTGGTTGCGGCTTCACCGGAAAATGATCCGAACCGTGCCGTCGAACCCCGTTTCAGTTCAGGGGATCGGGCGTAATGTTCACTCATGGACCGCCGCATTTTCGGGCTGGAGAACGAGTACGGCGTCACGTGCACGTTCAGGGGACAGCGCCGCCTGTCGCCTGACGAGGTGGCGCGGTACCTCTTCCGCCGTGTCGTGTCATGGGGCCGTAGCAGCAATGTCTTTCTGCGGAACGGCGCCCGCCTCTATCTCGACGTGGGATCGCATCCGGAATACGCGACACCCGAATGTGACAACGTGACCGAACTGGTCACCCACGACAAGGCCGGCGAGCGCATTCTCGAGGGACTCCTGGTGGACGCGGAACGACGCCTGCACGAGGAAGGAATCGCGGGCGACGTCTACCTCTTCAAGAACAACACCGACTCGGCGGGCAACTCCTACGGTTGCCACGAGAACTACCTGGTGGCCCGGCACGGGGAGTTCTCCCGGCTCGCGGACATCCTCATCCCCTTCCTGGTGACCCGGCAGCTGCTGTGCGGGGCCGGCAAGGTGCTCCAGACGCCCCGCGGGGCCGTCTACTGCGTGAGCCAGCGGGCCGAGCACATCTGGGAGGGCGTCTCCTCGGCGACGACCCGTTCCCGGCCCATCATCAACACCCGCGACGAACCGCACGCCGACGCCGAGCGCTACCGTCGCCTGCACGTCATCGTGGGCGACTCGAACATGTCCGAGACGACCATGCTGCTGAAGGTCGGCGCCACCGACCTGGTGCTGCGCATGATCGAGGCGGGCACCGTGATGCGCGACCTCACCCTGGAGAACCCGATCCGGGCGATCCGCGAGGTCAGCCACGACATCACCGGCCGGCGCAAGGTGCGCCTGGCCAGCGGCCGTGAGGCCTCCGCCCTCGAGGTGCAGCGCGAGTACTACGAGAAGGCCGTGGACTTCGTCGAGCGCCGTGGCGTCCGCACCGGCACCGTCGACCAGGTCCTGGAGCTGTGGGGCCGCACGCTGGACGCGATCGAGGCCGAGGACCTCGACCGCATCGGCACCGAGATCGACTGGGTGATGAAGTACAAGCTCATCGAGCGGTACCGGGCCAAGCACAACATGACCATGTCGCACCCGCGCGTGGCGCAGATAGACCTCGCCTACCACGACATCCATCGCCGTCGTGGCCTCTACTACCTGCTGGAGCGCAAGGGCCAGGCCGCCCGGATCTGCAACGACCTGAAGATCTTCGAGGGCAAGTCGGTTCCCCCGCAGACCACTCGGGCGCGGTTGCGCGGCGACTTCATCCGCCGGGCGCAGGAACAGCGGCGGGACTTCACCGTCGACTGGGTCCACCTCAAGCTCAACGACCAGGCGCAACGCACTGTGTTGTGCAAGGACCCGTTCCGTTCGGTGGACGACCGGGTGGAGAAGCTGATCGCCGGAATGTGACCGGACAGCGCGTTTCCCGCTAATGCCGGAACGCAACACGGGCGCCGTACGTTTCCCGTACGGCGCCCTTCTCACGTCGACATGCCGTCCCGGGGGACGACCCCCGGAGCCCCGGCCGAAACGGAACCGGGCCGGAACCTGAATCGGCACGGAATCGTCAGTAAGGTAGCGCGCACGCCATCAGCAAGATCAACCGATTACGAGGCCCCCACCGTGCGCCGACGCTCACTCATTCTCGCCGCCGTACCCGCAGGACTGGTCACGCTCGCCGGATGCGGGGACGACGACTCGTCCGACTCGTCGGGCAAGGTGGACAGCAGCGCGTCGCCCTCCGCCTCGGCCCCCTCCGCCGCGCCCGCCCCCAAGATCGTCGACGGGCCGCTGCCGGCCATCACCGCGGGCACGAAGTTCGGGGAGAAGCCGACGGTCGCCAAGGGCAGCGGCGAGCCCTCCGACCAGCTCGCCGTGAAGACGGTCGTCGCGGGCGGCGGCCGGACCGTCGCGGAGGGCGACTACATCCAGGCCCAGTACCTCGGCCAGATCTGGGACACCGGCAAGGTCCTCGACAACTCCTACGACCGCGGGGCGCCGCTGCTCACCCAGCTCGCGCAGGGCAGCACCATGGAGGGCTGGCGCTACGCCCTGACCGGCAAGAAGGCCGGCAGCCGGGTGCAGTTCGCCGTCCCGCCCACCTGGGGCTTCGGCAAGGAGGGCAACGCGGAGGCGGGCATCAAGGGCACCGACACGCTGGTGTTCGTGTTCGACATCCAGGACACCTTCAACGCCAAGAGCTCGGCCAAGGGCAAGGAGGTCCCCCAGGACGACACCGCCCTGCCGAAGGTCGGCACCAACACCGACGGCAAGGCGCCCTCCGTCGAGATCCCCAAGACCGATCCGCCGAAGAAGCTCGTGTCGGGCTACGTCATCGAGGGCGACGGGGAGGCCGTCGCGGCCGACGACACCGTCCTCGTGCAGTACAAGGGCGTCGTCTGGGACACCGGCAAGGAGTTCGACTCGACGTACAAGCGGTCCGCGCTGACCTCCTTCTCCCTCCAGCAGGTCGTCAAGGGCTGGGCGCAGGGTCTGACCGGCAAGAAGGCCGGCAGCCGCGTCGTCATCGTCATCCCGCCCGACCTGGGGTACGGCGACCAGCCGCCGGCCGGCAGCGGCATCGAGAAGGACTCCACGATGGTCTTCACGGTGGACATCCTCGCGAAGATGTGACGCTGCCGTGATGTAAGACTGTGCTGTTGCCTTTCCGCGAACAAGCAGGAGCGTAAGACGTGAGCATCGAGAAGCCCGAGATCGACTTCCCGGGCGGCGAGCCCCCGGCGGACCTCGAGATCAAGGACATCTGGGAGGGCGACGGCGAGGTGGCGCAGGCGGGCCAGACCGTCTCCGTGCACTACGTCGGTGTCGCCTTCAGCACCGGTGAGGAGTTCGACGCCAGCTGGAACCGCGGCACCCCCTTCCGCTTCCCGCTCGGCGGCGGCCGGGTCATCAAGGGCTGGGACCAGGGCGTGCAGGGCATGAAGGTCGGCGGCCGTCGCCAGCTGACCATCCCGGCCCACCTCGCCTACGGCAACCAGAGCCCGACCCCGGCGATCAAGCCGGGCGAGACGCTGATCTTCGTGGTCGACCTGCTCGGGGTCTGATCGTCGTACGACCGGTCTCGACCAGCCGGGGCCCATGCCTGTCCGGGCGTGGGCCCTCGGCTTTTGCCCGGGCGCCGCGGAGCGGTACGGTCATCCGTCGGAAGCACCACAGGAGAGGCGAAGGGCGTCGATGGCCATTGCCAAGGCAGAGCGGCTGATGAACCTGGCGCTGTGTCTGCTCGGGACGCGGCGGCCGCTCAGCAAGCGCGAGCTGCGTGACTCCATCGAGGCCTACGTCGAGACGTTCGGTTCGGGCAGGGGCGGGGCCGGATCGGACGACTCCTTCAACCGGATGTTCGAGCGGGACAAGGACGACCTGCGCGAGCTGGGCCTCGTCATCGAGACCGTCGAGAGCCTGGACGGCGAGATCGGCTACCTCGCCCGCCGCGACAGCAACCGGCTGCCGGCCATCACCCTCGACGCCGAGGAGGCCGCCGCCCTGGGCCTGGCCGCCAAGGTGTGGCAGCAGGCCAGGCTCGCCGGCGCGGCCAGCGGCGCCCTCCAGAAACTGCGTGCGGCGGGCCTGCCCGAGGACGTCGACCCCTACGAGCCGCACAGTGCCCTGGAACCGCGCATCCCCGTCCACGAGGCCGCGTTCGAGCCGCTGATGCTGGCCTGCCGCGACCGCCGCCCCGTCGTCTTCGACTACCGCAAGGCCACCGCCGCCCGTCCCGAGCCCCGGCACGTCGAGCCGTGGGCCCTGGAGTGCTGGCGCGGCCACTGGTACCTCGCCGGCTGGGACCGCGACCGGGGTGCCGAGCGGGTCTTCCGGCTGTCCCGCATCACCGGCAAGGTGCGCTCGCGCGGTACGGCGTTCAGCGCGCCCGTGCCCGACGTCGTCACCGTCCGCGAGACCGTGGCCGGCTGGGCGGGGGAGACCGCCGACCGCAGCGCGCTGATCCGGCTGCGCGGCGGCTGCGGGTACCCCTTGCGGGCGAGGGCCACGGCGGTGCGGGAGCTGGGCGACGGCTGGGACGAGTTGGAGATTCCGTACGGGCACGGCCTGGACGCCTGGCTGGTGGAGTTCGGGCCGGACGTGGTGGTGCTGGAGCCCGCGGAGCTGCGGGCGGACGTGGTCGACCGGCTGCGCGCCGTGGCCAAGGGCTGAGGGGGAGCGAGCAACACAGTGGCAGGCAAACCGGTCAGGCCGGCGAACGCGATCGACCAGACCCGGCGGATGCTCTCCCTGGTGACGTATCTGCGGGAGCGCCCCGGAGCGCGCATCGAGGACGTCGCCCGCGCCTTCGGGATCACCGAGGACGAGCTGGTCTCCGACCTCGACGTGCTGCCCATGTGCGGCACCAGCTTCCGCGGCGGCGACCTGCTCGACATCGACACCGACGGCGAGCGGATCTGGTGGCACAACCCGGCCGCCCTCGGCGCGGACGCCGCCGAGCCGCTGCGGCTGGCCGCCGACGAGGCGACCGCGCTGCTGGTGGCCGCCCGCGCGGTGGCGACCCTGCCCGGCCTGCGCGAGAGCGACCGCCAGGCACTGCTGCGGGCCACCGCCAAGGTGGAGACCGCGGCCGGGGAGGCGGCGGGCGCCAGTTCCCGCCTGTCGGTGACCTTCGAGTCCGAGGGCGGGGTCTTCGCCGACGTCGACCGGGCGATCTCCGAGCGCCGCCGGCTGTGGATCCGCTACTACTCGCCCGCCCGCGACGAGGTCACCGAGCGCGAGATCGACCCGATCCGTCTCGTCAGCGTCGGGCACACGTACGTGGAGGCCTGGTGCCGCCGCTCCGAGGCGCGCCGCACCTTCCGTCTCGACCGGGTCGCCGAGATCAGGATCCTGGACGAGCCCGCCGCGCCGCCGGAGGTCGAACTGCGGGACCTGTCGGAGGGGCTGGTCCAGCCCGCCGCCGAGGACCCGGAGGTCGTCGTCGAGGTGGGACCCGGCGGACGCTGGGTCGCCGAGTACTACCCGCACGACAGCGCCGACGAACTCCCCGACGGCGGCCTGCGTATCACCCTGCGCACGCCCGAGCCGGCCTCGCTGCGGCGTCTGGCGCTGCGGCTCGGCCGCGACGGCCGCATCGTGGCACCGCAGGACCTCGCCGACAGCGCCCGCCGCGCCGCCCGTGAGGCGCTGGCGGCGTACGACGGAGTGGAGGCCGAGGGGACCGCGGTGGACGGCGGGGCCGCCGACCCCGTCGGCGGGCAGGGCGGCACGGAGCGGGCCGGGCAGGCGCGGGGGCGGATCGAGGGGCGGCAGCGGTGAGCGAGTCGGCGACGACGTCCGGTGTGCGGGGCATCTCGGTGGCCTCGGCGTTCTCGGGCATGACCAGCGTGGCCCCGGTGGTCTTCAGGGCCGGCTGCCCGGACTGCCGCGGTCGTTTCGAACTCGCCGCCGGCGCGCTGCGCCTGGTCGTCGGCGCCTCCAGCCGCACCACCTTCTACTCCTTCACCTGTCCCGACTGCGGCGCCGCCGTGCGCAAGCCGGCCGGGGACCGGGTGGTCGAGCTGCTCACCGGGGGCGGGGTCAGGACCCTGCGGCTGCACACGCCGTAGGAAGGTCTAGGCTCGGCGTCATGTTCTGGCCGATGTTCGCGGTAGCCATGGGTTTTCTGGGTCTCGCCGTCCTCGCGGTGTTCGCCGTCCGGGTCTTCCTGGAGGCGCAGCGTCTCGGCCGTCAGGTATCGGACTCCGCGCAGCGCATCAACCGGGCCGCGGAGGACCTGGAGCGGGCGTCCCTGAGCGCGGCCCGGGCCGTGGACACCCTGTGAGCGCCGCTGTGGCCCTCCTGTGAGTCCCGCGCGGAACACGTTTTGGGACACTTCGCCCTCCCGTCGCGGTGGTCCGGACAGGTACGCTGCTGGTCGCGGACCGGAGAACGAGGCCCGGATCGCGGACCGGGAGTACGCACGGGGATTGCCTCACGTTCACCCCTGAGCGTTACGATCGCTGCCAGCACGATCGTTCGGACAACTGTCCGACCGGTCGGACAGCAATCCCACCCAGCCGCCTCGGTGAGAAGGTAAAGACTTATGTTCGGAAGGCTCGGCGCTCCCGAGATCATTCTCATCCTCGTCGTCATCATCCTGCTGTTCGGCGCGAAGAAGCTTCCGGACATGGCGCGCTCGCTCGGCAAGTCCGCGCGCATCCTCAAGAGCGAGGCCAAGGCGATGAAGGACGACGGCAGCAGCACGGCCACCCCGGCCGGCCCGCCCAACGACGGCGAGCAGCCGCCGGCTCAGCGCACCATCCAGGCTTCCCCCGGTGACGTGACCAGCTCGCGCCCGGTCGGCGAGCCGACGGATTCGACCAAGCGCTGACGCAGGGCCGGTGACCTCCGGCCCGCCGCACGAGATGGGAACGTGGGTTGCTCAAGTCTGCCCGCAAGAAGGAGAAGGACCCAGAGGGGCGGATGCCCCTCGCGGAGCACCTTCGTGAGTTGCGCAACCGGCTCGCGAAGGCGCTGCTGGCCATCGTGGTCGTGACGATCGTCGCCGCCTTCTTCTACAAGGACATCATCGAGTTCTTCACGAACCCGATCCTGACCGCGGTGGGGTGCGACTCGACCTTCGCGGAGCTGGCGCAGCAGGGGAGCGGCAACTGCGCCCGCATCGTCCTGAACGGTCTGCTCACCCCGTTCACGCTCGCCCTGAAGGTCTCCCTGATGGCGGGTGTGATCTTCGCGTCGCCGGTCTGGCTCTACCAGCTGTGGGGCTTCGTCGCGCCGGGTCTGCACCAGCACGAGCGCAAGTACGCCTACGCGTTCGTCGGCACGGGCGTCCCGCTGTTCCTCGGCGGTGCCTTCTTCGCGTACAAGACGCTGCCGACGATGGCGAAGGTGCTCCTCGAGTTCTCCCCGGCGGACCTGGACAACCAGCTGCCGCTCGACGATCTGCTCGACCTCATCGTCCGCATGGTGCTCGTCTTCGGCCTCTCCTTCGAGCTGCCGCTGCTGCTGGTCATGCTCAACCTGACCGGGGCGCTGACCGGCCGGCGCATGATGAGCTGGTGGCGCGGCATGATCATCGGCATCACGGTCTTCGCCGCCGTGGCCACGCCCAGCACCGACCCGCTGACCATGCTGGCGCTCGCCGGGCCGATCTGGATCCTCTACTTCTTCGCGACCGCCTTCTCGCTGCTGAACGACCGCCGCAGGCGCCGCCGCGACGCCCTGGGCCCCGCCGACGACGAGGCCTCCGAGCTGGACCTCACCCCCGAGGCCATCGGTGAGGTCGAGGCGGTGGCCCCGAGCCGGACGCTGCCCGGGCAGACGACCGCGGAGCGGGTCAACGGCTACGACGACGTGACCTGAGCACCGGGACGGACCTCCTCGCGGCCGGCGCGCCCCTGCGGCGCCCGGCCGCGCCGTGTACCCGGGCGGCGACGCACCGTGAGTCCCCGAACTGCCCGGACACGGGCCCCGGGCAGTGGATCCGGATAATGATCGTCCTGTTGTCAGTGCAGCCCGGTACGGTGGAAAGCACGATGACAGAGGACCTCTCACCGGCCGAGCGGTACGCGGCAGCCCGTAAGCGTGCTGTCGAGCAGGCCACCGCGCTCGCCTCCTTCCGCGAGATGTACGACTTCGGTCTCGACCCCTTCCAGATCGAGGCCTGCCAGGCACTCGAGTCGGGCAAGGGTGTCCTGGTGGCCGCCCCGACCGGCTCGGGCAAGACGATCGTCGGCGAGTTCGCCGTCCACCTCGCCCTCCAGCAGGGCAAGAAGTGCTTCTACACGACACCCATCAAGGCGCTGTCCAACCAGAAGTACTCCGACCTGTGCCGTCGCTACGGCGTCGACAAGGTCGGCCTGCTGACCGGCGACAACAGCGTCAACTCCGACGCCCCGGTGATCGTGATGACCACCGAGGTCCTGCGGAACATGCTGTACGCCGGCTCGCAGACCCTCCTCGGCCTCGGCTACGTGGTGATGGACGAGGTGCACTACCTCTCCGACCGCTTCCGGGGCGCCGTGTGGGAGGAGGTGATCATCCACCTCCCCGAATCGGTGACCCTGGTCTCCCTGTCGGCGACCGTGTCCAACGCCGAGGAGTTCGGCGACTGGCTCGACACCGTGCGCGGCGACACCGAGGTGATCGTCTCCGAGCACCGGCCCGTGCCACTGTTCCAGCACGTGCTCGCCGGACGGCGGATGTACGACCTCTTCGAGGAGGGCGAGGGCCACCGCAGGGCCGTCAACCCCGACCTCGCGCGGCTGGCCCGCATGGAGGCGAGCCGGCCGTCGTACCAGGACCGCAGGCGCGGCCGGAACATGCGCGAGGCCGACCGGGAGCGCGAGCGCAGACAGCGGTCGCGGATGTGGACGCCCGGGCGCCCCGAGGTCATCGAACGGCTCGACGCCGAGGGCCTGCTGCCCGCGATCACCTTCATCTTCAGCCGTGCCGCCTGCGAGGCCGCCGTCCAGCAGTGCCTGTACGCCGGGCTGCGGCTCAACGACGAGGAGGCGCGCGAGCGGGTCCGCGCCCTGGTGGAGGAGCGCACCGCCGCCATCCCCCACGAGGACCTGCACGTCCTCGGCTACTACGAGTGGCTGGAGGGCCTGGAGCGCGGCATCGCCGCCCACCACGCGGGCATGCTGCCGACCTTCAAGGAGGTCGTCGAGGAACTGTTCGTCCGCGGCCTGGTCAAGGCCGTCTTCGCCACCGAGACCCTCGCCCTCGGCATCAACATGCCCGCCCGCTCGGTCGTGCTGGAGAAGCTCGTCAAGTGGAACGGCGAACAGCACGCCGACATCACCCCCGGCGAGTACACGCAGCTCACCGGCCGTGCGGGGCGCCGCGGCATCGATGTCGAGGGACACGCCGTCGTGCTGTGGCAGCGCGGCATGAACCCCGACCACCTGGCCGGTCTGGCCGGCACCCGCACCTACCCGCTGCGCTCCAGCTTCAAGCCGTCGTACAACATGGCGGTCAACCTGGTCCAGCAGTTCGGCCGGCACCGCTCGCGCGAGCTGCTGGAGACCTCCTTCGCGCAGTTCCAGGCCGACCGGTCGGTCGTCGGGATCTCCCGGCAGGTGCAGCGCAACGAGGAGGGCCTGGAGGGTTACAAGGCCTCCATGACCTGCCACCTCGGCGACTTCGAGGAGTACGCGCGGCTGCGCCGCGAACTCAAGGACCGTGAGACGGAGCTGGCCAAGCAGGGCGCGGCCCAGCGGCGGGCCGAGGCGGCGGTGGCGCTGGAGAAGCTGAAGCCGGGCGACGTCATCCACGTGCCCACCGGCAAGTACGCCGGGCTGGCCCTCGTCCTCGATCCGGGGCTGCCCGCCGGCCGGGCCAACGGCCATCGCGGCTTCGACCACCAGGACGGGCCGCGCCCGCTCGTGCTGACCGCCGAGCGGCAGGTCAAGCGGCTCGCCGCGATGGACTTTCCGGTGCCCGTCGAGGCGCTGGAGCGGATGCGCATCCCGAAGACGTTCAACCCGCGCTCGCCGCAGTCCCGCCGGGACCTCGCCTCCGCGCTGCGCACCAAGGCCGGGCACATCACGCCGGAGCGCGCCCGCAGGGGCCGGTCCCAGGCCGCCGACGACCGCGAGATCGCCCGCCTGCGCGCCGCGCTGCGCGCCCATCCCTGCCACGGTTGCTCCGACCGCGAGGACCACGCCCGCTGGGCCGAGCGCTATCACCGGCTGCTGCGCGACACCTCGCAGCTGGAGCGCCGGATCGAGGGCCGGACGAACACCATCGCCCGCACCTTCGACCGGATCGTGGCCCTGCTGACCGAACTGGACTACCTGCGCGGCAACGAGGTCACCGAACACGGCAGGCGGCTGGCCCGGCTCTACGGCGAGCTGGACCTGCTGGCGAGCGAATGCCTGCGGGCCGGCGTCTGGGAGGGCCTGGGGCCGGCCGAACTCGCCGCCTGCGTCTCGGCGCTGGTGTTCGAGGCCCGGTCCGGCGACGACGCGATGGCGCCGAAGCTGCCCGCGGGCAAGGCCAAGGCCGCGCTCGGCGAGATGGTGCGGATCTGGGGCCGGCTGGACGCCCTGGAGGAGGACTTCCGGATCAGCCAGACCGAGGGCGTCGGCCAGCGCGAGCCCGACCTCGGCTTCGCCTGGGCCGCCCACATGTGGGCCTCGGGCAAGGGCCTCGACGAGGTCCTGCGGGAGGTCGAGATGCCGGCCGGGGACTTCGTGCGCTGGTGCAAGCAGGTCATCGACGTCCTCGGGCAGATCGCGGCGGCCGCGCCCGCGGAGAGTTCGTCGGTGGCGAGGAACGCCCGCAAGGCGGTCGACGCACTGCTGCGGGGCGTCGTGGCGTACTCGTCGGTGGGCTGAGCGGACGGGGGGACCCCGGCCGAAGCGGTCGCTTCGGCCGGGCCCGGACGGGTGCCGCCGCCCGAGGGACGACGCCGGGTCCGTGAACGGGGCGGGGGCAGGGGTCTGCCGACGGTCCGTGGACGGGGCCGCACGGAGGGTGCGGGGCCCGGTTGCGGTGAGCGCCCTTCCGGCACCGGCGGCGTGCGGGGGCGCCGCCCGGGCCCGTCACCGGGAGGCGCGGCACCTCCGCCTCGGCCGGGCTGACGCACCCGCCCGCGGGGACGATGCGCCGGGTGCGGGGCTTCGGCGAGGCCGTCCGCAGGGCCCCCGGGGCGGTCCGCGTCGCGGACGAGCCGCTCCTCCGCGTACGCCGGGCGATCGACATTCCGTCCGAACGGCGGGTCCGGTTCCGCGCGCCCCGCCCCGCACCTCGCCCCGCGACACCGCCGGGGCGGCCTCGCGCACGGCGGGCGCCCGACGGCGGCCCCGCACTCCCTGGTTCACCTCTCCCGGCGAAGGTTTTCGCACGCTCGTACGCCATTACGCAAAGTGTTCGAATGAACTCCGAGTGTGCGAAACACTCGAGGTTACTCCAGGTGCAGGTGTGGTTTCAGGCGGTTGCGGAACATGGCACGACGGCGATCCGGTCGGATTAAGCTCGCCCGCGGCGCACCGAGTTGAGGCGTATTCGTGCGCTTGTTCCCGGATATCCCGATGATGCCGACAGATCCCCTACAGAGGGTGCCCACATGGTGAGTGTTCAGTCCCCACCCGGTCGCCGCGAACCGGCCCACGTCCGCACGGTGTTGCTGCCGGCGACAGTGATGGCCGCGGCGACCGGAGCGGCCGTCGCCCTGGTGGCGACCCCGGCCCGGACGGCCGTCGGCGTCTGCGGAGCCGTCGCCACCCTCCTGGTGGTCCTCGCCGGCACCGAGTCGGTGCGCCGCGGCCGTCAACTGAACGAACTGCGCGCGGAGAAGGACCGCCGGATCGGGAATCTGGAACGCCGGGTCTCCGCCCACGAGGAGCAGAACCTCCGGCTCGCCGACTACTTCGTCCCCCAGGCGGTGGCCTGGCTGCGCGCCGGCAACTCGCCCCGAGAGGTGATGCTCCACTTCGCCGACGTGGACGCCGGCTACCGCGACCTCGGCGAGGGCCAGCGCAAGGTGGTCAAGACGATCCTCGAGATCGTCGACCACGAGGAGGCCCTGCGCGACTCCGCCCAGCGCTCGTTCGTCAGCGTCGCCCGGCGCGTCCAGGCCATCGTGCACCAGCAGGCCGCGGAACTGCGGGAGATGGAGGAGGACCACGGCCGCAACCCCGAGGTCTTCGACGACCTGCTGCGCATCGACCACGGCACCGCCCTGATCGGCCGCCTCGCCGACTCCATCGGCGTGCTCGGCGGCGGCCGCCCCGGCCGCAACTGGCCCCAGCCCGTGCCGCTCTACAGCGTGCTGCGCGGCGCCATGTCCCGCATCCTGGAGTACCGCCGCATCCAGCTCGACTCCATCGCCAAGGTCAACATCCGCGGCCTGTCCGTCGAACCGCTGATCCACGCGCTCGCCGAACTCCTCGACAACTCGACCCGCTACTCGCCGCCCACCAGCAAGGTGCACGTCAACGCCGTCGAGGTGCAGACCGGTATCGCGATCGAGATCGAGGACGCCGGCGTCAGCCTCAGCGAGGAGGCCCGCGCCAAGGCCGAGCGCATGCTGGAACAGGCCATGGCCGGTGTCGACATCCAGGACGTAGGGGGCACCCCGCGCCTCGGGCTCGCGGTCGTCGGCCGGCTCTGCACGGCGTTCAACATGCAGGTCTCCCTGCGCACTTCGGCCTACGGCGGCGTCCGTGCCGTACTGATCGCGCCGAGCGAGATGGTCACCTCCGACCCCGCGCCCGGCTTCGCCCACGGCATCGGCGCCACCGCCGTACCACAGATCGACCTGGGCAACATCGAGAGCCCGAAGAGGCCTCCGAAGAAGCGCCGCCCCACCAATCCGAGGATTCCGGCGGGTGTCTCCCTGGACGACGACGAGGTACCCGAGGTCACCGAGTGGACCGACAAGGGCCTGCCGCAGCGCCGCAGCAAGACCACCATCCCGATCAGCCAGCGCTACCGCGAGGCGTACGCCGCCCAGGCGGCCGAACGCGCCGGTGAGCCGGACCCGTTCGCGCGACCCGAACCCGAGCTCGCCGTCAAGCGGCAGGAGCCCGGCGTCGCCTTCGAGGCGTTCTGGGAGGGACTGAAGAAGGAGGCCCCTCCCGGGCACCATCCGACGGACTTCACCCGCAATCCCACCGCCTACCTGCATCTGCTCAAGGACAAGGCCAAGTTCGAGGCCGACGATGAAGGGGACCTCACGTGATCCAGCAGCGCCAAAACTTCGACTGGCTGCTCAAGGAGCTGTACGACGGGGTTCCGGGCATCGAGATGATCGTCGTGCTCTCGGCCGACGGACTGCGCATCGCCCGCTACGCCGGTGATCCCGACGCCGCCGACCGGGTCGCGGCGGCCTGCGCCGGCCTCCAGAGCCTGGCCAACGCCGTCGCCCAGGAGATCCACTCCAGCGACGGCGAGATGAACCTGGTCATGATCGAGCTGAACGGCGGCTACTTCTACATGATGTCCGCCGGCGCCAACGCCTACCTCGCCGTTCTCGCCGACGTACGCTGCGAGGCCGGCCGGATGAGCGCCATGATGCGCGACCTCGTGGTGCGGATCGGTGCCCATCTGACCAGCCCGCCCCGGCGGAACGGGCAGAGCGTATGACGCCTCCGCAACGCCGGCGGCGCGCCCCCGTCCCGGAACCGCCGTCGCAGCCGTCGAAGGAGGGGGAGGGCAAGAACCCCGAACGGCTCTACATCATCACCGGCCCGGACGGCGAACGCGCCCCGCTCGACCTCGTCACCCTGATCGTGGCGCGCGCCGAACCGCCCTCCTCCGCCACCCCGGAGCAGTCGGCGGTGCTGCGGATGTGCCGGGCTCCGCTGTCGGTGGCCGAGGTGTCGGCCTACCTCGGCCTGCCGTTCAGCGTGGTGACGGTGCTGCTCACCGAGATGCTGGCGGCCGAACTCGTCCAGGCGCGCGCCCCGATCGTCCGGCAGCACCTCCCCGACCGTTCCCTCCTCGAAGCGGTGATGCATGGACTTCAACGGCTCTGACACCGTCCCCGGCCCACGCGCCGAGGACCATCTGCCGCAGACGACCACGGCGGCCGCCAAGATCGTCATCGTGGGCGGCTTCGGCGTCGGCAAGACGACCATGGTCGGGTCGGTCAGCGAGATCAAGCCGCTGACCACCGAGGAGACCATGACGCAGGCCGGTATCGGCATCGACGACAACTACGGCTCCGACACCAAGACCGCCACCACCGTCGCCATGGACTTCGGCCGCATCCGCATCACGGACCAGGTCGTGCTCTACCTCTTCGGCACCCCCGGCCAGGAGCGGTTCTGGTTCCTGTGGAACGGCCTGTTCGAGGGCGCCCTCGGCGCGGTCGTCCTGGTCGACACCCGTCGCCTGGAGGTCAGCTTCGAGGTCATGGGCCGGCTGGAGGAACGCGGCGTGCCCTTCGTGGTCGCCGTCAACACCTTCCCCGACGGCCCCCGTTACCCGCTGGAGGACCTGCGGGGCGCCCTCGACCTGCCGCCCGAGGTCCCGATCGTGGAGTGCGACGTGCGCCGCCGGGCCTCCAGCCGCGACGTGCTGATGACACTGACGCGCTTCCTGCACGACCTCGCGCGGACCGGCAGCCTGACCTGACACCCGCCCGCCCCCTACCTCCCGGACCCTCCCGGATCCCTTTCGGAGCGACCCAGTGACGCCTGACCACCCCATGACGACCGGCCCGCACGACCTCGCCCTCGACCCGCCGCCCGGCTGCCCCGCGCACGGCCGTGGCCCCGGCGGACTGCACCGGCTCTACGGGCCCGGCGCGGAGGACCTGGACGACCTCTACGAGCAACTGCGCGAGAAGCACGGACCGGTGGCGCCCGTACTGCTCCACGACGACGTGCCGATGTGGGTGGTCCTCGGCCACGCCGAGAACATGCACATGGTCCGCACGCCCTCCCAGTACAGCCGCGACAGCCGCATCTGGACGCCGCTGGTGGACGGCACGGTCAAGCCCGACCACCCGCTCATGCCGCACATCGCCTGGCAGCCCATCTGCTCCCACGCCGAGGGCGACGAGCACAAGCGGCTGCGCGGCGCGGTCACCGCCGCCATGGCCACCATCGACGACCGCAGCCTGCGCCGGTACATCTACCGGTCCACCCAGCGCCTGGTCAACCGCTTCTGCGAGCGGGGCCGGGCCGAGCTGGTCGGCCAGTTCGCCGAGCACCTCCCGATGGCCGTGATGTGCCACGTCCTCGGCATGCCCGAGGAGTACGACGACCGCATGGTCCACGCCGCCCGGGACGCGCTCAAGGGCACCGAGACCGCGATCGCCAGCCACACCCACGTCATGGAGGCGCTGAGCCGGCTCACCGCCCGCCGCCGCGCCGAACCCCAGGACGACTTCACCAGCCATCTCGTGCTGGACCCGGCGGAACTGACCGACGACGAGGTCCGGGAGCATCTGCGCCTGGTGCTCTTCGCCGCCTACGAGGCCACGGTCAACCTGCTCTCCAACGCCCTGCGGATGGTCCTCACCGACCCGCGGTTCCTCGCCCAGCTCAACGGCGGGCAGATGACGGTGCCGGAGGCGGTCGAGCAGTCCCTGTGGGACGAGCCGCCGTTCAGCACGGTCTTCGCCTACTTCGCCAAGCAGGACACCGAACTGGGCGGTCAGCGCATCCGCCGGGGCGACGGTCTCCTCTTCGCGCCCGCGCCCGGCAACGTGGACCCGCGGGTCCGTCCCGACCTGTCCGCCAGCATGCAGGGCAACCGCGCCCACCTCGCCTTCGGCGGCGGTCCCCACGAGTGCCCCGGCCAGGACATCGGGCGCGCCATCGCCGACGTCGGCGTCGACGCCCTGCTCACGCGCCTGCCGGACGTGCAGCTCGCCTGCGCGGAGGAGGACCTGCGCTGGACGACGTCGATCGCCTCGCGGCACCTCATGGAACTGCCGGTCCGCTTCGAGCCGAAGCCCCAGCAGGACGTCATGGTCAGGCCGGCCCACGGCGCGCTCCCGCCGCCGCGTCCGCTCGTCCCGGTGACCCCCGGCACCACGTCGGAGCCCGGCGCCGTGCCCGCCGTTCCGCCCCTGGCCACCCGTCTGCCGCCGCCCGCCGAGCCACGGCCGGCGACCGTCCCGCGGCCCCAGCCCCAGCCCGAGCCCCGGCCCGCGCCCGCACCGGCCGGCGCTCCCGAGCCGGCCCGTCGGGCGAGCGCCTGGCGGCGCTTCCTCGACTGGTGGCGCGGCTACTGATCCCAGGCGCGCCCGCCGCCCCGGCCGTCGTACGACGACCAGGCGGCCAGCGTCCGCCGGCTCCGCAGCCGGTGCTCCACCCCCGTCACCGGATCGGTGAACTCCAGCTCCCGCGCCAGCAGTTGCAGCGGGCGCCGGAAGTCGCCGGCCGGGCCGGGGGCGGTCACCTCGGGGTAGAGGGGATCGCCGAGTACGGGCACGCCCAGCGCGCTCATGTGCACCCGCAGCTGATGGGTCTGTCCGGTCCGCGGGACCAGCCGGTAGCGGGCGAGCCCGTCCGGCCGGTGCTCGACCAGTTCGACCCGGCTGACCGCGTTGGGCTCGCCCGGCACCTCACGGGCGGTCAGCGTCCCGCGTTCCTTCACGATCCGGCTGCGCACGGTCACCGGCAGGGCCAGCCCCGGATCGTACGGCGCGACGGCCTCGTACACCTTGCGGACCAGGCGGTCGCGGAAGAGGGTCTGGTAGGCGCCGCGCTCCTCGGGGCGCACGGTGAACAGCACCAGGCCCGCGGTGAGCCGGTCCAGGCGGTGGGCGGCGCCGAGCGCGGGCAGCCCCAGCTCCCGCCGCAGCCGGGCCAGCGCGGTCTCGGTGACATGGCTGCCGCGCGGTGTGGTGGCGAGGAAGTGGGGCTTGTCGGCCACGACGACGTGCTCGTCGCGGTACACGACCTCCAGCGGGAACGGCACCGGCTCCTCGGCGGGCAGGTCCCGGTGGAACCAGACGAACATCCCCGGCGCGTACGCCGTGTCCGCCGCCACCGCCCGCCCGTCGGCCCCGACGATCCGCCCCGCCGCGAACAGCGCGTCCACGGCCTCGGCCCGCTCCGGGCCGAACCGCTCCGCCAGATGCTCCCGCACGGTCGCCCAGGGGCCGTCGCCCGGCAGCCGTACCCGGACCGGATCGACCCCTTCGCGCTGCGGGAGGGGGGACGGCGGGGGAGCGGTGCGGCGTCTCATCGGGATCCACCCTACGGCCGCCGCGAAAACCTGCTGGCATGTTCCCGCCCGGTGGCCAGGCTTCCCGGCATGCCCTTCCTGACCGATCCCGTCCTCCCCGCCGGCACCCTCGCCACGTCCCCCCAACCGGTCGTCCCCACCGGCGACGGTCTCCTCCTGCGGCCCTGGCGGGCGACGGACGCGCCCGCCGTCCACGCCGCCTTCCAGGACCCGCTGCTGCACCGGTGGCACGTCCGGGCCGCCGACTCCGTCGCCGAGGTCACCGGCTGGATCGAGGAGTGGCCGGCCGATTGGGCCGAGGAGAGGACCGCCCAGTGGGCCGTCGTCGACGCGGACACCGGCGCGCTGCGCGGACGCGTGGCGCTGCGCGGCATCGAACTGGGCGACGGCACGGCCGAGGTGGCCTACTGGACCACGGCGGCCGCCCGAGGCCGGCGTGTCGCCGTACGTGCCACGACCGCCCTGTCCCGCTGGGCCCTCGACGAGATCGGCTTCCACCGCCTCGAACTGCTGCACGCCACGTCCAACGAGGCGTCCTGCCGGGTGGCCGCCAGGTCCGGCTTCCTCCTGGAGGGCACCAAGCGCAGCGCGGCCCTCCACCAGGACGGCTGGCACGACATGCACCTGCACGCCCGGGTGCGGGGCGACTGACCGGGCCGGGCACGCCCATGAAGCCCGCCTCGGATGCGGTGCTGCGGCGTCAGGGGGAGCGGCCCGCTCCGGTGCGGGCCGCCTGCCGCGGTGTCAGGCGGCCGGCGTGGCGTTCTCCTGCTCGGCCTCCACGCGCGCGTTCCACTCCCGCTTGCCGGCCTGCCAGCCGTCCTCGTCCTGGCCGAGCCGCCAGTACCCGGACACCGACAGGTCCTCGCGGGGGACCTGCAGCTCGACCCGCAGCAGCTTGCGCAGCTCCTTCACGAAGGTGGCCTCGCCGTGCACGAAGGCGTGCAGCCGGCCCTCGGGGAACTCCAGCGCGCGGACGGCCTCCACGAGCCGCTCGCCGACCGGACGATCGCCGCGGTGCAGCCAGACGACCTCCACATCGGAGTCGATCTTCTGCTCCTCCTCGGGCCCGGAGACCTCGATGAAGGCGTGCGCCACGGTACCGGCGGGCAGCGACTCCAGTGCCGCCGCGATGGCGGGCAGCGCGCTCTCGTCACCGGCCAGCAGATGCCAGTCGGCGGCCGGGTCGGGGGCGTAGGCGCCACCGGGGCCCATGAAGCGGACGGTCTCGCCCGGCCGGACGCGGGCCGCCCACGGCCCGGCGAGGCCCTCGTCGCCGTGCAGGACGAAGTCCAGGGTCAGCTCGCGGTGCTCGGTGTCCCAGTGGCGCACGGTGTACGTCCGCGTCACGGGCCACTGCTCGCGGGGGAACTCCGCGCGGATGCGCTCCAGGTCGAAGGGCTCCGGGTAGGTCACGCCCTCGGGCCCGAACAGCAGCTTCACGTAGTGGTCGGTGCAGGTGTCGGCGGTGAACCCGGCCAGCCCCTCCCCGCCGAGGACGACGCGCTGCATGTGGGGGGTGAGCCGTTCGGTGCGGACGACCTGCGCGGAACGGGGCTTCCGCGGTTTCCGTGCCGGACGTTCTGCCATGACGGCCTCCCAAGCCTTTATTGGTTAGGTTTGCCTAAGTTAGCATCTCGCGCCGCCGTGGTGCCCGGGCGCCGGCCGCCGCTCGCGGGGTCGACGCCTACGCGCCGAGGGTGGTCAGCAGCCGCTGCAGCGACCCGCCGAGCCCCCAGCGCTCCGCCAGCCCCTCCAGCACCGCCGGTTCCCGCGGGGCGCGCGGGAGCTCCGTCGACACCGCCGGCAGCGGCACGTCGTCGGCGACCCTGACCACCTTCGGTGCGACGGCGAGGTAGGGCCCGGCCTCGTCGAGCCGCTTGCGCTGAGCGGGAGTGAGCCTGGCCTCCGGGTCGTCGACGGCCGCCAGGATCCCGGCCAGGTCGCCGAACTCGGCCAGCAGCTTGGCCGCCGTCTTCTCACCGATGCCCGGAACGCCGGGCAGACCGTCGCTCGGGTCGCCGCGCAGCAGCGCCAGATCCGCGTACCCGCGCCCGTCGACGCCATACTTCTCGCGCAGCCACGCCTCGTCCGTGGTCTGCAGCGTGCCGACGCCCTTCAGCGGATACAGCACCCGCACCCCGCGCGCGTCGTCCACCAGCTGGTACAGGTCGCGGTCGCCGGTGACGATGTCGACCGGGCCCTTCGCGCGTGCGGTGAAGGTGCCGATCACGTCGTCCGCCTCGTAGCCGGCGACGCCGACGCGGGCGATGCCCAGCGCGTCCAGGACCGCCTCGATCACCGGCACCTGCGCTGAGAGCGTGTCCGGCACCTCCTCCTCGTCCGGGCCCGCCTCGTGTTCCTCGGCGACCCGGTGCGCCTTGTAGGAGGGGATGAGGTCGACCCGCCACCGCGGCCGCCAGTCGGCGTCCATGCAGGCGACCAGTTCGTCGGGCCGGTGGTCCTTGACCAGGCGGTCGATGAAGTCCAGCAGTCCGCGCACGGCGTTCACCGGCGTGCCGTCCGGGGCCCTCACGGAGTCCGGGACGCCGAAGTGGGCGCGGAAGTACAGCGAGGCGGTGTCGAGGAGCATCAGTCGTCCGGTCACGCCACGCATCATGCCGCACCGGCCCGGCGGGCAGCCGCCGGAATTCACTCCCGTGGCAGGTGTGAAGGGTCTGTGAACCGGCCCACTGGCGTGTTTGCCCATGCCGGACCGGGGCAGGTGCCGCGTCGGAGCGGTGCCGGTTGCACTTTCAACTGTTATGGACGTCCGGCGGGCCGCACCCCGGCCCCGCCACCGCTCCCGTCCTTGCCCCCGATCCGAGAAGGTACGTGTGTCCTCCAGGCTGGAAGCCGATCATCTGTACAAGGTGTTCGGCAGACGACAGGACGAGGCGGTCGAGCGGCTGCGCCGCGGCGCCGACCGGGACGAGCTGCGGGCCGACGGCACCACCGCCGCCGTGATCGACGCCTCCTTCACCGTGGACCCCGGTCAGATCTTCGTCGTCATGGGCCTGTCCGGCTCCGGGAAGTCCACCCTGCTGCGCATGCTCAACGGACTGCTGGAGCCCACCGCGGGACGCGTCCTCTTCGACGGCGAGGACCTGACCGCGCTCGGCGACCGCGAACTGCGCGAGGTCCGCGCCCGGAAGATCAGCATGGTCTTCCAGCACTTCGCGCTCTTCCCGCACCGCAGCGTCCTCGACAACGCCGGCTACGGCCTCGCCGTGCAGGGCGTCCCGCGCGCCGAACGCGAGGAGCGCGCCGGCGAGGCGCTGCGGCTGTGCGGCCTGGCCGGCTGGGAGAAGTCCTGGCCCGACGAGCTGTCCGGCGGCATGCAGCAGCGGGTGGGCCTCGCCCGCGCCCTCGCCACCGACGCCGACCTGCTCCTGATGGACGAGTCCTTCAGCGCGCTGGACCCGCTGATCCGCCGCGACATGCAGGACCAGCTGCTCACGCTCCAGCAGACCCTGAAGAAGACGATCGTCTTCATCACCCACGACCTCAACGAGGCCATGCGCCTGGGCGACCGCATCGCCGTCATGCGCGACGGCCGCATCGTGCAGAACGGCACCGCCGAGGACATCCTCGTCCGCCCGGCCGACGACTACGTCGCCTCCTTCATCAAGGACGTCGACCGCTCCCGCGTGCTGACCGCGTCCGCCGTCATGGACACCGACGTCCGCGGCGACGAGGCCGACTGCGGCTGCGCCACCGCGAACCCCGACACCCCCTTCACCGAGCTGTGCGCGCTCAGCGCCCGCGTGACGCACCCGGTCGCCGTCCTGGACGCGCGACGCGAACTCGTCGGAGTGGTCCCGCGCCGGCGCCTCGTCGGCTTCCTCGGTGACGAACACGGGGAGCCCGCCGCCTGCGCCGACCCGCGCGACGAGGGGAAGGTGACCGCCCGTGCCCAGGCTGCACCTCGGTGACTGGGTCGACTCCGGCGTCGACTGGCTCGTCACCCACATGTCCTGGCTGTTCGACGCCGTCAAGGCGGTCGTCGAAGGCATGTACGACGGCATCGACGCCGTCCTCACCGCCCCCGAGCCCCTGCTGCTCGCAGGCGTCCTCGCCCTCCTCGCCTGGTGGCTGCGCGGCCTGGTCGCGGGCGTCCTCGGCTTCGCCGGGTTCGCGCTCATCGACTCCCTCGACCTGTGGGGGGAGGCGATGTCCACGCTGTCGCTGGTGCTCGTCGCCACGCTGATCGCCCTGGTGGTCTCGGTCCCGCTGGGCATCTGGGCGGCCCGCTCCAAGGCCGTGAGCGCCGCCCTGCGGCCGGTCCTGGACCTGCTGCAGACCATGCCGTCGATGGTCCTGCTGATCCCCGCGATCCTCTTCTTCGGCATGGGCGTGCCCGCCGGTGTGGTCGCCACCCTGATCTTCGCGCTCGCCCCCGGCGTGCGCATGACCGAACTCGGCATACGGCAGGTCGACGCCGAACTCGTCGAGGCCGCGGAGGCCTTCGGCACGACGCCCCGCGACATCCTCCTGCGGGTCCAGCTGCCGCTCGCCCTGCCGACGATCATGGCGGGCGTCAACCAGGTCATCATGCTCGGCCTGTCGATGGTCGTCATCGCCGGCATGGTCGGCACCGGCGGCCTCGGCGGCTCCGTCAACGAGGCCATCGGCCGGCTCGACATCGGGCTCGGCTTCGAGGCCGGCCTCGGCATCGTCGTGCTCGCCATCTACCTGGACCGCATGACCGGCGCCCTCGGCACCCGCATCTCCCCCCTCGGCCGCCGTGCCGCCGCCAAGGCCCGCCCCACCGTGTGGAGCCACCGCCCCCGCCCGGCCGTGGCCGTGGTCGGCGTGGTCGTCCTCGCGCTCGTCGCCGGCGGCATGGGCGTCTTCGGCTCGAACTCCGGCACCGCCGAGGCCTCCGCCACGGACGTCGGCAAGGGCAAGGAGATCACCATCGGCTACATCCCCTGGGACGAGGGCATCGCCTCCACCTACCTGTGGAAGGAACTGCTGGAGGAGCGCGGCTTCGAGGTGAAGACCACCCAGTACGCCGCCGCCCCGCTCTACACCGGCCTCGCCACCGGCCGGATCGACTTCCAGACCGACTCCTGGCTGCCCACCACGCACGCCGAGTACTGGAAGAAGTACGGCGAGCGGCTCGACGACCTCGGCAAGTGGTACGGCCCCACGTCCCTGGAGCTGAGCGTCCCGGCGTACATGAAGGACGTGAACACCCTCGCCGACCTCAAGGCCAGGTCGGCCGAGTTCGGCGGCAGGATCACCGGCATCGAGCCCAGCGCCGGAATGATGGGCCTGCTCAAGGACAAGGTCGTCGAGGAGTACGGCCTCGACGGCTACCGGGTCGTCGACGGTTCGACCCCGGCCATGCTCGCCGAACTGAAGCGGGCGTACGCCAGGAAGGACCCGATCGTCGTCACGCTCTGGTCGCCGCACTGGGCCTACAGCGAGTACGACCTGAAGAAGCTGAAGGACCCCCGGGGCGCCTGGGGCGAGGGCGACGGCGTGCACACCCTGTCCCGCAAGGGCTTCGCCGCCGACCACCCCGAGGTCGGCGCCTGGCTGAAGGACTTCTCCATGACCGAGGCGCAGCTCACCGGTCTGGAGGCGCGCATCCAGAAGTCCGGCAAGGGCAAGGAGCAGGACGCCGTCCGCGCGTGGCTGAAGGACAACCCCGGCCTGCTCGACCGGTGGGTACCGGTCGACGGCGCGGGGGAGAAGAGCGGGGCGGCGGGGTGACCTGACAGCATCCGTGCCGTCCCGCGCGGGGCGGGCACCGGCGTACCTCCACGGGACGTACGCCGGGGCCCGCCCCGCGTCGCCGTTCGCACGGCACGGATCCGGCCAACCACGCAGCGCCACGTCCGGGCCCGGCCCGGCGGTCGGCCGTCCGTCGGCGCCGGCCGCTCGACCAGCCGGATCACGCCGTGCGAACGGCACGGGAACACCAGGAGGCCGCCGGGCATTGAACCGAAGGACACGAGGAAGCGACCCTGCCCGCGGATGATCGACTGGCGCGAACTGTGAGTTCCGGTGTGACACCGGATGTCCTCGATGTGACGGGCTCGTGAAACGGTTTGCCGAACATGCGTAGGGTGCAGGAGAACTCATCAGACGACGTGCGCCCGCGACGGGGCACTCGGCAGTCGGACCGACGAGCGTAGGAGGGAGCCGGAGCGATGGGCGACCACAAAGAACAGCCCCTGCGGGTGGGCGCGGCCGTCCGGCGGCGGCGCCGGTCCCTGGACCTCACGCTCGCCGTCGTGGCCGAGCGCAGCGGGCTGTCGGTCCCGTTCCTGAGCCAGATCGAGAACGACCGGGCGCGGCCCAGCACCGGCTCCCTGGAGAAGGTCGCCGACGCCCTGCGCACCACGGCCGTGGAACTCCTCGCCGCCGCCGACCCGGCGTGCAGCGTCGACGTCGTGCGCGCCGAGACCACCGAGCCCGGACCCGGTCCGCGCTCCCGCTCGCTGGTCCGCGGCCACCACCAGATGCACGCCTCGGAGTTCACCGGTGACCACGAGGCCGGCCGCGAGTTCCAGTACCGCAACGACCAGCTGATGTACGTCGCCGACGGCGCGGTGGAGATCGAGGCCGAGGGTCGGGCCTACCGTCTCGGCCGCGGCGACACCCTGTACCTCACCGGCGGGGTCCGGCACCGCTGGCGCGCGACCGTGCCGGACACCCGGGTCGTGGTCGTCGCCGTGGCGGAGCACATCGAGGCGGTCCGGGACCGCAAGCGGTAGTGAGGGCCGTCTCCCTGGTGCCCTCGCTCACGGAGGCGGTGGCCGTGACCCTGCCCGGCGTCCTGGTCGGCGCCACCGACTGGTGCACCCACCCGGCGGGTCTCGACGTCGTCCGGGTGGGCGGCACCAAGAACCCCGCGACCGACCGGATCGCCGCGCTCGCGCCCGATCTCGTGATCGCCAACGAGGAGGAGAACCGGGAGCCGGACCTCGCCGCCCTCCGGGACGCCGGGATCGAGGTCCTGGTCACCGAGGTCCGGGACGTGCCGCAGGCCCTCCGGGAGCTGGCCCGCGTGCTGTCGGCCTGCGGGGCCCGCACACGCCCCCGCTGGCTGGACGAGGCCGAGGAGGCCTGGAGCGCCCCGCGACCGCCCGACCGGCGCCGCACGGCCGTCGTACCGGTCTGGCGGCGGCCGTGGATGGTCCTGGGCCGCGACACCTTCGCCGGGGACGTCCTCGCCCGCCTCGGGGTGGACCACCTGTACACGGCCCACCGGGACCGCTACCCGAAGGTCACGGCGCAGGAGCTGCGGGCGGCCGCCCCGGACCTGGTCGTCCTCCCCGACGAGCCCTACCGCTTCACCGCCGGCGACGGCCCGGAGGCGTTCCCCGGCCTGCCGTGCGCCCTCGTCAGCGGACGCCACCTGACGTGGTACGGCCCGTCGCTCGCCGAGGCCCCCCGCGTGCTGAGCGGGGCGCTGCGAGCAGCCCGCCGCTGACCAGCCCCCGCACGGTGTGCGCGGTGACGACGACCCAGGCGGTCACGAGCACGACGTACAGCCCGGTGGCCAGCGCCCCGTACGCGACGAGCCCGGTGTGCCGGGCCAGCGCCTCGGCGCCGGTCACGCAGGTGCCGACCGGGAAGGTGAACGCCCACCACGTCATCGCGAAGCGCATTCCGTGCCTGCGGGCCCGCACCACATGGGCGCCGGCCAGGCACAGCCACAGCAGCGCGAACCCCATGACGGGCACCCCGTACAGGACGGCGAGGACCGCGAGACCCCGGCCGTCCGCGGCCGGGAGCACCGCGGGCGCGACCTCCGCGAACGCCCCGACGGCCGTCGTCGACTGCCCGAGCGGCCCCAGGACCAGGAACAGGGTCGGCGTGAGGGCGAGGGGCAGCGGTCCGCGCGTGACCAGCCGGGCGAAGACCAGCGGCAGCATCACCAGCGTGGCGAGCAGGCTCAGCCCGAACAGCGCGAAGCACGCGAACAGCAGCGTCTCGCGGGCCTGCCCGGCCGGCAGGTACGGCACCAGCCGCGGCCCCGCCGCGGCCGGCACCATCGGCGCGACGAGCGGCAGCAGCCACACCGGCGTGGCCTGCCCCGGCTCGACCCGATGGCGTACGGCCATCAGGTACGGCACGGCGACGGCCGCCGCGAGCCCCACCGCCGTACCGGCGCCGAACAGCACGGCGTCGAGGGCCACGGCCGCGCCGGTGCCGATCCAGTCCCGGCCGACGGAGAGCGCCCCGCCGCCGACCGCGACCAGCGCCATCGCCAGGCAGCCGTAGAACGGGACCGTCGCCGGGTCCAGGACGTGGGCGCGCGCCTGGTCGCGGTGGTGACGCCAGTGCAGGACCCGGGCGGTGAGCAGGGTCAGCAGCAGGACCAGGGAGAGCGCCCACACGGCCGCGCAGGCGGGGCGCAGTCCCGGAGGGCGGGCGGGCAGCGCGGCGCCCGCCGTCGCCACCACCGCGGTGCCCATGACGGTGGCGTACCAGTTGGGGCCGAGGTGACGGACGGCGGCGGCACGCGGGCGCGGCCGCGGGCTCGCGACGGGGACGGGCGGGACTGCGGTGACCATGACCTCACCGTCCCGTTCCGACGCCCCCGCGACCAGGGACGATGGCTCTATGGGGGCATAAGCTGACCTTATGAGCGGCGACGAGACGACCCACGAACCCCCGGGGGAGCGGCCCGGCGGCTCGATCGCGCACCGGGTCCCCGACCTCGGCGCCCTGGAGCTGCTGCTGGCCGTGGCCCGGCTCGGCAGTCTCGGGGCTGCCGCCCGCGAGCTGGGCATCACCCAGCCGGCCGCGAGCAGCCGCATCCGCACGATGGAACGCCAGCTCGGGGTGGCCCTGGTGGACCGTTCGCCGCGCGGTTCCCGGCTCACCGACGCGGGGGCGCTGGTCACCGACTGGGCGCGGCGGATCGTCGAGGCGGCGGCGGCCTTCGACGCGGGTGCGCAGGCGCTGCGCGACCGGCGCGATTCGCGGCTGCGGGTCGCGGCGAGCATGACCATCGCCGAGTACCTGCTGCCCGGCTGGCTCCTCGCGCTGCGCGCGCAGCGGCCGGACACGGCGGTGTCGCTGCTCGCGGGCAACTCGACGGCGGTGGCGGAACGACTGCTGTCCGGCGACGCCGACCTCGGTTTCGTCGAGGGGCTCAGCGTGCCGGCGGGCCTGGACTCGACGGTCATCGCCCACGACCGGCTGATCGTCGTCGCCGCGCCGGCGCATCCGTGGGCGCGGCGACGACGGGCGGTGTCCGCGCCGGAACTGGCCTCGACGCCGCTGATCCTGCGGGAGGAGGGTTCCGGGACGCGGCAGGTCCTCGACGCGGCCCTCGGCGGGCTGGCCCGCCCCCTGATCGAGCTGTCCTCGACGACGGCGGTGAAGGCGGCCGCGGTCAGCGGCGCGGGGCCGGCGGTCCTGAGCGAGCTGGCGGTGGGGGAGGAGCTGGGCCTGCGGCGCCTGGTGTCCGTCCCGGTGGACGGCGTCCGCCTGGCCCGGGACCTCCGGGCGGTCTGGCCCACGGGACACCGCCCCACGGGCCCGGCCCGAGACCTGCTGTCGCTGACGCGGAAGTAGGCGGCGGGCGGGGCTCCGGGCCGACCCGCGGCTCCCCCGGCTGCCGCGCCGCCTCACCCCGCCGCCGTCACCAGCCCCCGCATCACCCGCAGGTCCCGCCCCATCTCCGGATGCCACTGCACCCCCAGCGCCCACCGCCCGCCCGCGGAGGGAAGCTCGACGGCTTCCACCGTCCCGTCCTCCGCGTACGCGGACGCCACCAGTCCCGCCCCCAGCCGCTCCACCGCCTGGTGGTGGAACGTGGGCACCGACGTCTCCTCGGGCACCAGAGCGGCGTACCGGGTGCCCGGCACGGGCTTCACCGCATGCCGCCCGAACACACCGGGCGCCTCCGCGTGCCCGGGCAGGTGCTGCACGAGCGACCCCCCGAGCGCCACGTTCAGCAACTGCATCCCCCGGCAGACCCCCAGCAGCGGCACCCCCGCCCCCAGCGCCGCCTCGATCAACGCCAGCTCCCAGGCGTCCCGCTCCCGCGCCGGCGGCCCCGTCCGGGGATCGCGCTCGGCGCCGTAGCGCGCGGGCTCGACATCGGGCCCACCCGCGATCACCAGCCCGTCCAGCCGGGCCACGGCGGACGCCGCGTGCCCGGGCGCGTCCGGCGGCAGCATCACCGCCAGCGCGCCCGCCCGCTGCACGAGCCGCGGATACCCGGCCGGCAGCAGCACCGCCTCCAGCTCCCACACCCCCCACCGCGTACCGGCCTCCAGATAGGTGCTGACGCCGATCAGCGGCCTGCCCGTCCCGTTCGCCACGCCCCGCCCTCCGTCCCGCCGCCGACCACCGGCCACTGCCTCCGCATGGACCGAATGGATCAGAGGCGAACCATTGAACACGCCCGCGGGTCAGGCGAGGAAGCCCCGCAGCAGCGCGGCCGTCCCGGCGCAGTGCTCGCGCATGATCTCCCGCGCCCCGTCCGCGTCGCCGTCCAGCACCGCCCCCACCAGCGCCGTGTGCTGACGCTGCGAATGCTCCAGGTTGCGCACCAGCAGCGGGATGCAGTCCAGCAGGTCGTTGACCGTCGCCCGGACCGCCGCGTACTGCGCCGCCAGCGACGGAGAGCCGCACAGCTCGGCGAGGGTGAGGTGCAGCATCGTGTCGCGGCGGCGGTAGTCGACGAGAGGGGCGTCCTCGGTGCCTGCCAGCGCCGCCCGCAACCGGCCGGCCCGCTCCGCCGTCAGACCGTGCGCCGCGCACAGGCCCGCCGCGCCGACCTCCAGCACCTCCCGGAACCGGAGCACGTCCTCCATGTCGGCCGCGGTGGTCCGCCGCCGCAGCTCGTCCTCGCCGATCGCGTCCGTACGCGGCAGCACGAACGTCCCGCCGTACCTGCCCCGGCGGGACTCCACGAGCCCCTGGTCCTGGAGCACCCTCAGCACCTCGCGCAGCGTCACCCGGCTGATCCCGAGCCGTTCCGCCAGGTCCCGTTCGGCCGGGAGCCGTTCCCCGCCGGGCACCAGGCCCAGTCGTACCACCTGGAGGATCTGCTGCAGGGCCTCCTCGAAACCGTTCCCGGCCCGCACCGGCCGGAGCACCGGCGTCAGCCGGTCCGCCGGTCCTTCCTCGCCGTCCACCGGCATCCGGTCGCGCCCCCTTCCCAAGCAAAGGTTCCCCGCAATACCTTATGGCTCCCGGTCGTCCGACACAGCCCCAGCAGCCGTAGCAGCGCCCCGCAGCCGTAGCCCCAGCAGCAGTCGTAGCAGCCGAGGAAGCCTGAGGAGGCCCTCCCGTGGCAGACCGCACACCCCCGCTCGGCGTCGAGGAACTGCACGCCCTCGTCGCCGGCGGTGAGATCGACACCGTCGTCCTCGCCTTCCCCGACATGCAGGGTCGCCTCCAGGGCAAGCGTTTCGCCGCCCGCTTCTTCCTCGACGAGGTCCTCGAACACGGCACCGAGGGCTGCAACTACCTCCTCGCCGTCGACACCGAGATGAACACGGTCGGCGGTTACGAGATGTCCTCCTGGGAGCGGGGCTACGGCGACTTCGCCATGCGCCCCGACCCGAGCACCCTGCGCCGCCTGCCCTGGCACCCCGGTACGGCGATGCTCCTCGCCGACCTCGCCTGGGAGGACGGCTCACCCGTGGTCGCCGCCCCCCGGCAGATCCTGCGCAGCCAGCTGCAACGCCTCGCCGACCTGGGCTACACCGCCCAGGTCGGCACCGAGCTGGAGTTCATCGTCTTCAAGGACACCTACGAGCAGGCCTGGGACGCCCGTTACCGGGGACTCACCCCGGCCAACCAGTACAACGTCGACTACTCGATCCTCGGCACCGGCCGCGTCGAGCCCCTGCTGCGCCGCCTGCGCAACGACATGGCCGGCGCCGGTCTCACCGTCGAGTCCGCCAAGGGCGAGTGCAACCCCGGCCAGCACGAGATCGCCTTCCGCTACGACGAGGCCCTGGTCACCTGCGACCAGCACGCCGTCTACAAGACCGGCGCCAAGGAGATCGCCTCCCAGGAGGGCGTCTCCCTCACCTTCATGGCCAAGTACGACGAGCGCGAGGGCAACTCCTGCCACATCCACCTCTCCCTCGCGGACGCCGACGGCACCAACGCGATGGCCGGGCCGGAGGGGATGTCCGAGACCATGCGGTACTTCCTCGCCGGACAGCTCGCCGCACTGCGCGACTTCTCCCTCCTCTACGCCCCGCACATCAACTCCTACAAGCGGTTCCAGCCGGGCTCCTTCGCCCCGACCGCCGTCGCCTGGGGACGCGACAACCGCACCTGCGCCCTGCGCGTCGTCGGCCACGGCCGCTCCCTCCGCTTCGAGAACAGGCTGCCCGGCGGCGACGTCAACCCGCACCTCGCGGTCGCCGGACTGGTGGCCGCCGGCCTGCACGGCATCGAGCGGAAGCTGGAACTGCCCGAGCCCTGCGCGGGCAACGCCTACACCGCCGACTACGCGCACGTCCCCACCACCCTGCGCGAGGCCGCCGACCTCTGGGAGAACAGCGCCATCGCCCGGGCCGCCTTCGGCGACGAGGTCGTCGCGCACTACCGCAACATGGCCCGCGTCGAGGTGGAGGCCTTCGACGCGGCGGTCACCGACTGGGAGCTGCGCCGCTCCTTCGAACGCATGTGAGGCCCTTCTTGCCCGACCAACCCACCTTCGACCGTTCCGCGTCGGACCAGCCCACCTCCGACCGGTCCGCGTCCGACCGGCTCTCGTCCGGCGACCTCTCCGCGGACCGGCTCCGGGTGATCGACCCGGCCACCGAGGAGGTCGTCGCCACCGTCCCCGCCGCCACCGAGGCCGACGTCCACGCGGCCGTCGTGCGCGGCACCCGGGCCCAGTCCCGCTGGGCCGCCCTCGCGCCCGGCGACCGCGCCCGCCTGCTGCGCCGGTTCGCCGCGAGGGTCGACGAACACCTCGAGGAACTCGCGCAGTCGGAGGTCCGCGAGGCCGGACACACCATCGGCAACGCCCGCTGGGAGGCGGGCAACGTCCGCGATCTGCTCGACTACGCGGCCGGCGGAGTGGAGCGGCTCACGGGACGACAGATCCCGGTCGCGGGCGGCCTCGACGTCACGATCCTCGAACCGCTGGGCGTCGTCGGCGTCATCGCGCCGTGGAACTTCCCGATGCCGATCGCGGCCTGGGGCACCGCCCCGGCGCTCGCCGCGGGCAACGCGGTGATCCTCAAACCCGCCGAGACGACCCCGCTGACCGCCCTGCGGCTGGCCGAACTCGCCCTGGAGGCGGGCCTGCCGGAGGACCTCTTCCAGGTGCTGCCCGGCCGCGGCCCCGTCGCGGGCAACGCCCTGGTCGAGCATCCGGGCGTGGCGAAGATCGTCTTCACCGGGTCGACGGCCGTGGGCAAACGGGTGTGGGCGAAGGGTGCCGACCTGCTCAAGCGCGTCACCCTGGAACTCGGTGGCAAGAGCCCCAACATCGTCTTCGCCGACGCCGACGTCGAGGCCGCCGCCGCGGCGGCTCCCATGGCCTTCCTCGACAACGCCGGACAGGACTGCTGCGCCCGCACCCGCATCCTCGTCCAGCGCTCCGTCCACGACCGCTTCCTGGATCTGCTCGCCCCCGCGATCGAGTCGGTCGTGGTCGGCGACCCGGCCGACGAGACCACGGACATGGGCCCGCTGATCTCCGGCACCCAGCTGAACCGCGTCCGTTCGTACGTGCCGGACGACCTGGCCGGCATCCGCGGCAAGGCCCCCGACGGCCCCGGGTTCTGGTTCCCGCCCACCGTCCTGACCGGCCTCGACCCCCGCGCGCGCGTCGCCGTCGAGGAGGTCTTCGGCCCGGTCGCCGTCGTCCTGCCCTTCGAGGACGAGGCGGAGGCGGTCGAACTCGCCAACGCCACCGACTACGGCCTCTCCGGCTCCGTCTGGACCCGCGACGTCGGCCGCGCCCTGCGCGTCTCGCGGGCCGTGCGCGCCGGGAACCTGTCGGTCAACTCCCATTCCAGCGTGCGCTACTGGACCCCGTTCGGCGGCTTCAAGCAGTCCGGCATCGGCCGCGAACTCGGCCCGGACGCCCTGACCGCCTTCACCGAGACCAAGAACGTCTTCATCAGCACGGAGGGCCCCGCACAGTGACCAAAGAGATCATCTGCCGCCGGCTCGTCGGCCGCACCGCCGTCATCACCGGGGCCGGCAGCGGGATCGGCCTCGCCACCGCGCGCCGCCTCGCCTCCGAGGGGGCCCACGTCGTCTGCGGCGACATCGACGAGCCCCGCGGCGAAGCGGCCGCCGAAGAGGTCGGCGGCCTGTTCGTCAAGGTCGACGTCACCGACCCCGACCAGGTGGAGGCGCTGTTCAAGGCGGCGTACGACACCTACGGCAGCGTCGACGTCGCCTTCAACAACGCCGGCATCTCACCCCCCGACGACGACTCCATCCTCGACACCGGGCTGGAGGCCTGGAAACGCGTCCAGGAGGTCAACCTCACCTCCGTCTACCTGTGCTGCAAGGCCGCCATCCCCTACATGCGGCGCCAGGGCAAGGGCTCCATCATCAACACGGCGTCCTTCGTGGCGAGGATGGGCGCCGCCACCTCCCAGATCTCGTACACGGCCTCCAAGGGCGGCGTCCTCGCCATGTCCCGCGAACTGGGCGTGCAGTTCGCGCGGGAGGGCATCCGCGTGAACGCCCTCTGCCCCGGACCGGTCAACACCCCGCTGCTCCAGGAACTGTTCGCCAAGGACCCCGAGCGGGCGGCCCGCCGTCTCGTCCACATCCCGGCCGGGCGGTTCGCCGAGGCCGACGAGATCGCCGCCGCCGTCGCCTTCCTGGCCAGCGACGACTCCTCCTTCGTCAACGCCGCCGACTTCCTGGTCGACGGCGGCATCTCCGGGGCGTACGTCACCCCGCTGTAGGCCGCGCCCTACAGTGCCGGGATGAGCATGACGCCCCCGCCCGGCTGGTACGGCGACCCGACGGCTCCTCACCGGGAACGCTGGTGGGACGGCACCGCCTGGACCGGCCACCGGCGCACCCCGGAGCCTCCCGCCGCACCGGCGGCGGGCTCCGGACCGTCGGCCCCGCCGGGCGCACCGGGCGCACCGGTCCCGGAGGGTTTCGGACCGCCGGTGGCACCGGTCGGCGGGGGTCTCGGACCACCTGCGGGTCCGGTCGGCGGGAGTTTCGGACCGCCGACGGGTCCGGTCCCCGACCGTCCCGCGGCGCCGGCCGGTCCCGGCGGTCCGCCGCCCGGCGGCCGGTCCCGGGCGGTCGCCCCGGTGGTCGTGGCGGCCGTCCTGGTCGCGGCGGTCGTGACCGGAGCCGTCGTCCTGCGCGGGAACGACGGCGCGGGCACCCGACCCGACGCGGCCCCGCCGGCCGGCACCCCCTCCGCGCCCGCGACGACGGCGGACGTCCCCACCCCCGCACCCTCGGCCGACCCGTCCACCGACCCGTCCGCCGTCGTCGACGAGCTGAACGGCATCACGCTCCCGCTGCCCGAGGGCTGGGTCCTGCCCGAGTACGCCGACGCCCCTTCGGCGGCATCGAGTCCCACCGGCCGGTGGCCGCCGGGCAGGTCGCGGTCGCGGGCCGCGCCGGGTACTACGTCCGCCGGCGGGTGACGACCTCCGAGGGACCCGGCGGCTACGTCCAGTCCCTGGTCTTCCCGTCCACCGTCGGCACCGAGGCCCCCGTCCTCGTCCGGTACGTCTTCGACGCGGGCGACGACGGGCCGCCGCTCGCCGACATGGACCGCATCACCAAGGGCATCCGCCCGGTCGGCGACGCGGACACGGGCGGCGGGGTCGGCAGCGGCATCGGACCGACGCGGTGAACCGCGCGATCTGCCCGGTCTGCGCGATCTGCGCGGTCTAGGGCGTGTTTCGAAAGTCCCGTCTGCCCGGCGACGCCTGGCACGCACGCTCGCCGCGTTGTCGGGGTCGCCCCGATACAACCAGTATCGGGG
>NZ_JBFBCB010000048.1:0-58167 GCF_040682975.1 Streptomyces sp. NPDC051051
TCGGGGCGACCCTCCGCCTTGCGATCGCACGCACCAGACGCCGCCGGGCCTGCCCTTCGGGCAGACGACGCTACTTTCGAAACACGCCCTAGGCCCTGTCGATCAGCGGGCGGGGGAGGGAGTCGCGGTCCCCGTGGGCGGCCTGCGGGGGGACGACCGGGCCGCCGAAGGCGTACTCGCGGAGCTTGCGCCAGATGCCGTCGGCGCCCTGCTCGTGGAGGCCGAAGCCGGTGCAGGACCATTCGGCCCGGTAGTCGGCGAGTTCCTCGTACGCGCGGTCCATGGCCGCCTCGTCGATGCCGTGCGCCACCGTGACGTGCGGGTGGTAGGGGAACTGGAGGTCGCGGGCGACCGGCCCGGAGGCGTCACGGATCCGCTGCTGCAGCCAGGCGCAGGCCGAGACCCCCTCGACCACCTGCACGTACACCACGGGCGACAGGGGCCGGAAGGTGCCGGTGCCGCTCAGCCGCATCGGGAACGGGCGGCCCGCCTCGGCCACCGAGGTCAGGTGCGCGTCGACGGCCGGGAGGGCGCCGGCGTCGATCTCGGTCGGCGGCAGCAGCGTGACGTGGGTGGGGATACCGTGAGCTGCGGCGTCGCCGAAGCCCGCGCGCCGCTCCTGGAGCAGGCTGCCGTGAGGCTCCGGGACCGCGATCGACACGCCGATCGTTACGGTCCCCACGTCGTCTCCTTCGTCGCGTCGGATGTGCCGGGCGCCGGCCCGGTGCCTGGTTCGTGCTCAGTCGTACGGCTATCGACTGTACGGCCACGGCCGTGTCGAGGGCAGGCGCAGCGGAAGTGATGTGCAGCGCTCTGCCCGGTGGAACGTGCGTGCGGTGGTGCGCCCTCAGTGCTTGGCGGGCAGGAAGCCCACCTTCTGGTACGTCCGGGCCAGCGTCTCCGCGGCGACGGCGCGGGCCTTCTCCGCGCCCTTGGCCAGGATCGAGTCGAGCGTCTCGGGGTCGTCCAGGTACTGCTGGGTGCGGTCCCGGAACGGCGTGACGAAGTCGACGACGACCTCGGCGAGGTCCGTCTTGAGGGCGCCGTACAGCTTGCCCTCGTACTGCCGCTCCAGCTCCGGGACGCTCGTGCCGGTGAGGGTCGAGTAGATGCCGAGGAGGTTGCTCACGCCCGGCTTGTTCTCGGTGTCGTAGCGGATGACCGTGTCGGTGTCCGTGACCGCGCTCCTGACCTTCTTCGCGGTGGCCTTCGGCTCGTCGAGCAGGTTGATGAGGCCCTTCGGCGTGGACGCCGACTTGCTCATCTTGATCGACGGGTCCTGAAGGTCGTAGATCTTGCCGGTCTCCTTCAGGATGTACGGCTTCGGGATCGTGAAGGTCTCGCCGAAGCGGCCGTTGAAGCGCTCGGCGAGGTCACGGGTCAGCTCGATGTGCTGCCGCTGGTCCTCGCCGACCGGCACCTCGTCGGCCTGGTACAGCAGGATGTCCGCGACCTGGAGGATCGGGTAGGTGAACAGGCCGACCGAGGCACGGTCGGCGCCCTGCCGGGCGGACTTGTCCTTGAACTGGGTCATGCGGGAGGCCTCGCCGAAGCCGGTGAGGCAGTTCATGACCCAGGCGAGCTGGGCGTGCTCGGGGACGTGGCTCTGCACGAACAGCGTGCACCGGTCCGGGTCGAGCCCGGCCGCGAGCAGCTGCGCGGCGGCCAGCCGGGTGTTGGCGGTCAGTTCCCCCGGGTCCTGCGGAACCGTGATCGCGTGCAGGTCGACGACCATGTAGAACGCGTCGTGGGACTCCTGGAGGGCCACCCACTGACGGACGGCGCCGAGGTAGTTGCCGAGGTGGAACGAGCCTGCGGTGGGCTGGATCCCGGAGAGCACGCGGGGACGGTCATTCGCCATGCCCACCATTGTCTCAGAGCCGCGGGGGTGGTTCAGGAGGGTGGGGAGTGCCGCGGGGGCGGGGCCGGTCGCGGCCCCGCCCCCCCGCGCGGGGTGCCTCAGCCGAGGTCGATCTCCGGGTACAGCGGGAAGCCCGCCACCAGGTCGGTCGCCCGCCGGGAGATCTCGTCGGAGACCTTCTCGTCCAGGACGTGGGAGGCCTTCGACGGGGCGCCCGACTTCGTCGTGCCCGGCTCCGCCGTCGTCAGGACGCGGTCCATCAGGGCCGCGACCTCGTCCATCTCGGCCGTGCCGAGGCCGCGCGTGGTCAGCGCGGGGGTGCCGACCCGGATGCCGGAGGTGTACCAGGCGCCGTTGGGGTCGGCGGGGATCGCGTTGCGGTTGGTGACGATGCCCGAGTCGAGGAGGGCCGACTCGGCCTGGCGGCCGGTGAGGCCGTAGGACGTGGCGACGTCGATCAGGTTGAGGTGGTTGTCGGTGCCGCCGGTGACGAGGGTCGCGCCGCGGCGCGTCAGCCCCTCCGCCAGCGCGCGGGAGTTGTCGACGATGCGCCGGGCGTAGTCCTGGAAGGCGGGCTGCCGGGCCTCGGCCAGGGCCACCGCCTTCGCGGCCATGACGTGCGGGAGCGGGCCGCCGAGGACCATCGGGCAGCCGCGGTCCACCTGATCCTTGAGGGAGTCGTCGCACAGGACCATGCCGCCGCGCGGGCCGCGCAGCGACTTGTGGGTGGTGGTCGTGACGATCTGGGCGTGCGGGACCGGGTCGAAGTCGCCGGTCAGCACCTTGCCCGCGACCAGGCCGGCGAAGTGCGCCATGTCGACCATCAGGGTCGCGCCCACCTCGTCGGCGATCTCCCGCATGATCCGGAAGTTCACCAGCCGGGGGTACGCGGAGTAGCCGGCGACGATGATGAGCGGCTTGAACTCGTGGGCCGTGGCGCGCAGCGCGTCGTAGTCGATCAGGCCGGTGGCCGGGTCGGTGCCGTAGGAGCGCTGGTCGAACATCTTGCCGGAGATGTTGGGGCGGAAGCCGTGGGTGAGGTGGCCGCCGGCGTCCAGGGACATGCCGAGCATGCGCTGGTTGCCGAAGGCCCGGCGCAGTTCGGCCCAGTCGGCCTCGGAGAGGTCGTTGACCTGGCGGTCGCCGGTCTTCTCCAGGAAGGGCGCCTCCACCCGGTCGGCGAGGACGGCCCAGAAGGCGACCAGGTTGGCGTCGATGCCGGAGTGCGGCTGGACGTAGGCGTGGCGGGCGCCGAAGAGTTCGCGGGCGTGCTCGGCGGCGAGGGACTCGACGGTGTCGACGTTGCGGCAGCCGGCGTAGAAGCGGCGGCCGACGGTGCCCTCGGCGTACTTGTCGCTGAACCAGTTGCCCATCGCGAGGAGGGTGGCCGGGGAGGCGTAGTTCTCGGAGGCGATCAGCTTGAGCATCTCGCGCTGGTCGGCGAGCTCCTGGCCGATCGCGTCGGCGACGCGCGGCTCGACGGCGCGGACCACGTCGAGGGCGGCGCGGAAGGCGGTGGACTCGGTGGAGAGGGGCTGCTGCTCTGACATGACGTCGGCCTCCGGATGGCGTGGCGTGCAAGCGGTCACGGTCTCGGTCTGGCCCAGGCGCACGGCACTCGGTCACTGCAGGCCGCTCCCCGATGGTCCGTCCCATCCCAGCGCGCCAGTCACGGCCTGCCCGCCAGCCTACCGGGGCCGCCGGACACCGAAGGCGCGACGTCCACCATGCGAGCGACGGCGGAGGGGGCGGTCGGCCCCGCCCCCGGAACGGGCGTACGCCCTTCTCACCGGGGTGCGGGCCCGGCGGGCCGAGGGCGTCCGGCGGTCACGGCAGGGCCCGGCACAGTGCGGTCAGGGCTCCTGTCCAGGCGTGGTCCGGTGGGGTGGCGTAACCGACCACCAGGGCGTCCAGGGGGGCGGTGCGGGCCGATGGGTGGCGGAAGCGGGAGAGGCCGTACAGGGCCAGGCCCTGCCAGGCCGCCGCCTGGACCACCGGCTGCTCGGTGCCGGGCGGGAGGCCCACCACGGCGTGCAGGCCGGCCGCGATGCCGGTCACGTGGGCTTCGGGGGCGTGTTCGGCCAGGGCCGTGACCAGGGCGTCGCGGCGGCGGCGGTAGCGCAGGCGGGCCGAGCGGACGTGGCGGTCGTAGGCGCCGGAGGTGAGGAACTCGGCCAGGGTCAGCTGATCGAGGACGCCGCAGGTGTCGATGCCGCCCTTGGCGCCGGCGGCCTCCTCGGCGAGGCCGGGCGGCAGTACCGCCCAGCCGAGCCGCAGGGCGGGGGCGAGGGACTTGCTGGCGGTGCCCAGGTACACGACGTGGTCGGGGTCGAGGCCCTGGAGGGCGCCGACGGGCTGGCGGTCGTAGCGGAACTCGCCGTCGTAGTCGTCCTCCAGGACCAGTCCGCCGGTGCTGCGCGCCCAGTGCACGAGGGCCGCCCGCCGGTCGCGGTGCAGGGGCACGCCCATCGGGAACTGGTGGGCGGGGGTGAGGAGGACCGCTCCGACGCCGCTCAGGCCCGCGGGGTCGGTGCCGAGCCGGTCGAAGGGCAGCGGCACGGTCCGCAGTCCGGCCGCCCTCAGCTGCTGCTCGTGCACGTCGAGGCCGTACGACTCGACGGCGACCGTGCGGACCCCGCGGGCGCGCAGCACTGTGCCGAGCACCTGGAGGGCGTGCACGAACCCGGCGACGACGAGGACGCGTCCGGGGTCGGTGCGCACGCCGCGGGCACGGGCGAGGTAGCCGGCGAGGGCGGTGCGCAGCTCGACGCGGCCGCGCGGGTCGCCGTAGCCGAGGGCGTCGTTGGGGGCGGCGGTGAAGGCGCGGCGGGCGGCCTTGAGCCACTCGGCCCGGGGGAAGGAGGCGAGGTCGGGGGTGCCCGGGCGCAGGTCGAACGCCGGGCGGCGGTGCTGCCGGTGCGGGGCCGCCGCACCGGCCGGGGGGACGACGGCGCGGTCCGCCACGCGTGTGCCGGAGCCCTGCCGGGCGGTCAGCCAGCCCTCGGCGACCAGGTCGGCGTAGGCGTCGGCGACGGTGTTGCGGGCGATGCCGAGGTCGACGGCGAGCGTGCGGGAGGAGGGCAGCCGGGTGCCGGGTGCCAGCCGGCCGCCGCGGACGGCCTCGCGCAGGGCGTCGGTCAGCCCGCGCCGCAGACCGGGACCGGCCGGTTCCAGGTGCAGGTCGACGCCCAGAGTGGCCCAGGATTCCGCCATGGAAATGGACCATACCCGTGGGCAGCCCGGCTCCTAGGGTCGAGGGCATGACGAACGGAACCGACAGCACGACGACCGTGGCCCACGCCCCCGAGCACACCCCCCGACTGGCCTGGGCCGAGCTGGCCCCCGAGGTCTACAAGGCGATGGTCCGGCTGGACGCCGCCGCCCGCAAGGGCCTCGACGCGACGCTGCTGGAGCTGGTGAAGATCCGCGCCTCGCAGCTCAACCGCTGCGCGCTCTGCGTGGACATGCACAGCAAGGACGCCCTCGCGGCCGGGGAGAGCGTGGAGCGGATCGTGCAGCTCAGCGCCTGGGAGGAGTCCGGGCACTTCTACACCGAGCGGGAGCTGGCGGCGCTGGCGCTCACCGAGGCGGTGACGGTGCTGACGGACGGGTTCGTGCCGGACGCGGTGTACGAGCGGGCCGCCGGGCACTTCGGGGAGGCGGAGCTGGCGCAGCTGATCGCCGCGATCACGGTGATCAACGCGTGGAACCGGTTCGGCGTGACCTGCCGGCTGGTGCCCGGTCACTACCGGCCGGGGCAGCACCGGTGATCCTCGGCACGGCGGACACCCGCGACGCGGCACCGGGGAGCGCGTCATGGTGACCAAGGCCGACACCTTCCGCGCCCTGCACCGCGGGCGGCTCCCCGACGACCCCCTGGTCCTGCCGGGGCCGTGGGACGCGGCCAGCGCCCGCGCCCTCGCCGACGCCGGTTTCCCGGCGCTGGCCACGCCGAGCGCGGGGGTCGCCGCCTCGCTCGGCCACGCGGACGGGGAGACGCCGGCCGAGGAGATGTTCGCGGCGGTCGGGCGCATCACCCGCGCCGTGGACGTGCCGGTCTCGGCGGACGTCGAGGACGGCTACGGCCTGCCGCCGGGGGAACTGGTCGAGCGGCTGCTGGAGGCGGGGGCCGTGGGCTGCAACCTGGAGGACTCGCGCGGGGGCGTCCTCAAGGACGCGCGTGCCCACGCCGACTGGCTCGCCGAGGTGTGCGCGGCCGCCGCCGGCCGGTTGTTCGTGAACGCGCGGATCGACACCTTCCTGCGGGGCGAGCCCGACCCGGCGCGGGCCCTCGAGCGGGCCGCGCTGTACGTGGCCGCCGGCGCCGACTGCGTGTACCCGATCGGCGCCCCCACCGCCGTGCTGCCGCTGCTGCGGGCGGGGACCGAGGGGCCGGTCAACGTGTTCGCGCGGGTCGGCGAGGGCCCCTCGCCCGCCGAACTCGGCGAACTCGGGGCCACCCGGGTCACGTTCGGGCCGGGGGTGCAGCAGCGGGCGACGGCTGCGGTCACGGAGATCGCCGCGCGGCTGCGCGACAGGCCGTAGCCGGGTCCCGTCAGGACAGCCACGCGCGCCAGGTCGGCTCGTGGCTGTCCACCCACCTCTTCGCCGCCTCCTCCGGGCTGAGCTTCTGGTCGGCGATCAGCAGGGAGACCATGTTCTGGTCCTCGGTGGTCCACCTGAACTTCTTCAGGAAGGCCGCCGCCCGGCCGCCGGTCCTCGCGAAGTCCGCGTTGAGGTACTTCTCCAGCGGGGTGTGCGGGTAGCCGCAGGCGACCTTCCGCGGGTCGGCGTCGCAGCCCTCCTCGTACGCGGGCAGCTTCACCTCGGTCATCGGGACCTTCTCGAACAGCCACTGCGGGGCGTACCAGTAGGTCAGGAAGGGTTTCCGCTCCTCGGCGAACCGGCGGATCTGGGTGATCTGCGCGGCCTCGGAGCCGGCGAAGACGACCTGGTAGTCCAGGTCCAGGTTCTCCACCAGGGCCTTGTCGTTGGTGACGTACGACGGGGAGCCGTCCATCAGCTGGCCCTTGCCGCCGCTCTCCGCGGTGCGGAACCGCGCGGCGTACTTGTTCAGGTTCTTCCAGTCGGTGACGTCGGGGTGCGCCTTCGCGAAGTACGTGGGGACGTACCAGCCGATGTGTCCGGTGACGCCGAGGTCGCCGCCGCGCGCGATGGTCTTCTTGTCGTCGACGTAGCGCCGCTCCTGGTCGGGGTGGCCCCAGTCCTCCAGGAGCGCGTCGACGCGGCCCTGGCTGAGGGCGTCCCAGGCGGGCACCTCGTCGACCTGGACGGTGTCGACGCGGTAGCCGAGTTCGTGCTCCAGCAGGTACTGGGCGACGGCCACGTTGGCCTGCGCGCCCACCCAGGACTGGACGGACAGGGTCACGGTCCTCGCGCCGCCGGCGCCTGCGAAGGGCGAGGCCTGCTCGGTCATGTCGGCGGCGCCGCAGCCGGTCAGCAGCAGCAGGCCCGCCGCCGCGGCGGTCGTACGCAGTCGCATGTCAGGCTCCCTTCTCGGTGCGCCGGGCGGCCGGCTGGGTGACGCGGTCGAGCATCAGGCCGAGGCAGACGATCGCGGCGCCGGCCACCAGACCGGTCGCGAGGTCGCCCTGGGCGAGGCCGAAGACGGCGTCGTAGCCGAGGGCGCCGCCGCCGACCAGGCCGCCGATGACGACGACGGCGAGGACCAGGACGACGCCCTGGTTGACGGCGAGCAGCAGCGCGGGCCGGGCCAGCGGGAGCTGGACCTGGCGCAGTTGCTGGCCGCCGGTCGCGCCGAGCGAGCGGGCGGATTCCAGGGCGGCCGGGTCGACCTGGCGCAGGCCCTGGGTGGTGATGCGCACGACGGCGGGCAGCGCGTAGACGACGGCCGCGGCGACCGCCGGTGCGCGGCCGACGCCGAACAGGGCGACGACGGGAATGAGGTAGACGAACTGCGGCATCGTCTGGAAGACGTCCAGGACGGGGCGCAGCAGCCGCTCGACGCGGTCGCTGCGGGCCGCCGCGACTCCGGTGGCGAAGCCCAGCACGAGGGTGACGGCGACCGCCGCGAGGACCTGCGACAGCGTGTCCAGGGACGGCTCCCACACGCCGAGCACACCGGTCGCGGCCATGGCCAGGGTGGCGGTCAGCGCGGTGCGCCAGGTGCCGATCGGCCAGGCGAGCGCGGCGACCAGCAGCAGCACCGACCACCAGGGCAGCCACAGGAGGCCGTCGCGGACCGGGTCCAGGACCCAGGTGGTGAAGTGGGCCGCCCAGTCGGCGGTGCCGCCGACGACGGGCACGCCGGAGTAGAGGTGGCCGGTCATCCAGTCGACGACGCGGTTGACCGGTTCGGCGACGGCGACCGTCCACGCGTCCGGCCAGTCGGATCGGCCGGCCGGCCGTACGGCGACGGCGAGGGCCGCGGCGGCGGCGAGCAGGGCGTACGTGGTGCGGCGGCCGTGGGCCGGTTCGGTGCCGCGTCCGGCGGCGGCCGTCACCCGGTCGAGGACGACCGCGAGCAGCACGACGGGGACGCCGGCCGCGAGGGCCGCGCCCACGTCCACCGAGGCGAGCGCCTGGTAGACGCGGTCACCGAGTCCGCCGCCGCCGATCACCGACGCGATGACCGCCATCGACAGCGCCATCATGATCGTCTGGTTGAGGCCGAGGAGGAGTTCCCTGCGGGCCAGCGGGATGCGGGCGGTCAGCAGGCGCTGGCGGGCGGTGGCGCCGAGCGACTCGACCGCCTCCAGGACCTCCTTGTCGGCGCCGCGCAGACCGAGCGAGGTGAGGCGGGCCATGGGCGGGGCGGCGTAGACGACGGTGGCCAGGACGGCCGCCGGGACGCCGATGCCGAACACCAGGACCACGGGGAGCAGGTAGGCGAAGGCCGGCAGCACCTGCATGGTGTCCAGGACCGGGCGCAGGGCGCGGTCCATGCGGTCGGAGAGGCCGGCGGCGAGGCCCAGCAGCGCGCCCACGACGACGGACGCGAGGACGGCGACCACCATGAGGGCGAGGGTCTGCATGGTCGGCACCCACATGCCGAGCAGGCCGCAGGCCAGGAACGCGGCGGCCGTGCCGAGCGCCAGCCGTACGCCCGCCGTGCGCCAGGCGACGACCGCGCCGAGCGCGGTGACGCCGGCCCAGCCCGCGGCCAGCAGGAACAGGTAGACGGCGCGCACGGAGAGGACGACGGCGTTGCTGATGTGGCCGAAGAAGTAGAGGAACAGGGGGTGGCTGTCCCGGTTGTCGATGATCCAGTCGTTGGCGCGGGTCAGCGGGCCGGTCAGGTCGACGGTGAGGGCGGCGGGCCAGGTCCCGCTGTGCCAGCGGGCGTGGGCGAGGGGGGCGAGGACCGCCGCCGCGAGGGCGAGGACGAGGAGTTTGCGGACGACGCGGCTGCGCAGGACGCCGAGGAGGGGGACGCGGAGGGCGGGGGCGGTGATCGTCGCCATCAGACGGCCTCCTGACGGGGTTCCGCCCCCGTCGCGGCACCGGGTGTCGTCCCCGCGACGACCCCCAGCAGGGCGTCGGAGTCGACGACTCCCACGCAGCGGCCGTCGTCCATCACCCGGGCCGGGGTGCCGGTGCGGGCGACCGCTTCGATGGCCTCGGAGACCGTGGCGTCGGAGGCGACGGCCGGGCCGTGGCCCGCGTCCGCCGGGGTCGCGGCGCGCATGGCGGTGCGGACGGGGAGGACCTGCTCGCGGGGGACGTCGCGGACGAACGCGCGGACGTAGTCGTCGGCGGGCGAGCCGACGATCTCCTCCGGGGTGCCGAGCTGGACGACGCGGCCGTCCCGCATGAGGGCGATGCGGTCGCCGAGCTTGAGCGCCTCGCTCAGGTCGTGGGTGATGAAGACCATCGTGCGGCCCTCCTCGCGGTGCAGGCGGATCACCTCCTCCTGCATGTCCCGGCGGATCAGCGGGTCGAGCGCGCTGAACGGCTCGTCGAAGAGGAGGACCTCCGGGTCCACGGCCAACGCCCGTGCCAGTCCGACCCGTTGGCGCTGGCCGCCGGACAGCTGGCCGGGCCTGCGGTGCTCCATGCCCGCCAGGCCGACCTTGGCGACGACCTCGCCGGCCCGCTCGCGGCGCTCGGACCTGCCGACGCCCTGGATCTCCAGGCCGTACGCCACGTTGTCGAGGACCGTGCGGTGCGGGAGCAGGCCGAAGTGCTGGAAGACCATCGCGGCGCGGTGGCGGCGGAGTTCGCGCAGACGGGTGCGGTCCATCGCGCGGACGTCCTCGCCGTCGACGACGATGGTGCCGGCCGTCGGCTCGATCAGCCGGGTCAGGCAGCGCACGAGGGTGGACTTGCCGGAGCCGGACAGGCCCATCACGACGAAGACCTCGCCCTTGCGGACATCGAAGGAGACGTCCCGGACGGCGGCCGTGCAGCCGGTGCGGGAGCGCAGCTCGGCGGCCGGGAGGGCGGCCAGCTCCGGGTCGAGGGGGACGCGTTCGGGCTTCGGGCCGAAGACCTTCCAGAGGCCTTCGACGGAGAAGACGGGGGCGGGGACCGCGGGGGTGGCGGGGCTCGTGGTCATCGCGCACCGCCTCCGACCGGGCCCGCGGCCCGCTCGGCGGTCACGCCGTCCGCCCTTTCACTGTTTCCACCGGTTTCGGCGGTTTCGGCGTCCGGCCGTCCGCCGACCAGTTCGGCCGCCCGTTCGCCGACCATCAGCACACCGATCATGGGGTTCACGGCGGTCATGGTCGGGAACACCGACGCGTCGGCGATGCGCAGCCCGTCCAGGCCGCGGACCCGCAGCTGCGGGTCGACGACGGCCAGTCCGTCGTCGGGCGCGCCCATGCGGCAGGTGCCCGCCGGGTGGTAGACGGTGTGGGCGACCTTGCGGGCGTACTCGCTCAGTTCCTCGTCGCCGGTGAGGTGCGGGCCGGGGGCCACCTCGCGCTTGAGCCAGCCGGCGAGCGGCTCGGTCTTCGCGATCTCGCGGGCGATCCTGATCCCGTCGACGAGAGTGCGGCCGTCGTAGTCGTCCTCGTCGGTGAAGTAGCGGAAGTCCAGGGCGGGCTTCACGGCGGGGTCCGCGCTGGTCAGGTACAGGCGGCCGCGGCTCCTCGGCTTCGGGATGTTGGGGGTCATCGAGACGCCGTGGGGCGGGCGTTCGTAGCCGAGGCGCTCCGGATTGTCCGTGAAGGGGATCTGGTAGAAGTGGAACATCAGGTCGGGGCCCGCGTGTTCGGGGTCGCGGCGCACGAACAGGCCCGCGTCGGAGTCCATCGCGGAGTTCTCGGGGATCGGGCCGTGCGTCTCCCACACGATCACCGACTCGGGGTGGTCGAGGAGGTTCTCGCCGACGCCGGGCAGGTCGTGGACGACGGGTATGCCGAGGGCGTCCAGGTCGGCCTTCGGTCCGATGCCGGAGTGCAGGAGCAGGCGGGGCGAGTCCACGGCGCCCGCGCACAGCAGGACCTCGTGGCGGGCCCGGACGGTGAACTCCTCGCCGTCGGCCGCGCGTACCCGCACGCCCGTCGCCCGGGTGCCGTCCAGCTCCAGCCGGTGGGCCCAGGTCTCCAGGAGGATGCGCAGGTTCGGACGCTCGTCCATGACCGGGTGCAGATAGGCGACCGAGGCGCTGGAGCGCTTGTTGTCCTCGGGGTGGTAGGCCAGGTCGAAGAAGCCGGCCCCCTCGGTGAACGGCCTCTGGTTGAAGCCCTCGACGCGGGGTACTCCGAGTGCGGCCTGCGCCGCGTCGACGAAGTCGCGGGCGATGGCGTTCCGGTCCTTCTCGTCGACCGGGACGATGTTGTTCAGCAGGCGGGCGTAGTACGTCTCCATGGCGGCCGCGCCCCAGCCGTCGGCACCGGCCGCCTCCCACTCGTCCCAGTCGGAGGGGAGCGGCTTGAAGGCGATGAGGGTGTTGTGGGAGGAGCAGCCGCCGAGGACGCGGGCACGGCTGTGCCGGATGTGGGAGTTGCCGCGCGGCTGTTCGGTGGTGGGGTAGTCGTAGTCGAGTTCGCCGCCGAGCAGGCCCATCCAGCGGCGCAGGGTGAGGACGTCGTCGCGGCCGACGTCGCTGGGGCCGCCCTCGACGACGGCGACGGTGACGTCGGGATTCTCGGTGAGGCGGGAGGCGATGACGGAGCCGGCGGTGCCACCGCCGATCACGACGTAGTCGTAGACGTGGGGGGTCTCGGGCATGAGGACTCCTGGAGGGGGCGGGCGAGCGGGGTCGCGGGTGGGCCGGGCGAGCGGGGTCGCGGGTGGGCCGGGCGTGAGGGTTGCGGGTCAGCCCGCGAACCAGCGGACCGGCTTCGGCGCCAGGTTCTGGTAGACGTGCTTGGTCTCGCGGTACTCGGCGAGGCCGGCGGGGCCGAGTTCACGGCCGACGCCGCTCCTGCCGAAGCCGCCCCACTCCGCCTGCGGGAGGTAGGGGTGGAAGTCGTTGATCCAGACGGTGCCGTGGCGGAGCCGGCCGGCGACCCGGCGCGCGCGGCCCGCGTCGGCGGTCCAGACGGCGCCCGCGAGGCCGTACTCGGTGTCGTTGGCGAGGGCGACCGCCTCGTCCTCGGTGCGGAAGGTCTCGACGGTGAGGACCGGGCCGAAGACCTCCTCGCGGACGACGCGCATCTCGCGGTGGCAGTGGTCGAGGACGGTCGGCTCGTAGAAGTAGCCGTCCCGCGGCCGCTGCGGGCAGGGGTCGGGGCGCTTGCCGCCGGAGCGCAGTACGGCGCCCTCGGCGAGCGCCGACTCGACGTACGCCTCGACCTTCGCGCGCTGCTGCGCGGAGACGAGGGGGCCGCACTCGACGCCGTCCTCGGTGCCGCGGCCGAGGCGGATCCGGCCGGCCCGGCGGGCGAGGTCGGTGACGAAGCGGTCGCGGACGGACTCCTCGACGATGAGGCGGGAGCCCGCCGAGCAGACCTGGCCGCTGTGGATGAAGGCCGCGTTGAGGGCCTGGTCGACGGCGGTGTCGAAGCCCTCCTCGGTGGCGCAGGCGTCGGCGAAGACGACGTTGGGGTTCTTGCCGCCGAGTTCGAGGGCGACCTTCTTGACGCCGGGGGCGGCGGCCTGCGCGACCTTGGTGCCGCTGGCCAGGCCGCCGGTGAAGGAGACCAGGTCGACGTCGGGGTGCTCGGCGAGGCGGGCGCCGACCGAGTGACCGGGGCCGGTGACGATGTTGGCGACGCCGTCGGGCAGGCCGGCCTCGGCGAGCAGGCCGATGAGCGCGACCGTGGTCAGCGGGGTGATCTCGCTGGGCTTGACCACGAAGGTGTTGCCGGCGGCGAGCGCCGGGGCGATCTTCCAACTGGCCTGCAAGAGGGGGTAGTTCCAGGGGGTGATCAGCGCGCACACGCCGACCGGTTCGTGGACGACGACGCTGTGGACGTCGGGCGAGCCCGCGTCGACGACCCGGCCGGGGGCCTCCGCGGCGACGAGGTCGGCGAAGTAGCGGAAGGCGTCGGCGACACAGTCGATGTCGACGCGGCCCTCCTCGACGGTCTTGCCCGCGTCCCGGCTCTCCAGCAGGCCGAGCTCTTCGCGGTCGCGTACGAGGAGCCCGGCCACGCGGCGCAGCAGCGCGGCGCGTTCGGCGGCGGGGGTGCGCGGCCAGTCGCCGTGGTCGAAGGCCTGCCGGGCCGCCGCCACCGCGAGATCGGCGTCCTTCTCGTCGCCCTCCGCGACCAGGGCGAACGGCAGGGCGTCCGCGGGGTCGAGGATCTCGCGCGTGGCGCCGGACACGGCCGCGCGCCATTCGCCGCCCGCGCAGATGGTCCTGCGCGCCTGGAGTTCCGTACCGTCCGCCCTGTCCGCGCTGTCCGTCATGATCGGGATCGCCTTCCGTTCCGGTTCCGTTCCCCTCGGTGACACCGGCGTCACCCCTCGGGACCGTGAGCGCATGCCCTTCGGCCCTGATGGCATGCGCAATCCACGGCCGAAAGTGCGCGGCGTCACGGAGAACGCGGGCGGAAGTGGACGGAAACGGGCGGAACCCCGGACGGCGTGGGCCCGGCAGGGCCCCGGACGCACCGATCCCCGGACGGCCGGTGCCGCCCGGGGATCGGGAAGTGCGCTGGTGCGGTGGTGCGGTGAACTGTGGCTCAGATGAGGCCGAGCGCGCGGACCGCCTCGCGCTCCTCGGCCAGCTCCTGCACGGAGGCGTCGATGCGGGCGCGGGAGAACTCGTTGACGTCCAGGCCCTGGACGATCTCGTACGCGCCGTCCTTGGTGGTGACCGGGAAGGAGGAGATGAGGCCCTCCGGGACGCCGTAGGAACCGTCGGACGGGATGCCCATGGAGGCCCAGTCGCCCTCGGCGGTGCCGTTGACCCAGGTGTACACGTGGTCGATGGCCGCGTTGGCGGCGGAGGCGGCGGAGGACGCGCCACGCGCCTCGATGATGGCCGCACCGCGCTTGGCGACGGTCGGGATGAAGTCCTCGGCCAGCCACTTCTCGTCGTTGACGACCTCGGCGGCGTTCTTGCCCGCGACGGTGGCGTGGAAGATGTCCGGGTACTGCGTGGCGGAGTGGTTGCCCCAGATGGTCAGGCGCTTGATGTCGGCGACCGTGGAGCCCGTCTTCTTCGCGAGCTGGGTCAGCGCGCGGTTGTGGTCCAGGCGGGTCATCGCGGTGAAGCGCTCGGCCGGTACGTCCGGGGCGGCGGCCTGGGCGATCAGCGCGTTGGTGTTGGCCGGGTTGCCGACGACGAGGACCTTGATGTCGTCCGCGGCGTGGTCGTTGATGGCCTTGCCCTGCGGCTTGAAGATGCCGCCGTTGGCCTCCAGGAGGTCACCGCGCTCCATGCCCTTGGTGCGGGGGCGGGCGCCGACGAGGAGGGCGACGTTGGTGCCGTCGAAGGCGACGTTCGGGTCGTCGGTGATGTCGATGCCCTGGAGCAGCGGGAACGCGCAGTCGTCCAGCTCCATGGCGGTGCCCTCGGCGGCCTTCAGCGCGGGCGTGATCTCCAGGAGGCGCAGCTTGACCGGCACGTCCGCGCCGAGCAGCTGGCCGGAGGCGATGCGGAAGAGCAGTGCGTAACCGATCTGGCCGGCCGCGCCGGTGACGGTGACGTTCACGGGAGTGCGGGTCATGGCGTTCTCCGTATGACAGCTGGCGGTGGGGCGTCCCTGCCCCGGACGTTTGATCGATCTCTTGGCGTCAAGAGATCGACCAGCGGTCAGGCTATCGCGCATCCGGGATGCCGTACGTCCGGGGCTGTGTGGCCCGTCCCACAGAGTGACATCCGGTCGCGGTCGCCGCACCACGTCGTGCGTTCCCCGGCCCGACGGCGCGAAAGGCGGCCGCCGGTCCGGGAGAGGGGGGAACCGGGCGGCCGCCGGTGGGGGTGCCGGGTCGTGCCGGACTCCCGTGGGGGTACCGTCCGCCTGCCCGGGGCGGAGCGAGATATTCCCGCGCGCGCCGGTTTCTTTCCGGCCGGTTCCGGCGGCCGGAGCCGTCCCCGCCTACGTGCAGCCCCGCTGCCCCGAGGCCAGTTCGGCGCACGCGCGCAGCTCGCCCGGCTCCTTCACGGCCGCCATCGGGGTGTACGCGATCGTCTCGCCGCCGCCGGTGATGCCGCCGGTCCCGCTCGTCCCGCCCACGGTCACCCGGACGGTGTCGCCCGGTACCGCCCCGGTGAGGCGGCCCCAGGCGGCGCCGCAGGTGTCGCTGTAGCGGACCTCCAGCAGGGCCGCGCCGACGGTGACGCTCCGTGCCGTGGTGACGTGCTCGCCCGTGCACCCCATCTTCTCCGGGTCCTTGCCCGTGCAGCCGGGGCCGGCGCACAGCACGCCCGGCGGCAGACCGGGGGTGGGGGCGGCGGAGGTGGCGGGGGTCCGGGCGGCGGTCCGGCCGCTGTCGGCGGGTCCGCCGTCGGTCAGGAGGAAGGCGCCCACGGCGACGACCACCGCGCCGAGCGCGCCGGCCAGGAACACCGCCGGGCGCCGCGCGGGCCGGCCGGGACCGGGCACCGGGCTCGTCACCGTGCGGGCGCGGGACAGCAGGACGGCCTCGGTGGCGTCGCCGTGGCGCAGTGCGGAGCGGCTCCAGGCCCGCTCGGCCAGTTCCCACAGGGTGATCAGCGGGACCGGGTCGGTGCCGGTGACCTCGGCCAGGGCGACGACCGCGCCCTTGGGGGCGAGCAGCCGGCCGTCGAGGTAGCGCTCCCAGGACGCCTCGCCGTAGCCGGTGCCGTCGGCGAGCGCGGCCGGGCTCGCACCGCTGTCGTCCGCGATCCGGCGCAGCCGCGTGACGAACTCCCGGACCTGCGGATCCAGTGCGTCCGGCAGATCCTTCCAGCGAGGCATCGGTCCCCCCTCCCACCGCCGTGTCCCCCCGCGGCCACGGTAGCGTCCGGCCGGGCACCGCGGCTCCCCCGGCGGGATCGGTTCCCGGTCCGGGGGTGACTGTGGCCGGGCGCGCACACGGTGGCGGAACGGTCACCGCTGTGCCACAGCGCGCGGCCGGGCGTTGAACGGCGCGCTCCTCGTGCGGCAGCGTGGAACACGACGGCGGCCCGTCCTTCTCGGGGGAGAGGACGGGCCGCCGTACGCGCGCGGAGGCGGGGCCGTCAGCCGTCGACCGTGAAGTGCAGGGTGTCCTTCAGGAAGGGGATCTGCAGCCACGGGCCGGGCTGTGCCATCAGCGCCAGCAGGACGATCGCCGCGCCCAGCACGCCGTACGTCGCGATGTCGGTGAACCGGGAGCGGACGGCGAGCATGCCGACGCCGGGCAGGAACCAGCGCAGGGCGGCGCCGCCGAGCAGGGCGGCGCCGATCAGGATCGTGCCGACGCGGAACTGGTCGAAGGCGGTCACCAGCAGGCCGAGGGCGACCAGGCCGAGGACGGCCAGGACGGGCCACTGCCGGGCGGGCGCGGGCGCGTCTCGGGGCGCGGCCCGGCCGCCGCCCTCGGGGCGGGCGGTGTCCCGCGTGAACAGGGGGAAGCGGCGGGTGGTGCGGCGCGGGACGCCGTCGGCGTCGGGTGCGCTGACCGGGTCGCGGACGACAGGTTCCACGAACGCCTGCTCCTCGGCGGACCGGGCCGCCGCGGCGCCGTCGGCCCGGTCCGTGGCGTCGGAGTGCTCCGCGGCGTCGGTGGGGCCGCCCGCTTCGGTGCGGTCGCCGGCGTCGGTGCGGTCGGGGTGGTTCCCGCGGTCAGCCGACACTGCGCTCCGCCGCCTCGACCACGTTGACGAGCAGCTGGGCACGGGTCATCGGGCCGACGCCGCCCGGGTTCGGGGAGATCCAGCCGGCCACCTCGCGGACGTCCGGGTGGACGTCGCCCACGATCCGGCCCTCCGCGTTGCGGGAGACGCCCACGTCGAGGACGGCCGCGCCCGGCTTGACGTCCTCGGCGCGGATCAGGTGGGCCGAGCCCGCGGCGGCGACGATGATGTCCGCCCGCCTCAGGTGCGCCGAGAGGTCGCGGGTACCGGTGTGGCACTGGGTGACCGTGGCGTTCTCGCTGCGCCGGGTCAGCAGCAGCGGCATCGAGCGGCCGATGGTGACGCCGCGGCCGACGACCACGACCTCGGCGCCCTTGATCTCGACGCCGTGGCGGCGCAGCAGGGTCAGCACGCCGTTGGGGGTGCAGGGCAGCGGGGCGGGTTCGTTGAGGACGAGGCGGCCGAGGTTCGTCGGGTGCAGGCCGTCGGCGTCCTTGGCGGGGTCCATCAGTTCGAGTACGCGGTTCTCGTCGATGCCCCTGGGCAGCGGGAGCTGGACGATGTAGCCGGTGCAGGCCGGGTCCTCGTTCAGCTCGCGGACGACCGCCTCGATCTCCTCCTGCGTGGCCGTGCCGGGCAGTTCGCGCTGGAGGGAGGCGATGCCCACCTCGGCGCAGTCGCGGTGCTTGCCGGCGACGTACTTCTGGCTGCCGGGATCGTCCCCGACGAGGATCGTGCCGAGGCCGGGCGTGACGCCCTTCTCCCTCAGCGCCGCCACTCGGGCGGTCAGGTCCGACTTGATCTCGGCTGCGGTGGCCTTGCCATCGAGAATCTGGGCGGTCATGGACCCATCCTCCCGGATGACGCCCTCCCGGTTCCAATCCGGGTGACTCCGCCGCCGGACGTCCCCGCCGGGCCGGTACGACGACCGCTCCGGCGGTGATCCACCGGGTTGCACTTGCACAACGTCCCGGGTCACCTGCTGGACAACGAACCGGCCGCTGACGAACGATTGACGTCCGGTACCGCGGGCAGCACCGGGGGGACGCACCGCATCCGTACGACCCTCCTCCGCACGTGCCACGCGTCGTCCCCGCACCCGAGTGCACACGGAGGAAGGACCGCCATGAGCTTCGGCGAGCCGAACAACCCCTACGGGCCACCGCCCCAGCAGCCCCCGGCCGCACCCGGCTACGGCCACCCGCAGCAGCCGCCCGCCCCCGGTCACGGCGTCCCGCAGGCCCCGCCGTACCAGCAGCAGCCGTACCAGCAGCAGCCGTATCCGCAGCAGGCGTACCCGCACCCGGGCGGGGACCCGTACTTCCAGGGCGGCCACCACCCCGGCGGCCCGGCGCAGATGCCGCGGCCGACGCGCGTCGCGCAGGCCCTGGTGGGCGTGATCGCCCTGGCCCACCTGATCGTCGCGGGCTCGTACGTGTGGGTGCTGTCCCGGTGGGACGAGGAGATGCTGAAGGCCGGGGTGACCGACGACCCGGACGTGGAGCGCTACGCCGACCTGGGCAAGGGCATCGTGGTGTTCATGGCGGGCCTGGCCACCGTGTTCGCGGTCCTCGGCGTCGTGCTGCTCCTGCAGTACGCCAAGGGCGGCAACGCCGTGCGCGTGTGCTCCATCGTGTACGGCTCGTTCGCCATCGTCACCGGCATCTTCATGCTGTCGGCCTGGGGTCTCGGCCTCATCCTCATCGCCGTCAGCATCCTGGTGATCGTCTTCTGCGCGAAGCGCGAGAGCGCGGGCTGGTTCCGCCGGCCGCGCTACTGACCCACCGGCCGCGTCACTGACCCAGCGGCCCCGGACCCACCGGCAGGCCCCGGACCCGCGGGGCGCCCGTACCCGGTGCCGGGGGGCGCCCGTTCTGATCACCGGGGGCGCCCGTCGTACCGCGTGCGCCGAACGGTTCGCGCCATTCACGCCCGAGGGCCGTGTCGGACCCGTCCGAAGGGGGACACGGCCCCGGCGCGTCGCCCTAACCTGACTGCGGTAGCCGTCGGGCACGGGGAGACGCACCTTGTACAGCATCATCGTGGTACCTCCGCCGACCGCCGAGGACCCGCGAGGGGGCGGCCAGGTCCGGCTCGCGCCGGGCGAGCGGCTGACCTTCGGGCGGTCCGCGGCCGACAACGACCTGCGCATCGCGCACGACGGGGTCTCCCGCAGGGCGGGCGAGATCACCGCGCAGGGCGCCTTCTGGATACTGAGCAACCTCTCCGCCCGGCACACCTACGTGGTGGAGAACCCCGAGGGCGCGGGCGAGCACATCAAGGTCGGGCCGGGCCGGCTCGACGCCCCCGTGCCGTTCGAGTTCTCGCGGATCGTGCTGCCCGCGGCGGGCGACCTGCTGTCGATCCAGGTCTGGGCGCCGCGCCACGACTACCGGCGCCCCGACGGGGCGGGTCCGGACGGCGACACCACCGCGCCCGCCTTCTCCATGGACCGCACGAAGCGCTACTTCGCGGTGCTGGCCGCCCTGTGCGAGCCCCGGCTGCGCGGGGAGCCGCACGCCCCGCCGCCCACCGTCGACCAGGTCGTGGACCGGCTGCGCCCCACCTGGCCCGGGGCCTCCCGCACCTCCGTCCAGTGGAACATCGACTACCTGGCCGTGAAACTGCGCCTGAAGCCGGGCCCGGACACCGCGGACACCGGCCCGCGGCTCAACGGCAAGAAGGAGTCGCTGGTCTCCCTGGCCCTCCGCTTCGACCTGGTGCGCGAGGACGACCTGGTCGTGCTGGCGGGCGTCGCCGAGAGACGAACGGCGCGGTGACCGGGCAGCCGTACGCGGTGCCGGTGCCGGCCGGCTACCGGGTGGGCGACTGGGAGGTGCGGGCGCCGCTCGCGACGGGCGCGTTCGGCAGCGTCTACGAGGCCCGGTACACCGGCACGCGGGTGGGGCTGCCGGGGACGGCGGCGCTGAAGTTCCTGCCCACGGGCACCAGTACGCCCCGCCGGCTGGCGCATCTGCGGGACCTCGTCGAGCGCGAGGTGGAGCTGTACCGGCGGCTGAGCCACCCCCGGCTGATCCGCCTGTACGAGACGCTGACGGTCGACGACCCCGGCCGCCCCGGACTCGACGGCGCCACCGTCCTCGTGCTGGAGAAGGCGGAGGGCTCCCTGGCCGCGCTGCTCGCCCGCTCGCCCCGGCCCGCCGAGGGGCCCGAGCTGCTCGCGCAGATCTGCGAAGGCCTCCACCAGCTGCACCGGGCGGGCTGGGTGCACGGGGACCTGAAACCGGCGAACGTGCTGCTGATGCGGGACGGTTCGGTCCGCCTCGCCGACTTCAACATGGCCGCCGAACTCGAGGGCACCCACGCCTACGCGCCCGCCTTCTCCACCCCCGACTACACCCCGCCCGAACTCCTGTGGTCCGAGATCGGCGAACGCGGCCGCCGCATCCGCCCCTCCGCCGACGTCTGGGCCTTCGGGGTCCTCGCCCACCTCGTCCTCACCCACGCCTTCCCGCTGCCCGGCGGCACCCCGACGGCCCGCCGCGACGCGGCCGCCGCCTACGCCCGCGGCACCGACGAGCTGCGCCTGTCCTCCCGGTTACCGGACGCCTGGCGCGAGATCGTGCGGGACTGCCTGACCCGTACGCACGAGGAGCGCGTGGCCGCCGGGGCGCTGCTGCGCCGGGTCGAGGCCGCCGCCGCGGGCACCGTGCCCCGGCCGCGCCGCCGCTCCCGGCGCGCGACCGCGGCCACGGCGGCGGGCGCCACGGTAGCGGCGGCCGTCCTCGGCTGGGGCGTCAGCTCCCGGTCGGCGGACGGCGGCGACGGGGCGGGCGGCCGGGAAACCGCCGGCGCCACCGGGACGGCCGTACCGGCCGCCGTGTACGGCGCGGAGGACCTGCGCACCGGCCGGGGCGTCCCCGCCGCCTACCGGCTGCTGATCGTCGAGACCGCGCACGACTGCCGTCAGGGCGACGTCACCCCCTCCCTGATCGCCGCGATGCTGAAGGTGGAGAGCGACTTCGACCCGGACCTCGCCGACCCCGCCAAGGACGAGTACGGCATCGCCCGCTGGACGCCGAGCGTGCTGCGCTGGTGGATGAACGAGGACGGCACCCCCGGCGAGTCCGTGCCCTCGCCGCCGTTCCCGCCGGCCGAGTCCGTTCCGGCGATGGGCCGCTACCTGTGCTGGATCGCGCCCCGCCTGGACCGCCGGCTGCCGGGCGACCGCCGGGTGCTGATCGCCGTCGCCTACCGGACGTCGTACAAGAAGGTGAACGACGCGGGCGGGGTTCCCCCGAAGTACCGCGACTACGCCGCCCGCGTCGCCCACCACCTCAAGGAGTACACGCCGCCCGGCCGGAAGTGACCCTGAGACGTCCGAGGTACCCGTCGGCCTCCCGCGCCGCCACCGTGGAACCACCGCCCCTCGCGGCGGGGGCGGGACACCCACGGGGGAAACGGGGGTCGGGCGATGACCGGCAAGCACGCGTTCGCCCGGATGTGCCTGGTCGCGGCGGTCGTCACGGCCGCCGCGACCGGATGCACCGGCGACGGCGACAGCGGTGACGACGGCGGTCCGGGCGGGCGGGCCGGAGCGGCGCCGCCGACCTGGCAGCAGGAGCTGCGCGTCACGGACGCCCTGCAGCGGCTGACGAAACGGTGCATGAACCGCCACGGCTTCACCTACTGGGAGGACCGCACCCTCACCCTGCGCGAGAGCCGCCCCGTGCGGTACGTGCAGGACGACGTGGCCTGGGCGCGGACGTACGGCTACGGCGGCCCCGTCGAGGCGAAGAACGAACGGACCCGGCTGCACCACCCCAACGCCGCCTACCGGCAGAGGCTCTCCGCCGGCCGCCGGGCCGCCTTCGACCGGGCCCTCGACGGCGGCGACGACGCCCGGACCCTCTCGGTACGGCTGCCGGGCACCGGCACCGAGGTCGGCAAACGGGTCGGCGGCTGCTCGGCCGAGGCGGAGGAGGCCCTCTACGGCGACCCCGCCACCTGGTTCCGCGCCGCGAGGACCGCGACCGGCCTGCGCGCGCTGTACGGCGAGGACCTGATGCGCGACCGGGAACTGACCGCGGCCGTGCGCGCCTGGTCCCGGTGCATGAGGGGGGCCGGCCTGGCCCACGCCGACCCGCAGGCCGCCCGCGACGCGATCCGCGCGAACACCGCCCGGCTGGGCCCGGCCCGCGCCGACGAGGCGTTCGCGCTGGAGCGCCGGACGGCGGTCGCGGACGCCCGCTGCGCCCGCGAGGCGGACCTGAGGTCCGTCGTCGCGGCCCGCGAGGCCCACTACGTCGACCGGCTGCGCGACCGGTACGGCGACGCGCTCGACACCTACGAGCGCCTCCAACGGCAGGCGTACGACCGGGCGGTGCGGATCGTGCCGCCACGCGCCTGACGGATCACCACCGCACCACCGTGGAAAACCGACGAGGGGACATCATCATGCGCAAGTTCGCCATCACGGCGGCCGTCCTCGGGCTGACCGCCCTGGGCCTCGGCCTGCCGGCCACGACCGCCCAGGCGGCCGGGCCGGACGTCCGGGCCACCGGCTGCAACAACAAGTGGCCGGGCCGCAACGGCAACGTCTACGCCTGGGACGCCCTGGACTGCCAGGGCACGCCGCTCGGCGTCACCGCGGGCAACGACCCCGACTGGGACGCGGCCGGCGGCGGTTTCGCGAACGCCTGGGACAAGGCGTCGTCCGTCATGAACGCCGGCTACACCGGCGGCAACGACGTCGTGCAGTTCTGGTACGTCCAGGAGTACCAGGACGGGTACGCCTGCCTGTCGCCGTACGAGTACTTCGCCGACAACCTCTCCGACAACGCGTTCAGCAACGGCCAGAGCGCGAACAACAACATCCGCTCGCACAAGTGGGTGAGCAGCTGCAACGTGTGGCTGACCTGAGCCACGGGCGCCGACGGCGGAAGGCGGGCGGTCCGGCAGGTGCCGGGCCGCCCGCCCCGCGTCAGCGGCGGACCGTCGGCGTCAGTGGAAGAAGTGGCGCGTCCCCGTGAAGTACATGGTGACGCCCGCCTTCTTCGCGGCCTCGACGACCAGCTCGTCACGGACCGAACCGCCCGGCTGCACGACGGCCTTCACCCCGGCCCCGACGAGGATCTCCAGCCCGTCGGGGAAGGGGAAGAACGCGTCGGAGGCGGCGTACGCCCCCTGCGCGCGCTCCGCGCCGGCCCGCTCGACGGCGAGCTTCGCGGAGTCCACCCGGTTGACCTGGCCCATGCCGACGCCGACCGAGGCGCCGTCCTTGGCGAGCAGGATCGCGTTGGACTTCACGGCCCGGCAGGCCTTCCAGGCGAAGGACAGCTCGGCCAGCTCGGACTCGCTCAGGGCCTCGCCGGTCGCCAGTGTCCACCGGGCCGGGTCGTCGCCGTCGGCCTGGAGCCGGTCGGTGACCTGGAGCAGCGCGCCGCCGTCGACGGGCTTGACCTCGACCGGGTTGGCCGGGGCGCCCTCGGCCTTGAGCACCCGGATGTTCTTCTTCTTGGCGAGGGCCTCCAGGGCCCCCTCCTCGTAGCCGGGCGCGACGATGACCTCGGTGAAGATCTCGGCGACCTGCTCCGCCATCTCCTTGGAGACCGGGCGGTTGACCGCGATGACGCCGCCGAACGCCGACAGCGGGTCGCACGCGTGCGCCTTGCGGTGCGCCTCGGCGACGTCCGCGCCGATCGCGATGCCGCAGGGGTTGGCGTGCTTGATGATCGCGACGCAGGGCTCGTCGTGGTCGTACGCGGCACGGCGGGCGGCGTCCGTGTCCGTGTAGTTGTTGTACGACATCTCCTTGCCGTGGAGCTGCTCCGCCTCGGCGAGGCCGCCGGTGCCGTCGACGTAGAGCGCCGCGCCCTGGTGCGGGTTCTCGCCGTAGCGCAGGGTGTTCTTGCGCGCGTAGGTGTGGCCCAGGAAGTCGGGGAAGCCGCTGTCGTCGACGGCCGCGTAGTCGTCGGCGAACCAGGAGGCGACGGCGACGTCGTAGGCGGCCGTGTGCTGGAAGGCCTCGGCGGCCAGCCGCTTGCGGGTGGCGAGGTCGAAGCCGCCGCCCTCGACCGCGGCGAGGACGTCGGCGTACCGGTCCGGACTGGTGACCACGGCGACCGACGGGTGGTTCTTGGCGGCGGCGCGCACCATGGACGGCCCGCCGATGTCGATCTGCTCGACGCACTCGTCGGGCGAGGCGCCGGAGGCGACCGTCTCGCGGAACGGGTAGAGGTTCACGACGACGAGGTCGAACGGCTCCACGCCCAGCTCGGCGAGCTGCCGCCGGTGGTCCTCCAGCCGCAGGTCGGCGAGGATGCCGGCGTGCACGCGCGGGTGCAGGGTCTTGACGCGGCCGTCCAGGCACTCGGGGAAGCCGGTCAGCTCCTCGACCTTGGTGACGGGGACGCCGGCGGCGGCGATGCGGGAGGCGGTGGACCCGGTGGAGACGAGGGTGACACCGGCCTCGTGCAGCCCGCGGGCCAGCTCTTCGAGGCCGGTCTTGTCGTAGACGCTGACGAGCGCGCGACGGATCGGCCGCTGGGTGCTCTCGTTGCTCTCGGCGGTCACTGGATAACTACCTTTCGTCCCTCGATGCGATAGCCGTTGCGGGCGAGGCGCCCCACGACCTCGACGAGCAGCCTTCGCTCGACTTCCTTGATGCGCTCGTGCAGCGCGCTCTCGTCGTCCTCGTCCCGGACCTCCACCACGCCCTGCGCGATGATCGGGCCGGTGTCGACGCCGTCGTCGACGAAGTGGACGGTGCAGCCGGTCACCCGGGCGCCGTACGCGAGCGCGTCCCGCACCCCGTGGGCACCCGGAAAACTGGGGAGCAGAGCGGGGTGGGTGTTCACGAACCGCCCACCGAACCGCGCCAGGAACTCCTTGCCGACGATCTTCATGAACCCGGCGGACACGACGAGGTCGGGCTCGTGCGCGGCGACGGCCTCCGCGAGGGCGGCGTCCCACGCCTCGCGGGTGTCGTAGTCCCTCACCTTGCGCACGAAGGTGGGGATCCCGGCCCGCTCGGCCCGCGCGAGCCCCTCGACGCCCTCCCGGTCGGCGCCGACGGCGACGATCTCGGCGCCGTACGCCTCGACACCGGTCGCGGCGATCTCGTCGAGGAGCGCCTGAAGATTCGTACCGGAACCGGAGACCAGCACGACGAGGCGCTTGGCCTCGGGCTTGGCGGCCACGATGGGGCCCTTTCTCGGGGGAGCGTCTGTCCGTCGGCCGACTCACGACGCCACGCTTGTGCATTCGTACGAATGCTTCGCGCCCCGGGATACGGGGAAGTCTACGAAGCGGCCGACCGTCAGCAACGATACCGGCACACCGGACGGCCCCCGCGGGACGGGGGCGTGGCCGGAAGGTAGCGTCTGGGGCGAGCGGGCTCGGGAACGCGGTCGTCGTGCGGAGCGTTTCCCCAGTGACCGCTCACATCCGACAGCCGTATGCGGTCGCCTCGGCCAGCAAGCCGTGAGCACCGTCGTGATCACTTAGGGGAAGACGCTCTCTTGATGCCGGACCGCAGTCTGCGACTCCTCACGCTCCCCCCGCAGTCACCGCAGGGAGGGGAGCGCGGCGCCGTGCTGCTGCGGGAGCGCCCAGCGACCCCGCCCGACGCGTCCACGGGCCGGGCGAGCGGCGACGAGGGCTCCTCGTCGAAGGATTCCCCGCCGAACGACGACAACCCCTTCGCCCCGCCCCCGGAAGGCACCCCCGACCGCCCGTGGCAGCCCCGCCGCCCGCCCCAGGGCGAGGGCGAGCCCCCGTCCGGGAACTCCCCCTGGGGCAGCCAGTGGAGCGACCGCCAGCCCGGCCGTTCCGGCGGCGGCTTCGGCGAGCGCCCCGGCGGTCCTCCCGAGGGCGGACCCGGCTCCGGCCCCACTCCCGGCCCGCGCTGGGACCCCACCGACCCGTCCCAGCGCCGCGCGCGCTACGCCCTCCTGTGCGGCATGTGGGCCTTCTTCTTCGCCCTCTTCGGCTGGCCCTACGTGGCCCTCCTGCTCGGCGCGCTGGCCCTCAACTGGGGCATCAGCGCACTGCGCGCCAAGCCGCGCACCCCCGACCCGGACAACCCCCAGCCGCCCGCCCGCCCCCAGACCACGGCGGCCGTCAGCGGCATCGTCACCGCCTCCCTGGCGCTGGCCCTGGTGGCCCTCACCTTCACGGCACAGCTGGTCTACAGCGACTACTACACCTGCACGAACGACGCCCTGACCAACGAGTCCGAGCAGGCCTGCAACGACCTTCTGCCGGAACAGCTGAGGGACGTCCTGGGCGGCAACAGCTAGGGCCTCTCGTCCCGGCCGGGGGGTCCCCCTCCGGAGGGGGAGGACGAGGCCCGTTCAGGGCCGGCAGCCGGGGTCCGGGGGCGGCAACCCCCGGAGTCGGGTCGGGAAGGGGCGGCGGGGACGAGAACGCTCCCCGCCGTTCACGGCGTCCCGGTGCCCTCCTCGCGCTCGAAGTCGTACGGCTCGGCGTCCGCCCCGGATGCCGGCGCGGGCACCACCGGCGGCGGCACCGGCGCCGACGTCCGCACAGACGCGGCCGCACCCGTCGCCCCGCCCCGCCCCCACCACCACCGCAGGGCGAGTCCCACCGGTACCCCCACCCCCACCACCCACACCCACACCGCCGCCCCCACCTGCCACCCCACCGGCCCGAACCGGGCCAGGCTCCCCACTCCCAACGGCCCTCCGGCCATCCCCGCCAGCACGCCGGCCCCCACCGCGCACAGCACCCCCGCCAGCCCCACCACGCCCACCGTCCGCTTCCAGGACCAGACCCGTCCGCCGGGCCGCACGGCACCCCGCCCCACGAACATCCCCACCGCGCCGCCGCCCAGCAGCGCCACCACCGCCGCACCCCAGTTCAGCACCCCGCCCGCCCCCGCCTCCGGCACCGCCGCGAGCAACGGGAACGGCGGCAGCAGCGGAGCCGGGTCGGAGGCCGACGGCGCCACCACGTGCCCGGCCCCCAGCACGAACCCGGGGCCCAGCGCGTACGCCGCCCCCCACACCGCCGCGTTCGGCACCAGCGCCACGCACAGCAGCAGCACCGCGAACCGCCCCGACCAGCCCCCGGTCAGCTCCAGGAACGCCCCCCGCGCCGCCCCGAGGTGCCACACCGACGAGACCGCCACCAGCAGGGCACCGCCCCCCACCAGCACCGCGGCCCCCGCCCCCGCCGCCCGCACGGCCACCGCCACCCGCTCCCGTCCCTCCGTCCCCAGCACCAGCCGCCGCGCCCCGCGCGGCAACAGCGCCAGTACACGCTCCACCGGTCCGCGGGGACGCCCGTACGCCACCCACACCCCGACCCCCGCCGCGACGGCCACGAGCACCGGCAGCGACACCACGACCCCGAGCCAGGAGGGCCGCAGGGCGCCACCGGCCGCATACCCCGCGGCTGCCGCGGCGACGGCGAGGTACCCGAGGACCACCCCCGTCCACGCGGTCCGCGCGCTCACCAGGGGAGCGCCCTCCTCCCCGGTCCCGTCCACGGCGTCCCGCGCGGCCCGGTGCAGCAGCCACACCGGCAGGACGAGCAGCAGCAGGGGGGTGACGCCGACCGGCGCGGGGACCCCGGACAGGGTGTCGGCGCGGACCAGTTCCACCCCGTGCGCCAGCAGCCACAGCGCGGCGGCGGCATGCAGCGCGCCGCCGGCCCCGCTGTCCGGATAGGGCGAGCTGATCCACAGCACCGTCACCAGCACGGCGAACGAACCGAGCCCGAGCCCCGCGGCCAGCGCACCGCCGAGCAGTCCGGCGGCCAGTCCGGGGGAACGGTGGCGCGACCGGGCGAGAAGGAGCGACAACGACGAACGACGAGCGGTCATCTGGATCACGCCCGCCATGGTCCCAACGACACGCGTCTTCCCGTCGTAACGGGCGAACCACCGTTGTGTCGCTCAATATACGTTTATGTACTTTTTCGTACGAAGGGGTGCCCTGTGACACAGTGCTTCGACACCCCGCTCCCCCCGCCCAAGGAACGCCGACGCCTGCGCGAGAGGGGCTCACTGACGCAGGCTCAGCTGGCGGCGCGGCTGGGTGTCAGCAGGGAGACGGTGCGCGCATGGGAGACCGGCCGCTCCACTCCGAGCGGCCTCGAGAGGGAGTCGTACGCGAAACTGCTGGCCGAGCTGGCGGACGAGCCGCCGGCCGAGATGACGGCTGAAATGGCGGGCCCCCAGAAGGCCGATCCCGCCCCCGAACCGACGGCCGGCCCGGACACGGCCGGGACGCCCTCCGCCCCCGAGCCCGTCTCCGCCGCCGCCCCCACGGCCGCGCTCGCCCCACCGTCCCCCCTCTCCCCTCCCCTGACTCCCGCTCAGGCCTTCGACGCCCTGTACGCGTTCTGCGCCCCGGCCCTCGTCCGCCAGGCGTACCTCCTCACCGGCCGCCGCGAACTGGCCCGCGAGTCGGTCGAGCAGGCCTTCCAGATCGCCTGGCAGCGCTGGCCGGAGGTGGCCGTCGACCCCGACCCGCCGAGCTGGGTCCGCGCGACGGCGTACGAGTACGCGCTGTCCCCCTGGCACCGGTTCCGCCCCCGCTACCGCCACCCCGAACCACCGCCGGCCGACGCCTCCGACCGCGCCCTGCTCGACGTCCTCCTGACGCTCCCGCCGTCCTACCGCCGCACCCTCCTGCTGTACGACGGGGTCGGCCTGGGGCTGCCGGAGACCGCGGCGGAGACGGAGGCGAGCACACCGGCGGCGGCGAACCGCCTGCTGCACGCGCGCGCGGCGGTCGCCGCCCGGCTGCCGGAACTGGCGGAACCGCGCGAGCTGCACCGCCGCCTGGCGGAGACGGCGTCGACGGAACGCCTGCGCGCCGCCAAACCCCCGACGGTACGGATCGGCAGCGAACGCCGGGCCCGGTTCTGGACCAGGGCGGCGATCGCCATCACGGTGGCGATCATCGGTGCGACGGCCCTCACCCTGAGATCGGCCCCCACCCGCTACGAAGCCCCGGTCCCGCCCGGCGAGACGGTCCGCGGCGTCCCCCCGAGGACGGCCCCGGGCCCCCTCTCGGCCGCGGAACTGGCGCTGCGGGCCAAACTCCGGGCGGAAGCGGCGAACGGCCCGGAGAGACTCCGGCCGGAGTCCCGCTGACGCGACGGCCCCGCCCTGCGCGCCGTCCGCGGACACACCGGTGGGCCCGTCCCCCCGGGGGGGACGGGCCCACTGACGTTCAGACTGGCGTTCAGTCGGCGGAAGCCGCTCAGCCGGCCAGGATCTCCCGGGCCAGCTTCGCCGTCTCGGTCGGCGTCTTGCCGACCTTGACGCCGGCGGCCTCGAGGGCCTCCTTCTTGGCGGCGGCCGTACCGGAGGAGCCGGAGACGATGGCGCCGGCGTGGCCCATGGTCTTGCCCTCGGGCGCGGTGAAGCCCGCGACGTAGCCGACGACCGGCTTGGTCACGTTCTCCTTGATGAAGGCCGCGGCCCGCTCCTCCGCGTCGCCGCCGATCTCACCGATCATGACGATCAGGTCGGTGTCGGGGTCGGCCTCGAACGCGGCGAGCGCGTCGATGTGCGTGGTGCCGATGATCGGGTCGCCACCGATGCCGACGGCGGACGAGAAGCCGATGTCGCGCAGCTCGTACATCATCTGGTACGTCAGCGTGCCGGACTTCGAGACCAGGCCGATGCGGCCCGGCTTCGTGATGTCGCCCGGGATGATGCCGGCGTTCGACTGGCCCGGCGTGATGAGACCGGGGCAGTTCGGGCCGATGATCCGGGTCTTGTTGCCCTTCGAGCCCGCGTACGCGTAGAACGCGGCGGTGTCGTGGACCGCGATGCCCTCGGTGATGACGACCGCGAGGGGGATCTCGGCGTCGATCGCCTCGATGACGGCGGCCTTGGAGAAGGCCGGCGGCACGAAGAGGACGGACACGTTGGCGCCCGTCTTCTCCATCGCCTCGGCGACCGTGCCGAAGACGGGGATCTCGGTGCCGTCGATGTCGACCGACTGACCCGCCTTGCGGGGGTTGACGCCGCCGACGATGTTGGTGCCGTCCGCCAGCATGAGCTTGGTGTGCTTCATGCCCGTGGCACCGGTCATGCCCTGGACGATGACCTTGCTGTCCTTGTCGAGGAAGATAGCCATGGCTGTGTCTGTCCCTCTTCCTTACTTCGCAGCCGCGAGCTCGGCGGCCTTGTCGGCCGCGCCGTCCATGGTGTCCACGCGCTGGACCAGCGGGTGGTTGGCGTCGGAGAGGATCTTGCGACCCAGCTCGGCGTTGTTGCCGTCCAGGCGGACGACCAGCGGCTTGGTGACTTCCTCGCCCTTGTCCGCGAGCAGCTGCAGCGCCTGCACGATGCCGTTGGCGACCTCGTCGCAGGCGGTGATGCCGCCGAAGACGTTGACGAAGACGGACTTGACGTCCGGGTCGCCGAGGATGATCTCCAGGCCGTTCGCCATGACGGCGGCGGAGGCGCCACCGCCGATGTCGAGGAAGTTGGCGGGCTTGACGCCGCCGTGGGCCTCACCGGCGTACGCGACGACGTCGAGGGTGCTCATGACGAGACCCGCGCCGTTGCCGATGATGCCGACCTCGCCGTCGAGCTTGACGTAGTTGAGGTTCTTCTCCTTGGCCGCGGCCTCGAGGGGGTTGGCCGCCGCGTGGTCGACGAGCGCCTCGTGGTCGGGGTGGCGGAAGTCCGCGTTCTCGTCCAGGGAGACCTTGCCGTCGAGGGCGATGACGTCGCCGGAGGCGACCTTCGCCAGCGGGTTGACCTCGACGAGGAGGGCGTCCTCCTCGATGAAGGTCTTCCACAGCGTCACGAGGACGTCGGCGACCTTGTCCGCGACCTCGGCCGGGAACTTCGCGGCCTCGACGATCTCGCGGGCCTTCTCGGGGGTCACACCCTCGTTGGCGTCGATCGGGGTCTTCGCGACGGCCTCGGGGCGGGTGGCCGCCACCTCCTCGATCTCCATGCCGCCCTCGACGGACGCGATAGAGAGGAAGGTGCGGTTGGTGCGGTCCAGGAGGAAGGAGACGTAGTACTCCTCCAGGATCTCCGGGGCCGTCTCGGCGATCATCACCTTGTGGACCGTGTGGCCCTTGATGTCCATGCCGAGGATGTCCGTCGCACGGGCGACGGCCTCGTCCGGGGTGGCGGCGAGCTTCACGCCACCGGCCTTGCCACGGCCGCCGACCTTCACCTGGGCCTTGACTACGGACTTGCCACCGAGACGCTCAGTGGCTGCGCGGGCCGCCTCAGGCGTGTCGATGACTTCACCGGCCAGCACCGGTACATCGTGCTTGGCGAAGAGGTCCCTCGCCTGGTACTCGAACAGGTCCACGCGCTTCCGTCCCTATCAGTGATCTCGCGGTTCGTTGTCTGCGTGGGCGTGCCGCGAGGGCAACGTGACGTCCGCCGTCTGTCAGTCACAAGGGAGGCGCACACGGTGTCCGAGCGCGCGGCATGTCCGTCTCGCAGGTTATCGCTGCTTGCGGGGGGCCCCTAAATCGAGGGTCACACCTGAGCGGTGATACCTGTCACATGATGCCGACATCACTGGCACGCCGTGCCGCCTGTGAGGAGGCGGTGACGGCGGCGGCACGCGACCGGGGCGGAGCCCGGGAGGGTCTCACCGGGCTGGGGTTGGCCCGGTGAGACCCGTGGAACAGCCCCGGAGGGGCTCGGGGCCGGGTCGTCCCCACCCCAATGGGGGCGACCCGGCCCCGTCCCGCGGGGGTACGGCCGGAACGACCGACGGCTTCGGCCGTCCGGGTCCTGCCTCCCGCGGAGCGGATGCCCCGGCGGCGCGCGGCCGACGGGGAGCGTGCGGGGCCGCGGGGCACGGTGGGCGCGGGTGCGCTCACCGCGTGCGCGGGCCGGGGGATCAGCCGCGCCGGGCCTCGGTGGCGTCCGGCCCCCGCGCGGGGGCGACCGTGTCCGCAGCCGCCGCGGCACCGGTGTGGGCGTGCCCGGCGGCCGCCCGGGCGGCGGAACCGGCCGTACCGGCCACGCCGTACGCCGTCGAACCGACGCCACCGGTCACCTCGTACACGAAGGGGATGACGGGAGCCGTCGGATGCCCGGCGAGCCGGTCAGCCGTACGGGTGACGGTCCGCGCGAAGGGAGTGGCGGGGGCGGAGGCCGGCGTCCCGTCCGCGCTCGCGGCGGTGGAGCCGCGCGCCCACACGCCCGTGCCACCGGCGGCCGTGCCGAAAAAACGGCGGGTGTTCTCGTTCATGCGCACGTCGGATCCTCGGGGCTGGAAGGCATCCGGACGCCGGAGCGGGAAGACGGGCTCCGGGCCGGCGGGCAACGTGTCCCCACCCCGCGCGGCAGTCGCGCGGCGAGGGGGAGGGCGGCCCGCCCTAGCCGGGGAAGACGGGGATGTCCCGGTGCCCGTCCTGGATCTCGGCCGCGTCCGTACGCGTGGTGCCGCCGGGCACCGGCAGCAGCGGCATCCGCTGCTGCGGCGTCACGGCGTGCGCGTCACCGTGCCGCGACGCACCGCCGTCGAGCTGTGACGCGCCGCCCGGCGCGCCGTCGGGCGCCCCGGCGGGCGCTCGTTCCGCGGGCGCGTGAGTGCCGGTCCCGGCATGCCCGGCACGGACCTGCCCTCCGCCGTGCACGACCGGTCCCCCCGGTGCCTCGGGCACGAGACCCCGAGGGCCGTACGACGGTCGCGGCGCCGCCGGGCCGACGGTCCCGGAGTCCGGTCCGGAGCCCGACGCCGGGCCTCCGGACGCCGGATGGCCCGACGCCGGGAGACCCGGCGGCTCGGGCAGCGGCGGGGCGGGTGCCGGCAGGGGCGGCAGGGGCGGCAGGGGCGGCAGCGAAGGAGCGTCCGGCAGTTCGGGGAAGGAGCCCGGCGGGGGCGGCGTCGGCGGTTCGGAGACGCTCGGCAGCGACGCCGTGGGCGCCGCCTCCGCCACCGCCTCCGCCAACTGCTCGCTCAGGTCCTCCAGCACTTCACCGGCGGGCTTCACGACCCGCTCCCGAACCGGAAGCACGAGATTCGTCGGGGCTGCCGGATCCGCCGGCGTCTCCTCGGCCCGAACCGGGGCCGGGGTCGGGGCCGGGGCGGAGGGCGCGGAGACGGAACCGGATGCCGGTCCGGATCCGGGAACGGCGTGCGACGAGGTCGGTTCGGCCACGGTCCGCGACAGCGAGGCGGTTGCCGCCCTCGCCGTGGACGCCGACGACGTGACCGCGGCCGACGGTGCTCCGTCCGCCGCCTGCGCCTGCCCGCCGAGGAGGAGTCCCAGCCCGAACAACCCGCCCAGCAGCAGCACGCCGCGCAGCGCGACGCTTGCGGCGACGGCGGGCGGACGAGCGGGGCGGGCCAAGGGGGAGGAACCTCCCGTGCGACGAAACGAGGCGTTCGATCCTCGCACGGGAGTCCTGAGGTCGTGCAAGCTCCCCGTCACCGATGGGGGGTCATGTCCCTTTTGCCGCACCGGTGTCCAGGTCCGGGACGGGAAGCGGGCGTTTCTCGATCGCCGCCGCCATCACGTCCGGGAACAGGTCGGGCGTACAGGCGAAGGCGGGCGCGCCCAGCGCCGCCAGGGCGGCGGCGTGCTCCCGGTCGTAGGCGGGCGCTCCTTCGTCGGAGAGCGCGAGCAGGGCGACGAACTGCACCCCCGACGCCTTCATCGCCGCCACCCGCTTCAGCATCTCGTCGCGTATGCCTCCCTCGTAGAGGTCGCTGATGAGCACCACGACCGTCTCGGCGGGGCGGGTGATCTGCGACTGGCAGTAGGCGAGCGCCCGGTTGATGTCCGTACCGCCGCCGAGCCGGGTGCCGAAGAGGACGTCCACGGGGTCGTCGAGCTGGTCGGTGAGGTCGACGACCGCCGTGTCGAAGACGACGAGCCGGGTGCTGATCGACCGCATCGACGCCAGCACCGCCCCGAACACGGAGGCGAAGACGACCGAGGGCGCCATGGACCCCGACTGGTCGACGCAGAGGACCACCTCCTTCTTCACGGACTGCGAGGCCCGCCCGTGGCCGACGAGCCGCTGGGGCACGACCGTCCCGTACTCGGGCAGGTAGTGCCTGAGGTTGGCGGCGATCGTGCGGTTCCAGTCGATGTCGTGGTGGCGGGGCCGGGCGACCCGGGCGCCGCGATCGAGCGCACCGGTGAGGGTGGCACGGATACGGCCGGCGAGCCGTCTCTCCAGGTCCTCGACGACCTTGCGCACGACGGCCCGCGCCGTTTCCCTCGTCGTCTCCGGCATCGCCTTGTCGAGCGAGAGGAGGGTGCCGACGAGGTGCACGTCCGGCTCCACCGCCGCCAGCATCTCCGGCTCCAGCAGCAGCGCGGCCAGCCCGAGCCGCTCGATGGCGTCGCGCTGCATGACCTGGACGACGGAGGAGGGGAAGTACGTCCGGATGTCCCCCAGCCAGCGCGCCACCGACGGCGCCGACGCCCCGAGCCCCGCCGAACGGTCCCGCCCCGGCCGCGCCCTGTCCCCCTTGCCGTAGAGCGCGGCGAGCGTGCCGTCCACGGCCGCGTCCCGCCCGGACAGTTCCTGCCCGGTGCCGTCCGCCTCGCCGCCGCCGAGCACGAGCCGCCAGCGCCGCAGCCGCTCCCGCGCGGGGTCCGTCTCCCTCGTCCGGAAGGTCATGTCCTCACTCCTGCCGGATGGTCGTCGCCCCGCCGCGTCCCGTCCGGTCCCAGCAGCAGCCGCACCACGGGGAGGACGGCGTCCGCGCGTCCCGCGTCGATCTCGTCCGCGAACCCGGCGGTCCCGGCACCCGCCCGCACCACGGTTCCTCTCTCCCCGGGCCCTCTGCGCACCAGTTCCCCGAGCGTCCGGCGCACCCCCGCCTCGTACGCAGAGAACGTCCGCCGCAGCAGCGGCAGGACGTCCGTGAACGCCTCCGCCGACACCCCCGACAGCCAGCCGTCGACCAGGCCGAGCAGCCGCTCGTCGTGCACGAGGAGCAGCCCGCCGCCGGCCCCGCCCCCGACGAAGCCCTCGATCCAGGCGGCCGCGTCCGCCGGCGGCGTCCCCGGCGACAGCGCGAGCCCCATCAGCCGCGCCGCCTCGTCCGCCGCCAGCTCCCCGTCGTCCAGCAACAGCCGTACGGCGCGCCCCCGCACGACCCCCGCCACGCCGCCCCGTGCGGACAGCAGCCGCAGGACGTCCCGCCAGCGGTCCCGGAGCCTGCTGTGCAGCGGGGCCCGCTCCGCCCCGGCCTCCTCCTCGAGCAGCCCCACCGCACCGTGGACCGCGTCCACGTGGCCGCGCATCTCCTCGGCCGCGTCGGCGTCGAGTGCGGCGCACGCCGGCGGCAGACCGACGAAGATCCGCTCGGCGAGCCCCACGGCGACGTCGGCGAGCGCGCCGGTGCCGGTGCCGCGCACGTCGCCGTAGCGCAGGGAGCGGACCAGGGCGGGGAGCGCCCGGGCGAGATGGCCGACGTCCGTGTCCAGGGCGGCCCGCTCGGCGATGACCCGCATCACCGTCGGCAAGGCGTCCGGCAGCCCGGCCGGCAGGCAGCGCTCCGCGAGGGCGGTCGCCTCGGCGAGGCCCCGCGCCGCGACGGCGTCCGCCTCCACCCTGGCGGTGGCGGCGGCCGGTACGGTCGTCCCCCACACCCCGGCCTCGGCGACCCGGACGGACAGCTCGGGCTGCCAGCGCAGCCGCCAGGTCTCGCGGAACGTGCCCGTGCTCCCCCTCGAGACCACCGGCTCGCCCCAGTCCACCCGCAGCAGGCGCAGCCGGTGCAGCAGCCTGCTGCGCTCGGCGTCGGTCTCCTTGCGCAGGTCCAGTTCCAGCTCCCGTTCGGCCGCTTCCGGTGTGAGCCGCAGCCGGCGCCGGCGCCGGTCGAGGTCACGCTGCAGGGGCACCGCGGGCGCGGTGGCGGGGACCTCCCCCATGACGTCCCCCACGACCAGCCGGTCCTCGATCAGCGCCAGCGGTACGTCCGATCCCTCGCACAGCACCGCCCGCACGGCGTCGGTGGTCTCGCCCAGTCCGGGCAGCGGGCGGCCGCGCAGCGCGGCGAGCGTCTCGGCCAGCCGGACCGCCTCGATGACGTGCGCCGGGGAGACGACACGGTCCTCGTCCCGCAGCAGGCCGGCCACCTTGGTCAGCCACCTCTCCACCGGCCGGTCGGGGGCGGCGAACAGATGCGCGTACCAGCCCGGCGAGTCGATGCCGGCGCCGTATCCCCCGGCTCGCGCCAGTCTGCGGTGGGTCCACGGCACCCACGTCAGGTCGGTCTTGATCTTCGGCAGCCCTCTCACCAGTGCCCGGTCGGCGGTGAGCGCCGTGGTCCGCCGGAGCGCGGGCACGTGCCACGCCCCGCACACCACCGCCACGGACCCGTCCCCGAACTCCTTCAGCGCCGCCCTCAACTGGAGCCGCATGTACGCCTCCCGCACGCGGTCCCGCTCGGTGCCCGCGGCGCCGTGCCCGTCCCGCAGGGCCGTCATGGCCTCCTCGATCGCGGCGAAGGGCGCCAGCGGGTCGCGCCGTCCGGCCCCCCGGTGTTCGACGACGTCCTCCCACCAGCGCTCGGGGTCGTCGTACCCGGCGGCGTCGGCGAGCGCGGCGAGCGGGTCGACGCGGAGGTCGTCGCCCGGCGGTCGCGCCCCGGGCGCCGTGCCCCCGGGCCCGGTGCCGCCGGGCTGCGTGTCCTCGGGCGCCGTGTCCTCGTCCGGCTTCCGCCGCCAGGCCAGGGTGTGCGCGGCCGGCAGGTCGATGAAGCGCGCCGGGACGCCGTGTTCCAGGGCCCAGCGGAGTGCGACCCACTCCGGGGAGAACTCGGCCATCGGCCAGAACGCCGACCGTCCGGGCTCGTCCACGGCGTGCGCGAGGAGGGCGACCGGGGGCCGCAGGTCCTCGTCCGCGGCCAGCGGGATCAGCGCGTCGGCCTCGGGCGGGCCCTCGATGAGCACGGTCCGCGGCCGGGCGGCGTCCAACGCCCTCCGGACGGCCCGCGCCGACCCCGGCCCGTGGTGCCGCACCCCGAGCAGCAGGGCCTGGCCCGAGCCGGCCGCGGACCGCCCGCCCGGCTCTCCCCCGGCGGCCCGCATCCGCCGTTCCCCGCCCGCCCCCTTCCCGACGGCCCCCTTCCCGACAGCTTCGGCCGCCCCGTCACCGGCCGCTCCGTCACTGTCGCCGTCGGCATCGCCGTCCGGGCCCCGTACCCGGCCGTCCTCAGTCACCTCACCGTCCGGCATCCCGGCTCCTCCCCCGTGGTTCCCCGTCCGGCCGCCGTCCCTCGGCTCCCCCGCCCGGCCCGTGCCCGCCCGCGCGCCGCCGGAACGCAGCCCCGGGTCCTGTCCTTGCGCCCCCTCACGCGGTCACCTCCCGGCACGCCCGGTAGAAGTCCGCCCAGCCGTCCCGCTCGCGGACGACCGCCTCCAGGTACTCCCGCCACACCACCCGGTCGGCGGCCGGGTCACGGACGACGGCGCCGAGGAGGCCCGCGGCGACGTCGGCCGGGCGCAGGACGCCGTCGCCGAAGTGGGTGGCCAGCGCGAGACCGTTGGTCACCACGGAGATCGCCTCCGCGGGCGACAGGGTGCCGCTCGGCGACTTCACCTTCGTCCGGCCGTCGGAGGTGATCCCGTCGCGCAGTTCGCGGAAGACGGTCACCACGCGGCGGATCTCGTCGATGCCGTCGGGCCCGGCCGGCAGGTCGAGGGAGCGGCCGATCTGGCCGACGCGCCGCGTGACGATGTCGACCTCGGCCTCGACGCTCTCCGGCAGCGGCAGCACCACCGTGTTGAAACGGCGGCGCAGGGCGCTGGACAGCTCGTTGACCCCCCGGTCGCGGTCGTTGGCCGTGGCGATCAGGCTGAAGCCTCGGACCGCCTGCACCTCCTGCCCCAACTCCGGTACGGGCAGCGTCTTCTCCGACAGAATGGTGATGAGGCTGTCCTGCACGTCGGCCGGGATCCGGGTCAGTTCCTCCACCCGTGCCGTCATGCCCTCCGCCATGGCCCGCATGACGGGGCTGGGCACCAGTGCGGCCCGGCTGGGGCCGTGGGCGAGCAGCTGCGCGTAGTTCCAGCCGTAGCGGATCGCCTCCTCCGGGGTGCCCGCCGTGCCCTGCACCAGCAGGGTCGAGTCACCGCTGACGGCGGCGGCCAGGTGTTCGGAGACCCAGGTCTTGGCGGTGCCGGGCAGACCGAGCAGGAGAAGGGCACGGTCGGTGGCGAGCGTGGTGACCGCGACCTCGACGACGCGGCGCGGGCCCACGTACTTCGGTGTGATCACGGTGCCGTCCGGCAGGGTGCCGCCGAGGAGGTAGGTGGCGACCGCCCACGGCGAGAGCTTCCAGCGGGCGGGGCGCGGGCGATCGTCCTGAGCGGCCAGCGCCGCGAGTTCGTGGGCGAAGGCGTCCTCGGCGTGCGGCCTGAGGACCTCCCGACCGGGTGTGCCGTTCGCGGACGCGGAGTGGTCGTGGCGTGGTTCGGCGGACGTCGGTCCAGCGCTGACTGACATGGCTGAGGCCCCCTCCAGCTCGGCCGGTTCGGATCTGGTGTCCACCTTGCACCACCCCACTGACAACCCGCTCCGACCTGCGAAAACACTTCTGCGAGGGCCTTCATGGGACCGATTGTCAGTGGGGGGATCTACCTTCGACGACATGACACAGCAGGGGGTGCGCTGGACCGTGGACCAGGTGCTGGCACTGGCACCTGACGCCGGGTCACGCACAGCGGGGAGCGAATTCGGCGCGGCCGGTCCGTGGTCCGGGACGGGTTGTTCCGGCGAGGGGGCGGTGTGGGGGCTGTGCGGGGGCGGCGGCGGTGGCGGCGGCCCGTACCGGACGGTCGTCGATGTCGGGGACCCGTCCGGACCTGCGTACAGGTGCAGTTGCCCGAGCCGGAAGTTCCCGTGCAAACACGCGCTGGGGCTGTTGCTGCTCTGGTCGGAGGGGGAGGAGGCGGTGCAGGCCGGAGCGGAGGAGCGGGCGCCGGACTGGGCGCGGCCCTGGCTCGCGGCGCGGCGGGGGCGCACGGAGGGGGAACGGGGGTCGGGTTCGCGGAGTTCCGGAGCGGGCCCCGCCGATCCGGAGGCGGCCCGTCGCAGAGCCGAGCGCCGCGCCGAGCGCGTCACCGCGGGGGCGACGGAGTTGGAGCAACGGCTCGCCGACCTCCTGCGTTCCGGCCTGGCCGCGGCCGAGCAGGCGGGGTACGGGCTGTGGGAGGAGGCGGCGGCCCGGATGGTCGACGCCCAGGCTCCCGGACTGGCTTCGCGCGTAAGGGAGTTGGGGGCCATCCCCTCGTCCGGGGCCGGCTGGCCGGTGCGACTGCTGGAGGAGTGCGCGCTGCTCCACCTCCTCGACCAGGGCTGGCTGCGCCGCGACCGGCTGCCGGAGGCCCTGGCGACGACGGTCCGCACCCGTGTCGGTCTCCCCCGGTCGCCTGACGGACCGCCGCTGCGCGACGACTGGCTGGTCCTCGCCCAGTACGACGTCCCGGACCCGAAACTGACGACCCGCCGCATCTGGCTGTACGGCACCACGTCGGGCCGTACGACGCTCCTCCTCTCCTACGGAGCCGCCGGCCGCGCACCCGAGCTCTCGCTGCCGGTCGGTCTCGCCCTGGAAGCGGAGGTGTCGGCGTATCCGGGCACCGGGCAGCGGCGGGGTGCCCTGGGTGAGCAGTTCTCGCCGCCCGTGCCCACCGCGGTCCGGCCGGGTGGCGTGACCACGGCGGAAGCCGCCGCCCGCTACGGCTCGGCGCTGCGGGACGATCCCTGGCTCGACTCGGTGCCGGTGACCCTGGACTCCGTCGTCCCCACCCCGGACGGGGCCTCCTGGCAGCTGGCGGACGCCGACGGGGACACGGCGCTGCCGCTCACACCGGGGGCGACGGCCCGACCCGGGCTGTGGCGTCTGGTCGCCCTCTCGGGGGGCGCTCCCGTCACGGTCTTCGGCGAGTGCGGCCACCGCGGCTTCACCCCCCTGACCGCCTGGCCGCCGACCCCGGGAAGGGCGGTCCACCTGTGCTGACCCCCCGGGACTCCGCCCGGGCCCCGCGGGGTGAGCCGGCACCCGCACCCGGCCCGTGACCGCCCCGCCGTCCACCCCACCCCGGCAGCCACCGCGGCACCGGCCTCGGACGGACACCTCGGCCACCCCCGCCGACCACCTCGTCGGGACCGGAAGCCCACGTCCGCGACACGCCCCGCCACCCGACTCGGTGAGTCAAGAAGGGAACCGCATGACCGGCACCGCACCGGCCTCCTGGGACGACCTCGTCGCCATGGCCCTGCTCGGGACGGACCGGCGTACGCCGCCGGGCGTGGCGCCCGGCCGCTCCGCGGCCGCGGCGTTGCTGGACGCGGCGGCCACCGAGACCGTACGGCGGCGGGCCGGGCTGCGGCCGGGGCGGGCGGCGCCGCGCCCCGAGCCGGCGCCCGAGGACCCGCGCCCGACGCTGCCCGCCGCCGCGGCCCGTAGGCTGGCCCGCCTGCTGGCGGACCGTCCCGGCACCGGCGGAGGCGGCCGCAGGGGTACGGCGCCGGACCTGATGGAGTTGCTGCCCCAGTGGCTGGCGGCCGCCAACGCCCGTGGCTTCGCCGCTCCCGCCGAGACTCTGCCCGCTCTGCTGGACGCGGCGCGCGGCCGGACCGATCTGCGCCCGGCGGCGCTCGCGTTCGCGGGCCCGCGTGCGCTGTGGCTGGCCCGGCTCAATCCGGAGTGGCGGTTCGCCCTGCGTTCGACACCGGGCGGCGGGACGTCCCTGCCGGGCCCGGAGGAGACCGGCCGGATCGCGGAGCTGTGGCAGGAGGGCCTGTTCGCCGAGCGGGTCGCCCTGCTCGCGGCGATCCGCTCCCGCGATCCCGACGCCGCCCGCGCACTGCTGGAGTCGACCTGGCCGACGGAGCGCGCCGAGGACCGCCTGATGTTCCTCGACTCGCTGCGCACCGGCCTCGGCCCCCGGGACGAGCCCTTCCTGGAGCAGGCGCTGGCCGACCGCAGCCGCAATGTGCGTGCCACGGCGGCGGAGTTGCTGTCGGCACTGCCGGGGTCGGCGCTGGCCGCGCGGATGGCGGTGCGGGCCACCGCATGCGTGGCCGTCGACCACACGCGGGACGCTCCGACGATCGTCGTGGAGGCGCCGCACGAGTGCGACGCGGCCATGGAGCGCGACGGCGTGGTGCCCAAGGCGCCGCCCGGCCGGGGCGAACGGTCCTGGTGGCTCGGCCAGTTGGTGGAGTCGTCCCCGCTCGTCTCCTGGCCGGCGCGGCTGGGCGGCCGTACGCCGGAGGAGATCCTCGCGCTGCCGGTGGCCGACGACTGGGTGGGCGAACTGCACGCGGCCTGGTGCCGGGCGGCCGTACGGCAGCGGGACGCCGGCTGGTCGCGGGCGTTGCTCGGAGCGCCGTCGGCGCCGGAGGCGGGCGGACCGGGGGCGCTCTCCCTCGCGGAGCGGGCCAGACTGCTGGGCACCCTGCCGACGGGCGAACGGGCCGACTGGGTGGCCGGTTTCATCGCGACGCACGGCCTGTCGGAGGCGTTCCAGTTGCTCGGGGTGTGCGCGGTGCCGTGGGCCGCACCGCTGGGCCGGGCGGTTCTCGACGCCCTCAACATCGCCCGGGACGCGGGGAGTTACCCGTGGAGTTTCAGCGGGGTGATGGGTCTGGCGGAACGCTGCCTCGACCCGGCGGAGGCCGCCCGCCTCGACGGCCTGCTGGCGGTTCCGGAGGAGCCGGAGGACGCCTCGCCCGGTGCCGGAGGCTACTGGGCGGAGGCGTTCCAGCGCCTGGGGACGACGCTACGGTTGCGGGCCGTGATGAGCGAGGAACTGGGCGCGGTGCGATGACACCGGCCCACGACGCCGCCCCGCACCCGCACGCCTGCGCGTACACGCCCTGCACGTCCGCGTCCTGCACGTCCGTGCCCTGCACGTCTCCCGGCCCGCGTGTCTCCGCGCGCCCGTCTCCGTCGGCGCCCGCCCGTGCCGGCGACCGCCGGAGCCCGTGGGTCGCCCGTCCGCGCCGCGTGCGGTCCGTCAGGGGTGACCCGGGGCGCGGGGGCGCCGCCCCGGACGACCACCGCGGACCACCCCGCCTCGCTCGGGACCGCCCTACGCTCCCGCCGGCTGCCGCACGTTCGCCCGCACCCAGTCCACGATCGACGCCGTGGTCGCGCCGGGCGTGAAGATCTCCGCGACGCCCTTCTCCTTCAGCGGCGCGATGTCCGCCTCGGGGATGATCCCCCCGCCGAAGACCAGGATGTCCGCCGCGTCCCGCTCCTTGAGGAGTTCGATCACGGCGGCGAAGAGCGTGTTGTGCGCCCCGGAAAGGATGGACAGGCCGATCGCGTCGGCGTCCTCCTGGATCGCGGTGTCGACGATCTGTTCGGGGGTCTGGTGGAGGCCCGTGTAGATGACCTCCATACCGGCGTCGCGCAGCGCACGCGCGATCACCTTGGCCCCGCGATCGTGGCCGTCGAGCCCCGGCTTGGCCACCACCACGCGGATCGGACCGGCTGCCACACCCATCACTGCCTCCATGAAGCGACTACATCCATCCGTACCGATTCCCTGCGTATCCCTGCGTACCGAGAGGTACCACCACACCGGCCGGGGAAGTGAACGAACGTTATCCCCAGCATCTCGCAACCGGCGGTTTTACGGTGCGCACAGAGGGGGAAATCACACAATGGGACACGTTCACCGAACGCGGTTGTCTCTCCCCGGACGGGGAACCCGGGACAGATCCGCGCAACGGGAGCCGCACAGAGGTCGCCGCACCGCCGCGTCGCAGACCGCGCGCCGTGGCAGCGTGGCTCATCGCGCAGGCTCGATGGGCAGGCGGGACAGGGTCGTCGACGTCAGGAGCGCCGAGAGCAGATCGCTCACCCCACCGCAACGCCCTTCGCGCTCCGCCGACCGCCTCCGCCGCGACTTCCATGAGGGCACACAGGGGTCAGAGCCGTCCTCGGCGTGCCGACAGGAGGTCGGCCATGCAGGTCACCCGGGCCCTGGAGCCCTTTCTCCCGTACCGCCTCTGCCGGCGCCTGTTGCCGAGCGGGCTGATGGGACTCTCCGCGACGCTCCTCAAGGCGACAGCCCTGGAGCTCGCGATCCTCACGGGGCATCTCCTCCTGTACCCGTCCGGCATCGTCCAGGAGCGCCGCGGCGGGACCGCGCCCGTGCTTCCCCCGGACGGCGGCGCCGCGCGGGCCGGAGGGGTCGAGGAACCGGCGCGGCTGCCGACGCAGGCCCCGCCCCCGGTCGTCCTCCTGCACGGCTTCATCGACAACCGCTCCGTCTTCGTCCTGCTGCGCCGCAGTCTCGCCCAGCACGGCAGGCACCGTGTGGAGTCGCTCAACTACTCCCCGCTGACCTGCGACATCCGGATCGCCGCGGAACTGCTCGGACGGCACATCGAGGAGATCTGCCAGCGCACCGGCAGCAGCCGGGTGGACGTCGTGGGGCACAGCCTCGGCGGGCTGATCGCCCGCTACTACGTGCAGCGGCTGGGCGGCGACGCGCGCGTGCGGACGCTGGTCACGCTGGGCACCCCGCACGCCGGGACCCGGGTGGCGCCGTTGGCGAACGCCCACCCGATCGTGCGCCAGATGCGTCCCGGCTCGGAGGTCATCGAGGAACTGTCCCGGCCCGCGCCCGGCTGCCGTACGCGCTTCGTCAGCTTCTGGAGCGATCTGGACCACCTGATGGTGCCGCTGGAGGCCGCCCGCCTCGACCACCCCGATCTCCTGGCCGAGAACGTGCAGGTGAGCGGCATCGGCCACCTCGCCCTCCCCGTGCACCCGGCCGTCGCGACCGGTATCCGGGACGCCCTCGACGGAGACGGCGCGGCGGCGGACGCCACGCCCGGCGCACCCGGTACGCCGGGAGCGCACACCGGCGATCTGACGGTCGCCTGAGAACAACCGTCCGGACGACCGGAAAGCATCACAAGCGGCCCGCGATCGGACGTTCAGCGCCACTTTCGGTCACGAAGAGACACGCGGTGGCATAACGGCCTCTCCGCGCGGCCGACTTGACGGGCCCGCACCGCACCGGGACGACCGCCGAATTTCGAACGAATTTCGAACATAGAGCCAAACCCGCGCCCGCCCTTCCCCGAAACCCCACCGAATGCCCCTTTCCCGCGGGCATGAAACCTGCGGAAGATTGTCGCGCCCGCATACCGCCGGGTACAGTCGCCGCACTGCTCTGGCAGCCCCTGTTGTGCTCTGGCAGACCCTGTTGTCTAGGCGAGAGAGAAGTTGGTGGACGACCGTCACCCGTCGGGGACCATGACCACCCCGGCTCCGGCTTCCGACGCCGAACCGGCGCACCAGGCGTCGTACGGCTCCCCGGAAGCCCAGTACGGCGACTTCACCACGTACCACGGCTACGACTCCGGCACCTACGACACCGGCGCGCACGCCACGGGACACTTCACGGTCGACCCCCTCTTCGGCGACATGCCGGGCGAGGCCGCACCGCCCGCACCGCCCGGGGTGTACGACGCCACGCAGTGGTCCACGGGCAGCCACCAGATCCTGAACCACGACCCGTACGCGGCCCAGCACCACGCCGCCTACGACACGGGCGCCTACGACACCACCGCCTGGTCCACGGACCAGCAGCAGCTGTCGGGCATCCCGCCGCAGGCCACAGCGGCCGACGGCGGCTGGGGGTCCCCCCTCGCGGAGAGCGACACCGGCACCTGGCGCACGCCCGACGGCACCGACGCCCCCGCCGACCCCACCCAGCAGTGGGAATGGGGCACGCAGACCTTCGACACCGGCGCCTACGACGCGACCCAGTGGAACTCCGACGGCGGCGAGGCCACGGAGAGCGGCGACGAGTACGGGCGACCGGGCGAGGCCGCTTTCGACCAGCAGACCGAGATCCCCTTCGACCAGCAGGCCACCGCCACCTTCGAGCAGGTCGGCCGCGACGACTCCGGTCCCGGCGCCGACGGGTCGGCCGATGCCGCCCCGCTCCTCCTCGACGACCAGGAGGAGGCCGTCCCGGCCTCGCTCGGACGGGCCGCCACCCGCAACGCGAACCGCTCCCGGCGCCGTACGCCCGCGCGGCGCTCCGCGCTGCTGACGGTGGCCGTGCCCTCGGCGTGCGTCATGGGCGTGGCCGGTATCGCGGCGGCCTCCGTGGGCACCCTGACCGGTGGCGACGACCAGGACACCACGGCGTCCGCCTCCGAGGCGCAGGCGGTGAAGCCGTCCGCCGCGAACGACAAGCTGGACACCCAGCTCCAGACGCTCACCGCCGAGGCCGACGCCTTCGCCGACCGGGCCAGCCGCACGCAGGAACGCATCGACCTCAAGGCGCAGCAGGAAGCCGAGAAGAAGAAGGCGGCGGCGGAGGCGGCCCGCAAGGAGCGGCTGCGCCCCAAGTACGCGCTGCCGGTCGGCAACCACGGCCTGAGCGCCTACTACGGCCAGTCCGGCATCAACTGGATGTCCCAGCACACCGGCATCGACTTCCCGGTGTCCTACGGCACCACCGTGATGGCGGCGACCGACGGCACCGTCCGCACCCAGTGGAACAGCGCCTACGGCAACATGATGATCGTGACGGCGAAGGACGGCACGGAGACCTGGTACTGCCACCTCTCCAGCTACCGCGTCGCCTCCGGTACGACGGTGAAGGCCGGCGACTCCATCGCGTACTCCGGGAACTCCGGCAACTCCACCGGACCGCACCTGCACTTCGAGGTCCGGCCGGGCGGAGGCTCCGCGATCGACCCGCTGCCGTGGCTGCGCAGCCACGGGCTCGACCCGACGTAGCCCCCTCGACTCCGCGATGAGCCCCCGTCGTCGACCCGACGCCGGGGGCTCATGTCGTGCGCGCTACAGCTTCTCCACCGGCGCGTAGCGCAGCAGCAGCCGCTTCGGCTTGGCCTCGCCGAAGTCGACCGTCGCCTCCGCGTTGGCGCCGGTGCCCTTCACACCGACGACGGTGCCGAGGCCGAACTGGTCGTGGGTGACGCGGTCGCCGACGGCCAGGGCGATCACCGGCTTCTCCGCGGTGCGCCGCGTGGCGAAGCCGGACGCGCCGGCCGCCGAGGAGCGCGATCGGGACGACGACAGCGAAGCCGCCACCCCGGACACCGGGCCGGAGGACACGGGCGAGGTCGCCCCCGTCCGCTTCCAGTCCACGTGCACGGCCGGGATCTCCTCCAGGAACCGCGAGGGCGGGTTGTACGACGGCTGCCCCCAGGCGCTGCGCAGCGCCGAGCGCGTCAGGTAGAGCCGCTCCCGCGCGCGGGTGATGCCGACGTAGGCCAGGCGGCGCTCCTCCTCCAGCTCCTTGGTCTGGCCGAGGGCGCGCATGTGCGGGAACACGCCGTCCTCCATGCCGGTGAGGAAGACGACCGGGAACTCCAGGCCCTTGGCGGTGTGGAGGGTCATGAGCGTGATGACACCGGAGCCGTCCTCGCCCTCGTCCGGGATCTGGTCGGAGTCGGCGACCAGCGCGACCCGCTCCAGGAAGTCGGAGAGCGAGCCGGTCGCCTCGCCCTCGCCGGACTCCTGCTCGAACTCCAGGGCCACGGCGGCGAGTTCCTGGAGGTTCTCGATACGGGTCTCGTCCTGCGGATCGGTGGAGGCCTGCAACTCGGCCAGGTAGCCGGTGCGTTCGAGCACGGCCTCCAGGACGGTCGCCGGTCCCGCGCCAGACTCGACGACCGTGCGCAGCTCCTCCATCAGCGTGTTGAACCGCTTGACGGCGTTCGTGGAGCGCGCGGCCATGCCGTAGGCCTCGTCGACGCGCTTGAGGGCCTGCGGGAAGCTGATCTTCTCGCGCTGGGAGAGGGCGTCGATCATCGCCTCGGCGCGCTCGCCGATGCCGCGCTTGGGCACGTTGAGGATGCGGCGCAGCGGGACCGAGTCCTCGGGGTTGGCGAGGACGCGCAGGTAGGCCAGGACGTCCCGGACCTCCTTGCGCTCGTAGAAGCGGACGCCGCCGACGACCTTGTAGGGCAGGCCGACGCGGATGAAGACCTCTTCGAAGACGCGGGACTGGGCGTTGGTCCGGTAGAAGACGGCGACGTCACCGGCCTTGGCCTTGCCCGCGTCCGTGAGGCGGTCTATCTCGTCGGCGACGAACTGTGCCTCGTCGTGCTCGGTGTCGGCGACGTAGCCGGTGATGCGCGCACCCTCGCCCGCATTGGTCCACAGGTTCTTGGGACGGCGGGACTCGTTGCGCTCGATGACGGCGTTGGCGGCGGTGAGGATCGTCTGGGTGGAGCGGTAGTTCTGCTCCAGCAGGATCGTGGTGGCGTCCGGGTAGTCCTCCTCGAACTGGAGGATGTTGCGGATGGTCGCCCCGCGGAAGGCGTAGATCGACTGGTCGGCGTCGCCCACGACGCACAGCTCGGCGGGCGGCAGGTCGTCCGCGTTCCGCGGTACGTCCACCGGCTGTTCGACGGAGCCGACGAGCTCCCTGACCAGGGCGTACTGGGCGTGGTTGGTGTCCTGGTACTCGTCGACGAGGACGTGCCGGAAGCGGCGCCGGTAGTGCTCGGCGACGTCGGGGAAGGCGCGCAGGAGATTGACCGTCGTCATGATCAGGTCGTCGAAGTCGAGGGCGTTCGCCTCGCGCAGCCGCGACTGGTACATGGCGTAGGCCTGCGCGAGGGTCTTCTCGAAGCCGTCGGCGGCCCGGGCGGCGAAGTCCTCCTCGTCGATCAGCTCGTTCTTGAGGTTGCTGATCTTGGCGCTGAAGGACTTGGGCGGGAAGCGCTTGGGGTCGAGGTCGAGGTCGCGGCAGACCAGGGCCATCAGGCGCTTGGAGTCGGCGGCGTCGTAGATCGAGAACGACGAGGTGAAGCCGAGCCGCTTGCTCTCACGGCGCAGGATGCGCACGCACGCGCTGTGGAAGGTCATCACCCACATCGCGTTCGCCCGCGGGCCGACGAGCTGCTCGACGCGCTCCTTCATCTCGCCCGCGGCCTTGTTGGTGAAGGTGATCGCGAGGATCTGGCCCGGATGGACATGCCGCTCGGCGAGGAGGTGGGCGATGCGGTGGGTCAGCACGCGCGTCTTGCCCGAGCCGGCACCGGCGACGATGAGCAGCGGGGTGCCGGAGTGGACGACGGCCGCGCGCTGGTTCTCGTTGAGCCCCTCCAGGAGTGCCGCCGCGTCGATCGGGGGGCGCGGGGCGCCGTCGCGGTAGTGGGTGTCCCGGTCCGGCGGCACGTCGAACTTCCCGCCGAACAGATCGTCCGGAACCGGTTCCGGAGAGTGATCGTCCTCGGGCGGTGGCGGGGGTTCCTCGTCGTGGCCGCGGGGGGCCTGGAGGTCCGCCAGGAAGCTGTCGTCAAAGAGGCTGCTCATCGCTCTCCGAGTCTAGGCCGCCCCACCGACAACCCGAGGCCGTCCGGGAAACATCCCGACCCCTCACCTTCCGGCGCCCCCCTTGCACCGTCGGTGACCGCGGACGGCAAACCGTCCGGAGGTCACGAAAATGTATCGGGCATATCACCCACCAACCTTCACAGGGGGCACACCAGTTGGCTACCGTGCCGGGCAGGCCGCTCGACCCCTTCCGGCGAACCTCGCCGGGCCGCGCGGCCTCCGCCGAGTCCGGTGCGCCCCGCGGCAGCCGGAGCCGGGGACCCACCGAGACCTTGGGGTGAATCGGCTCACTCCCCTCCGGGGAGGACGAGCCGTAGGGCAACCCTTCCGAAGCATCCTCGCCCGAACCCGACAGCTAACCCGGTAGGCGGAAACTGGAAGGAGTCGCCTCCCTTGGCGTCGCAGCACCGCAAGCCGCGTCCCGCGAGCACGCGCATGGCAGGCATCCGTACGCCCGCTCTCGCCACCGCCGCCCTCACCTCGGTGGCCCTGCTCTCGCAGACGGCCACCGCCGCCCCCTCCACCGACGACAGGCCGAGCCTGGAGGAGGTCGAGAAGAAGGTCGACGACCTCTACCGCCAGGCGGAGTCGGCCACCGAGAAGTACAACGCCGCCAAGGAGAAGGCGACCAAGCAGCGCAAGAAGGTCGACACCCTCCTCGACGACGTCGCGCAGCGCGCGCAGAAGCTCAACGACGCGCGCGAGGAGCTGGGAACCTACGCCGCAGCCCAGTACCGCACCGGCGCCTCCGCCCCCGACACGGCGACCCTCCTGCTCGCGGACTCCCCGCAGGACTACTTCGACCAGACGCAGCTGATGGGGCGGGTGACCGACCGCCAGAAGGGCGCGGTCGACGACTACTTCGCCGACCAGGCGGAGACGATGAAGAAGCGCCAGGAGGCCTCCCAGAGCCTCCGGACGCTGACCGACTCGCAGAACGACCTGAGGACCGCCAAGGCCGCCGTCCAGAAGAAGCTCGGCTCCGCCCGCGCGCTGCTGTCGCAGCTGACGGCCGAGGAGAAGGCGCGACTGGCGAAGATCGAGGAGCGGAAGCGGCAGGAGGCCGCCCGCAAGGCCGCCGAGCTGGCCGAGCAGCAGGCGGCGCAGACGGCGGCCGCGCAGCAGGAGAGCGCCGGCGCGTCGGATCCGGCGGGCACCGGCACGTCGACGCCCTCGTCGTCCCCCTCCACGTCCACGGACTCCTCGTACGCCACCAAGGCCGAGAGGGCGCTGGCGTTCGCCCGCGCGCAGATCGGCAAGCCGTACGTGTGGGGTGCGACCGGTCCGGACTCCTACGACTGCTCCGGTCTCACCCAAGCCGCCTGGAAGGCCGCCGGCGTCTCCCTGCCGCGCGTCACCTACGACCAGGTGAACGCCGGCACGACGGTCTCCCTCTCCGCCGCGCAACCCGGTGACCTGGTCTTCTTCTACGCCGACGTCACCCACGTCGGCATCTACATAGGCAACGGCATGATGATCCACGCCCCGAAGCCCGGCGCGTACGTGCGCGAGGAGTCGATCTACTACGACGGGGAGTCGTCGATCCACAGCGTGGTGCGCCCGGCCTGACGGGAGTGCCGCGCGCGGGGGCGGGCGTCGTCCTGCGCCCCCGCGCGCGTCCTGGGGAAACCTCCGTACGCTCCCTGGCATCGGCGGCGTGCCCCGCACCGGACGCGCCGCCGGGTGACCGTGTTCCCCCTGGGATGACGGCGGTGGCGACGCTGTGGGTCGCCGTCGTCGGCGTGCCGTGGCTGCAGGGCTCCGGGGAGGTGCTGCTGTGGGTCGCGGTGGCGGCGTGGCCGGCCGTCGCGGCGGGCGCGGTCGCGGACGGGCGGGCGTCGCTCAGGTCCAGAGCACCGCGATGAAGACGTTGGCCACGGTCAGCAGGCCGACCAGGCCGAACAGGGGCTTCTCCACCCGCTCGTCGTCCCGCTTCACGTAGACGAGGCCGAGGATCACGATCAGCAGGGCCAGCTTCACCCCGATCTTGATGTTGTTGACCGCCTGGTCGTCCGCCTGGTTGAGGCCGACCAGGATCACGCCGGTGACCAGCATCGTCGCGGCACCGTGCAGCATCGCGGGGACGAAGCGGGCCGTGCCCTGCCCCATCGCCTTCAGCTGCGTGAGGAAACCGCCGAGCAGCGCGGCGATGCCGACGATGTGCAGGCCGACGAAGAGGTGGATGAGTAGGTCCATGAGGCCGGATGCTAGCCACCGGGCCGGACACCTCCCGACACCGGCCCGCACCCACCGCCCCCTCGGGCACCTGCGCGCCGCATAGCAGCGTGCCGCTCCGGGGCGCCCCGGATTCACCGCATCGGTCGGCCCGCCGCGTGAAGTCGACGACCTGGGACCGGCGGTAGGGCCACTTCCGGTCACCCGGCAGTCCGCTCCTGTCACTTCCGTACATCGCGTCACCGGACCGGCCCGAACGGGCTTAGCGTCCTCCCCCAGGTGACCGGCTTCCCACCGCCGCCCGGCCCGGGGCGGCAGCCGGACACCACCGCCGAGAGTCCGGCGGCGTTCCGCTCCCCCGTGCGGGCGTCGCCGGGCGCGTCAGCCGCACCGCGCGGCCGTGCGTCCGCTCCCCCCGGCGGCCGAGGCCCGTCCCCGCGGCCCCGGTCCCCGGCGGCCGTACCGACGAGGCGGTCGACGAAAGGACGTGCAGTCCCACGTGGCAGCGCACCGCAAGCCCCGTCAGCGTTCGGCCGGCGGCCACACGGCCCGCGCGGCGGCGACCATCGCCCTCGCCGGTGTGGCCGGCGCGACCGCCTTCGACGGGATCGGGCACGCCGAGCCGAACCCCACCCCGGCACAGGTGAAGGCCAAGGTGGACAAGCTGTACCAGGAGGCCGAGGCCGCCACCGAGAAGTACAACGGCGCCCAGGAGAAGGCGAAGGCCGCCGAACGGCGCCTGGAGACGCTGCGCGACGAGGCCGCGCGCAAGGAGGCCCGGCTCAACACGGCCCGCGAGGCGCTGGGGACGATGGCCGCGGCGCAGTACCGCGGCGGCGGCCTCGACCAGGCGGTGCAGCTCGCACTCTCCGACGACCCCGACCAGTACCTCGACAACGCCGCCTTCGCCGAACGGGCGGGCGACCGCCAGTCCGCCGCCGTCACCCGGGTCGGCAGGCAGCTGCGGGAGATCGAGCAGCTGCGCGGCGCCGCCCGCGTCCAGCTGACCTCACTCAAGACGCGGCAGGCGGAGCTGAAGCGGCACAAGAAGACGATCACCGACAAGCTGGGTGCGGCGCGGCGCCTGCTGAACCGGCTCACGGCCGAGGAACGGGCGCGGCTCACCGCGGACACGGGCGGCGGGACGGATACCCGTGCCTCACGGACCTCGGCGGGAGCCCGTGCCGACCTGCCCGCCCCCGGCGCGGCCACCGCGACCGGCTCCCGCGCGGCGGCGGCCGTCTCCTACGCCTACGCCAAGCTGGGCAGCCCTTACGTGTGGGGGGCGACCGGCCCGCACGCCTTCGACTGCTCGGGCCTGGTCCAGGCGGCTTACCGCTCGGCGGGCGTCTCCCTGCCCCGCACGACGTACGCCCAGATCGACGCCGGGCGCCGCGTCTCCCGCTCCGAACTCCGGCCGGGCGACCTGGTGTTCTTCTACCCCGGCATCACCCATGTCGGGCTCTACATCGGCGGCGGCAGGATGATCCACGCCCCGAACCCGTCGGCCCCGGTGCGCGTGGCACCGATCGACGAGATGCCGTACGCGGGGGCCACCCGGGTGGTCTGAGGCTCCCCCGTCACACCAGCCGTCGGGCCGTCGCCCAGCGGGTCAGCTCGTGGCGGTTGGACAGCTGGAGCTTGCGCAGCACCGCCGAGACGTGGGACTCGACCGTCTTCACCGAGATGAACAGCTGCTTGGCGATCTCCTTGTAGGCGTAACCGCGTGCGATGAGGCGCAGCACCTCGCGCTCGCGCTGGGTGAGGCGGTCGAGGTCCTCGTCGACCGGCGGGGCGTCGGTGGAGGCGAAGGCGTCCAGGACGAACCCGGCGAGCCGCGGCGAGAAGACCGCGTCGCCCTCCTGGACGCGGAAGACGGAGTCGACCAGGTCGGTGCCGGTGATCGTCTTGGTGACGTAGCCGCGGGCGCCGCCGCGGATGACGCCGATCACGTCCTCCGCGGCGTCCGAGACGGACAGAGCGAGGAAACGCACGGGCCGCTCGGCGTCGCTCATCAACGGGGCGCAGCGGCGCAGCACTTCGACGCCGCCGCCGCCCGGAAGATGCACGTCGAGCAGGACGACCTCGGGCCGGGTCGCGGTGATGACCGTGACCGCCTGGTCGACGTCGGCGGCCTCGCCCACGACCTCCACACCGGTCTCCTCGGTCCGGCCGATCTCGGCCTGCACGCCCGTGCGGAACATGCGGTGGTCGTCGACGAGGACCACCCGCACGTGCCGTCCGGTGCCGCCCTCGCCGTGCGCGGGCGCAGCCGCCGGGGCCGCCCCCGTCGTGCCGTTCGTCTCGGTCGGGTCGCTCATCACTTCTCCGCCCTCTCCATCTCCAGCTCGACCTCCGTGCCGCCGCCCGGGACCGCCCGGAGCCGCGCCGTGCCGCCGTTGCGCTCCATGCGGCCGATGATCGATTCTCTGACGCCCATCCGGTCGGCGGGTATCGAATCGAGGTCGAAGCCGGGACCGCGGTCCCGGACGGACACGAAGACCGTCCTGCCCTCGACCTCGGCGTAGACCTGTACGGCGCCGCCCTCGCCACCGTACTTGGCGGCGTTCACCATCGCTTCGCGCGCGGCCTGCATCTGCGCGGTCAGCCGCTCGTCGAGCGGGCAGTCGCCGACGACCACGACCTCCAGGGGGACGCCGTGCTTGTCCTCCACCTCGGCGGCGTGGCGCCGGACCGCGTCGGCGAGGGCGGTGGGCTCGTCCGCCTCGTCCTTGCCGGTGCCCTCCGGCTTGTACAGCCAGGTGCGCAGGTCGCGCTCCTGGGCGCGGGCGAGGCGGCGCACCTCGCCCGCGTTCTCCGCGTTGCGCTGGATCAGGGTCAGGGTGTGCAGCACCGAGTCGTGCACATGGGCGGCGACCTCGGCCCGCTCCTGTGCGCGGATGCGCATCAGTCGCTCCTCGGACAGGTCCTGCGTCATGCGCACCAGATAGGGCCCGGCGAGCAGGGTGATGCCGACCAGGACGGCGAGGGCCGCCTGCAGGACCGAGCCGAGGTGGGCGGCGGAGCCCTGGAGGACGAAGATGCCGGAGACGCCCGCGGTGACCAGCAGGACACCGGCGCCGGCGCGCAGCAGCGTGAGCGTACGGCGTCGGCGGCCGACCTCGACCCAGCGGGCCCGCCGGGCGTTGTCCGCCTGGCGCCAGACGAGGGCTACCCCCGCCCCGACCAGCACGGCGGGCAGGAGGTAGGCCTTGGCGCCACTGCCCACGTTCACATTGCCGACGAAGACCATGGCGACGACGACCATGAGGAGCAGGGCGACGATCTGGCCCTTGTCGGGCTTGCGGGCGACGAGTCTGCGGCGGCCGTCGGGCGCGGTCCCGGTGGCGACGAAGGAGGGGGGCCGCTGGTCGCCGACCCCGCCGATGCCGAGCGGCACGAAGAACCAGAAGGCCGCGTAGAGCAGGGCGCCGAGGCCGTCCGCCATGAACAGGCCGACGAACACGAGCCGCACCCAGATCACGGGCAGCCCGAGATGTCCGGCGAGCCCCCGCGCCACACCACCCAGCCAGCGTCCGTCGCCACTGCGGTAGAGCTTGCGCGGCGGCCGCGGTTCGACGAGTGGCGCTGCTGCGGCTTCCGGCATGCCAACGATGGTCACACGGCCGCAGGTCCCGGGCATCAGGGTTCGCCCCCGAGACGCCCCTGATCTTCGACGGCCCCGCACGTCGCACGCGTCCCGGGCGGCGGCTCAGGGCCGATATCAGGGTCCGACCAGGGTCGTTCCGACTGCCGCCGGGGCCGCTCGCCCGCCACCATGGACTCATGACGGATCACCAGCACGCCGCGGGCACCGGACCGGACGGGAGCGGCGCACCCGACGCGGCCATCCCGCCCGCCGGCGCCCACGGCGGGGCGTCGGCGCCCGGCCCCGGTTCCCACCCCGGCGGCGGCCCCGGCCTCGCCGAGCGTCCCCCGCACCGGTTCCGCCGCGACCGCGAGCACAAGATGCTCGCCGGCGTGTGCGCGGGCCTCGGGCGGCAGTGCGACATGGACCCGGTGATCTTCCGGATCACGCTGGCCGTGCTCTCCGCGACCGGCGGCATCGGCCTCATCTTCTACGGCTTCGCCTGGCTTTTCGTCCCCTACACCGACGACGGCCAGAACGAGGTGCGCAAGCTGCTGACCGGCCGGGTCGACGGCCAGGCCCTCGCGGCCGTGCTGTTCGCGCTGGTGGGCTGCGGGGTGTTCCTGTCGATGCTCAACAACGGCGGTGTGCTCACCTTTGCCGTCGTCCTCTCCCTCCTGCTGGCCGGCGCCGGCTACTGGTCGCGGTACCGGGAGGCCTCCGACGCCGACCCGCTCGCCGCCCAGGCCGTCGCCGACGCCCCGCCGGAGGCCCAGGCGCCCCCGGTCCCGGCCGCGTACCCGTCCTGGTGGCGCGACCCGATCGTGAAGGACGGCACACACGACGGCGGCACGGGATACCTGTGGGGCCCCGGAAGCTCCGACGCCCCGGACTTCGTGTCCTCGATCGACGTGGACCTCACCGGGCACGCGCACACCCGCGAGGCGATAAGCGCCCCGTACGGCCGGGCGCCCCGGCCGCGGGGTCCCCGCTGGATCGGCGGCTGGTCCTTCCTGCTCGCGCTGCTCGCGGGCGGCCTGGCGACCCGGCTCGCCTGGGACGAGCACCCGCTGGGCACCAGCCTCCAGGCCGGCCTGTCCGTCGCGCTGGTCGTGCTCGGCACGGGGATCGCGGTCAGCTCGCTGCTGGGGCGCACCGGCGCGGGGTCGGTCCTCCTGGCGATCGTCACGGCCGGTCTGCTCGCCGGCTCGACCACCGTGCCGAAGAACGTCGGCACGCGCTGGGTCGACACGACATGGCGGCCCACGGCGGTGGCGGACGTCCGGGAGGGCTACGACCTCGGCACCGGCGACGCCACCCTGGACCTCTCCCGGCTCCGGCCCGCGAAGGGACAGACGGTGAGCACCGACGCCGAGGTGGGACTCGGCCGGCTGCGGGTGATCGTGCCGCCGGACGTGACGGTGACCGTCCGGATCGACGTGGGCCTGGGCGACATCCGACTGCCGGGTGACGACCAGAAGGACGTGGACGTGGAGCCGGGCAAGCACAAGGAGGTGACCTTGTCCCCCGTCTCCGGCGGCAAGGACACCGGGACGATCGACCTCGACCTCCAGGTCGGGGCGGGACAGGCGGAGGTGGCCCGTGCTGCGTCATGAGTTCCGGCCGGGCCGGCTGGTCGCCGGCTCCGCCTTCGTCCTCGCGGGAGTCATGTACGCGGGTGACGCGGGCGGTCACTGGGAGACGCCCTGGTTCACCGTCATACCCGTCGTCGTGGCGGGTCTCTGTCTGGCGGCCGTCACCGGCCTCGTGGCCCGCGCGATCCGCGGACACCGGGACGGAAAGCCGGATGCCTCCGCGGAACGGGGCGCGGGAGCGGGGCCGGCGGGAAGCTGACCTCGGAAGCGGGAGCAGGGCCGGCGGAGGAACTGCCCCGGAAGGGGGCCGTGCCGGGGGCGGCACGGCCTACAGGAAGCCTCCGGACCGCTGACGCCTCCTGGTGTGCCAGGCGGCGTCGAGGGAGAGGACCGGGGCACCGGCGAGGACGAGCGGCAGCCACGCCATGAGGTAGGCGAGGTCGTTGCCGTAGTAGTACGGGTCGGAGGCCCAGCTCACGGTCAGCCACAGGCTGAGGGAGATCAGCGCGCCGCCGAGGGCGGCGAGGCGGGCGAGGACGCCGAGAAGGGTGCCGATGCCGACGGCGAGTTCACCGAAGGCCATGGCGTAGCCGAAGCCGGTGGGGCTTTTCAGCGCGAGGTCGACCAGGGCGGGGATGGCCGAGGAGTCCCGTACGGCCCGCATGGTGTCGCCGATCGAGCCGGCGCCACTGTCCTTGAGGAAGGCGCCGTCGGTGAGTTTGTCCAGGCCGGCGTAGACGAAGGTGACGCCTAGGAAGATCCGGAGCGGGAGGAGGGCGTAGCGGGTGGCGGTGTCCCGCCGACTGCCGCGGCCGCCGTCGCGATGGAGGGAGTGCGTGTCCGTCCGCCTGCCGTGAGTCATCGCCCGTAGCCGCCCGTCGCCCGCAGTGGTGGAGCCCTCGACAAACCATACGTACGGAGGGGGCGGTGCGCTCAATGGTCGGTCAGGTCGCCGAACACCTCTTGCGGACCCTGGGTGTTCGGGCCCTGGGCATTCGGGCCCCGCAAGGCCGGGCCCCGCCCGTCTCAGTCCGTCACGTCGATCGCGTAGCGGTTCGTCTCCACGCCGGCCGCGGTGACCACCTGTACCTCCACCCGGCCGGGCTCGACCTCCACCGGGACCGGGACGGTGAGGACCGCGTCGGTGGGGTTGCTGAAGCCGCCCGTGACCGGGACGAGGGGCACATGGACGTGGACGGCGCCGATGCGGACGACCATGCGGGAGAGGCGGTCGGCGGTCTGTGCACCCGGCGGCACGAATCCGGCGCCGCGGATCTCGATGTCGTCACCGGTGCGGATCGGGGCGTCCAGGTCGCCCGCCTCGCGGGAGCGGACGACGGACAGGATCACGGGCCGCCCGCCCTCGGCGTACTTCCCGGCGAGGTAGGTCGCGGCCGACACCAGCACCACCACGGCGAGGCCCCAGGGCAGGTCGGGCAGCTGGTCGGGACGGCGGGCGAGGCGTACGGCGGCGAAGGCCAGGGCGACGGCGCTGATGACGACGTACTGGATGTCGGCGAAGGTGCCGCGGCCGGCGTCGTCGGTGAACAGGTCGGCGGCGCGGGGCCGGGGCGCGCGGACCTTCTGGAGCCGCTGGCCGAGGACGCGCAGACCGACCACGCGCCGCACCAGCACGGCGATCGCGCAGACCACCGCGAGGACGGTCACCACGCCGGCGCCGCGCGCCAGGTCGAGTCCGGAGATCAGGGCGTCGCGCTCGACGGGTCCGGACGCGGCCGCCAGCCTGCCCACCAGGACCAGTACCGCGTACACCACGAACAGCACCCAGGCGGCGGCGACCGTACGGGAGGTGGACAGGCGGTTGTCCTCGCCGATCACGGGGGCCAGCGCCCCGCCGCGCGTCCGGTGGAACCAGGAGGCGGCGGTCAGGGCGCCGCCGACGAGCAGCGCGGCGAGCAGTCCGGCGGTGCGGGCCGTGGTCCAGCCGGCGCCGATCGCGGTCAGGGACTGCACGAGCAGCAGGGCGACGACCGCGGCCCCGACCGTGCAGGCCGTGCGCAGCCGGACGCGGTTCAGCCAGGACTCGCCCTCGGCGCGGCCGCGTTCGGCGACGAGTTCGGCGGACTGGGCCAGTTCCTCCGACACCCACTGGCGGGAGGCGGACGCCGAGTGGGCGACGGCGGCAGGCAGGCCCTGTCCGGCGGCGAACTCGTCGCGCTTCGCCAGGAAGGCGGCGACCGCCCGCCGGTGCCCCTCGCGCGCCCCGTGAGGGCAGTTCCCGCAGGCACAGCCCCCGTCGTGCGCGCCCGGTTCCGCGCCCTGCCCCGCCTCCTGCACCGCCACTGCCGACGCCCGCCTTCCCCACTACCCGTACGGCTGGTGGCCCCGGTGAGAACCGGCCCCCGCCCCTGTGAACAACTCCCCCGCGCCGACAGCGAATTGTGCCCTACGGCACACCGCCGCGCTCCGGCAGGTCGGGCCGGCGCGGGTGAATCCGGGCCCGCCGTGTCGACCCGGCTAGGGCGTGTTTCGAAAGTAGCGTCGTCTGCCCGAAGGGCAGGCCCGGCGGCGTCTGGTGCGTGCGATCGCAAGGCGGAGGGTCGCCCCGA
>NZ_JBFBCB010000049.1:0-58020 GCF_040682975.1 Streptomyces sp. NPDC051051
ACAGCACGGCTCAGGTGTGGGCGGCGCCATTGTGCAGGACGTTGCCTTGCAGAACCAGGTAACCGATGTCCCGCGGGCGCCCCGGCCCGGGCCGGGGAGGGCCGCCCCACGCGTGCGGGAACGTCAGCACTTCTCGCGCAGCGAGTGCAGATGCTCACTCGAACGCCGGGCGAAGGTGAGGGAATCGGCCGGGTTGTCGTGTTCCGCCTGCCAGTGGTGGGCCGACCGCTCGCCCCGCAGCCGGGTCACGGCGGAGATGAACCGCTGGTAGTCGATGTCGCCGTCGCCCACGTCGGTCATGCGGTAGCCGTAGGTGTTCGCCGGGTCGCTCACCCCGTCCTTGACGTGGAAGAGCGGGTAGCGGTGCGGCTGCCTGAGGACGTAGTCGAGCGGTTCGAACGGTGCGGGCGTGCCGTCGGGCCGCTCGGAGAAGCGGAACTGGCCCGAGTACGCCCAGAAGATGTCCATCTCGAGGAACACCAGGTCGGGGTCGGTCTCGGCGAGCAGGACGTCGTAGAGACGGACCTCGGGGTCGTCGGTGGCGAAGGAGAACTCCTCGGAGTGGTTGTGCTGGTAGAACTTCATGCCGCGGGCCCTGGCCGCCGCGCCGTAGGTGTTGAACTCCTCGGCCGCGCGCTTCCACGCGTCGACGGTGGAGCCGTAGCGGAACGGGCCGGAGGCGGTGCCGATGTGCCTGAGGCCGAGGGCCTGGGCGTCGTCGAGGACCCTGGTGAGGTTCTGGGCGAAGGTGTAGGCGTTCGGGTCGTCGGAGTAGTAGCCGACGTGGCTGCCGATGGGCGTCAGGCCGTGGTCGCGGGCCAGCCGCTTGAGCTGCGCCAGGGTGATGGGGCCGGCGGAACCCTGCGTGTATCCGGCGAACTCCACCTCGTCGTAGCCGTACTTCTCCAGTTCGGCGAAGACGGGTGCGAAGCCGAGCGTGGAGACCTTGTCCCGCAGGCTGTAGAGCTGGATGCCGAGCCGGCCGGGAGGCAGGACCGGCCGGCCGCGGCCGCCGGACGTCACGCCGGTCGTCGGCGCGGCCGCGGAGGTGGCGGCCGCGGGGCTGGCGGCGGCGCCCAGCAGGGCGGCGGCGGTGGCGCCCGCGGCCACGCCGAGCATGCCTCGTCTGGTGAGGCGGTGGGTGAGTTCGGGGTCGGGCTGGGAGATGCGGCTCATGCCTGGAACTCCTCGTGGTCGAAGGCCGTTGTCAGTGGTGAGGGCTTCACTTGTGACCGGTCAGGAGAGACCGGCCAGGCGCAGCAGCAGAGACTTCACATCGGTGGCCGCGACCCGGTCACCGACAGCGCGGGGGGTGGAGCAGATGAGGAGCGGACCGTCGTCGTCGCTCGCGGGTGGACGGCCGTGGCTGCCTCGAATAGATGAGGGGTCGAGGGGCACGACCGCCATGCGGTAGCGCATGCCGAGCTTCTTGCGCGCCAGGGCGGTGGCCGCCTTGACCTTCACATAGGGGTCGAGCGGGTCCATGAACAGCTCGACCGGGTCGTAGCCGGGTTTGCGGTGGATCTCGACGAGCCGCGCGAAGTCGGGTGCGCGGGCGTCGTCGAGCCAGTAGTAGTACGTGAACCAGGCGTCCGGCTCCGCGACCGCGACCAGTTCGCCGGAGCGCGGATGGTCGAGGTGGTGCGCCTTCTTGCCCTCGTCGTCGAGGAGTTCGCCTATGCCGGGCAGAGCGGCGAGGACGGCCCGGGTGGCGTCCAGGTCCTCGGGACGGCGCACGTAGACGTGGGCGATCTGGTGGTCCGCGACCGCGAAGGCACGGGAGGCCATCGGGTCGAGGTACTCCATGCCGTCCTGGGTGTGCACCTCCAGCAGTCCGGCGCGGCGCAGGGCGCGGTTGATGTCGACGGGCCGGCTCACCGGGGTGATGCCGTACTCGGACAGCGCGACGACGGTACGGCCCTCCGCGCGCGCCTCGTCCAGCAGCGGGGCCACGGCGGCGTCGAGGTCGGCGGCCGCCCGCAGGGAGCGCGGGTCGTCGGGGCCGAAGCGCTGGAGGTCGTAGTCGAGGTGAGGGAGGTAGCACAGGGCCAGGTCGGGCCGGCGGGTGCGCAGGATGTGCCGGGTGGCGTCGATGATCCAGCGGCTGGAGACGAGGTCGGCGCCGGGACCCCAGAAGTGGAAGAGGGGGAAGGTGCCGAGTCCTTCGGTGAGTTCGTCGTGCAGGGCCGGTGGCCGGGTGTAGCAGTCGGGCTCCTTGCGGCCGTCGGCGTAGTAGACCGGACGGGGGGTGACGGTGATGTCGGTGTCGGCGCCCATGGCGTACCACCAGCAGATGTTGGCGACCGTGTAGCCGGGGTACGCCCGGCGGGCGGCGTCCCACAGCTTGTCCCCGGTGACCAGACCGTTGTGCTGGCGCCACAGCAGGACGTCGCCGAGTTCGCGGAAGTACCAGCCGTTGCCGACGATGCCGTGTTCCGACGGGAGGGTGCCGGTGAGGAAGGTGGACTGGGCGGCGCAGGTGACGGCGGGCAGGACGGTGCCGAGGGGGGCCAGGGAGCCCCTCTGCGCCAGGGACTTGAGGTGGGGCATGTGGTCGAGGAGACGGGGGGTGAGACCGACGACGTCGAGGACGAGGAGGGGGGTGGGGTCGGTCATGGAAGCTCCTTCAGGCCGAGGTCCGTCAGCAGGTCGCGGGCCAGGGCGAGTTCGGCGGCGATGCCGTCGGCGAGCTGGGTGCGACCGCGGGGGCGCAGCCCGGGCGGGAGGGCCTGCCAGGTGTAGGTCTCGACCTCGAGGTGGCGGGTGAGGGGGTGCGGGCCGCCGACGAGCCGGGTCAGGACCGATTTCAGGACGGGCAGCGTGGAGGTGAGGGGCGCGGCGGGGGCCGCGTGCAGCGGGACGTGGAAGTGGGCACGCCAGGGAGCGGCGTCGGGCAGGGCGTCGCCGGCCAGGGCCTCGTCGAGGTCGTCGGTGCCGCGCAGGCCGACGGGGGTGGAGGTGCGGGTCTGGTGCAGGAAGCGGGGTTCGGCGAAGGCGGCCAAGGCCTTGCGGACCTCGGGGAGGTGGGGCTGTTCGGCGTGCAGGGCGGCGGAGAGCTGGGACTTGACCACGGGCACGCCGGCCCGGGTGAGGTCGTCCAGGGCGATGTGCGGGTCTTCGAAGGAGGTGGCGAGGTGGCAGGTGTCGACGCAGATGCCGACGCGGTCGTGGGCGATCGCGGTGAGCGGGGCGATGGCGTCGCGGGTGGTCTCGACGACGCAGCCGGGTTCCGGTTCCAGGGCGACCCGGATGGAGCGTCCGGTCAGCTCCTCGAGGGCGTCGAGGCGTTCGGCGAGGGTGCGCAGGGCGGTGCGGGCCGTCTCCGCCCGCTGCTCGTCGTGGGTGGTGCGCCAGGCCAGTGGCAGGGTGGAGATGCTGCCGTCGGTGACGTCGTCGGGGAGGAGTCCGGCGAGGACGCGGGCCAGGGAGGTGGTGTGTTCCAGGCGCTCGGGGTCGCTCCAGTCGGGTTTGTAGACGCGGTACTTGACCTCCTCGGCGCCGAAGCCCTCATAGGGGAAGCCGTTGAGGGTGACGACCTCCAGGCCGCGCCGGTCGAGTTCGCAGCGCAGTCCGCGCAGGGCGGCGGGGTCGGTGACGAGGGCGTGCGCGGCGTCCTTGGCGAGCCACAGGCCGATGCCGAGCCTGTCCCGGCCGAGGCGGCGGCGGACCGGCTCGCAGTGGTCGCGGAGCTGGGCGAGGACACCGTCCAGGGTTTCGGCGGGGTGCACGTTGGTGCAGTAGGCAAGGTGGACGGTGGAGCCGTCGGGGTGGCGGAAGCGCATGGCTCACGCCTCCGTGGCGGGGGCGCCGACCGGCTGTGGCTCGTCCTTCGGTGCGCCGCGCAGGATGGAGTTGCCCTCGTGGGTGGCGTCGGTGGCGTCGACGTCGAGGTTCAGGCGGCCGCTGAGCCCGTAGAAGGCGACGGGGTTGCGCCACAGGACCCGGTCGACGTCGTCCTCGGTGAAGCCCTCGGTGAGCATCAGGTCGGCGACCTTGCGGGTCTTGAGGGGGTCGCTCCTCCCCCAGTCGGCGGCGGAGTTCACCAGGACCTGCTCGGGGCCGTGGGCGCGCAGGATCGCGACCATCCGTTCCTCGTCCATCTTGGTGTCCGGGTAGACGGAGAAACCGAGCCACGCGCCGCTGTCCTTGGCCTCCTTGACGGTGGTCTCGTTGAGGTGGTCGACCAGGACCCGGTCGACGGGAAGCGCGGACTCCTTGACGACGTCCAGGGTGCGGCGCAGTCCCGCGAGCTTGTCGCGGTGCGGGGTGTGCACCAGGGCGGGCAGGCCGTGGTCGGCGGCGAGCTGGAGCTGGGCGGCTAGGGCGGTGTCCTCGGCGGGGGTCATGGAGTCGTAGCCGATCTCGCCGACGGCCACCACGTTGTCCTTGACGAGATACCGGGGCAGCGCGTCGAGGACGGGCGTGCAGCGCGGGTCGTTCGCCTCCTTCGGGTTGAGGGCGAGGGTGCAGTGGTGGGCGATGCCGTACTGGGCGGCGCGGAAGGGTTCCCAGCCGAGGAGGGCGTCGAAGTGGTCGAGGAAGGAGGCCGGGGAGGTGCGGGGCTGGCCGAGCCAGAAGGAGGGCTCGACGACGGCGCGGACGCCCGCGGCGTACATGGCCTCGTAGTCGTCGGTGGTGCGCGACGTCATGTGGATGTGGGGGTCGAAGATGCGCATCAGGACTCCTTGCCGTGGGGGTCGTCCGTGCCGTGCGGCGGAGTGGCGAGGGCGGACCCGGTCAGGGCGAGGACGCGGTGCAGGTCCTCGGGGACGGGGCGGCCGGCGGCGGTGCGTTCCGCGGCGTAGTCGCCGAGCATGCGGGCGAGTTCGCCGTCGCCCCGGGCGCGCCGGTCCAGGTCCGCCACGTGGTCGAGGCCGACGCCGGTGAACAGGCACTTCAGGACCGCGTGCCGCCAGGCGTGGGCGTCGAGGTGCCGGGCGGCGTAGGGGCCGAGGGCGGTGGCGACCAGCCGGGTGTCGTTGGTGCGCAGGGCGTCCTCGACGAGCGGGAGGGCGGCGGGACCGTCGGGCACGAGGTGCGGCAGGGCGTGCAGGACGGCACGGCGTTCGTCGGCGGTGCCCTGGAAGTAGACCCGGCTCAGCGCGTCGGCGTCGGCGTGGGCCGCGTGCAGGATGAGGACGCGGGCTGCGTCGGCGTGGGCGGGGCCGCAGCGGCGGCCGGCCTCGGCCAGGCGCAGCTCCCACACGGAGACGGGCCCGTGGGTGCCGGGGTGGGCGGCGGCCTCGTCCAGGGCCTGGTCGAGCCAGGCGCGGGCGGCTCCGCCCAGCCGGTCGTCGAGGCGGCGGCGCAGTTCGGCGGGCGGGGTGAGGGCGGGGGTGGTGCCGTCACCGGAGGTCGTCGGTGCGCCTGTGGTGTCTGCCTCCGGGGTGGCGTGGGGGCGGGTCATGGGGTCCTGCTCCCTTCGGGGGTGGCGGAGGGGTCGCCGTGCGATGGGACGAGGACGGGAGGAGCGGCGTGGCGGAGGAACGGAAGGGAGTGGGCGGCGAAGTGGGGACCCGCGTGGGAGTGGCGGGGCAGTTCGACGACCGTCAGGCCCTGGTAGCCGGTGGCGGCGAGGGCCGCAAGGACGGGCGGGAAGTCGATCTCGCCGTCGCCGAAGGGGAGGTGCTCGTGGACGCCTCGGCGCATGTCCTCGATCTGGACGTGGCGCAGCCAGGGGGCGGCCTCGCGTACGCAGTCGGCGGGCGGGAGGGGTTCCAGGCACTGGCAGTGGCCGATGTCCAGGGTGAGGCCGAGGGGCTCGGGGTCGCCGAGCGTGCGGCGCAGGCGGTGGAAGTCGGCGAGGGTGGCGAGGAGGTGGCCGGGTTCGGGTTCGACGGCGAGGGGGACGCCGGCGGTGGTGGCGGCGTCCAGGACGGGGGTGAGGCTCTCGGCGAGGCGTTTCCAGGCGGTGTCCTCGTCGGTGCCGTCGGGGACGGTGCCGCTGAAGCAGTGCACGGCGTGCGCGCCGAGGTCGGCGGCGACGCGGACCGCCCGCAGGAGGAGGTCGACGCGGCGGGTGCGGTCGTCCGGGTCGGGAGCCAGTAGCGAAGGGCCGTGCTTGAGGCGGGGGTCGAGCACGTAGCGGGCGCCGGTCTCCACGGTCACGCCGAGCCCGAGCTCGTCCAGCCGGTGCGCCGCCCGGCGGGTGCGGGCGGCGAGGTCCGGGGCGAGTGGGTCGAGGTGCATGTGGTCGAGGGTCAGGCCCACGCCGTCGTAGCCGAGGTCGGCGAGGAGGGCGAGGGCGTCGTCGAGGCGGAGGTCGGCGAGGCCGTTGGTGCCGTAGCCGAAGCGGAGGGGGGTGCGTGCGCACCCGTTCATGTCACGGCGCACGTCCCGGGCCGGGCCGCCGCCCGTGTCCCGGCTCGTCTCCGAGGCCGGGAGACGGGCGTTCCTGGTGACGTCCTGGTTCGGGTTCCGGCTCACGTGATGCTCACCTTCCTCATGTCGGCCCTCCTCGCGAACATCCGGCCGGCCGGGGTCAGGGCCGCGACCAGGAGGGACGTGGCGGTCGCGCCGGAACGGGCGGCGAGGGCGGCCTGGAGCGGGATCGTGGCGCGGATGCCGCCGCCGACGGCGCGCTGGGTGAGCGGGGGTGAGGGGTTGAGCGTGGCGTGGACGTAGGGCCGGGCGGCCGTGGCGGCGTAGACCGCGCCCAGGGCGGTGGCGAGAGCGCCGGCGGCCCGGGGCGTGCCCTCGGCCGGGCCGGAGCCCGGCAGGCCGGGGGCGGCTGCTGCCCGCCGGCCTGCCGGGAGTCGGGTGCGGCGGTGGGTGACCAGACGGGTCAGCGCCCCCGTCGTCACGAGGGCCGCCAGCGGGGCCAGGGCCGAGCCGCCGGTGGTCTCCCGGCGGGACACGGCCGTGACCGCGAGGGTGTGGCTGCCGAGCAGCGCGGCGGAGGGCAGTGCGGCGCGGGTGCCGCCGCCGGTGGCCGCGGCGCCCAGGAGCAGGTCGAGTCCGCGGGCGGCGGCCATGGCCGCGGGACCGGCGGGCGTGTGCTTCAGGGCGAGGTCGTAGGCCCAGACGGTCGTCGCCAGGGACGCGGCCACCGCGAGGGCGGGCCGTCCCGCGCCGGCGGCGAGCGCCAGCCCGGCGCCGGTGAGGGCACCGGCGGCGGTGAGGGCGGCGGCCGGACGGATACGGCCGGACGGCAGCGGGCGGTGCGGGCGCTCCACGGCGTCCTCGGCGCGGTCGGCCCAGTCGTTCAGGGCCATGCCGGCCTCGTACAGGCACACGGAGGAGCCGATCGCGAGCAGGGTCCGCGGCCCGGGGCGCGCACCGGCCGCCGCCGCGCCGGCCAGGGCGTCGCCGGGGACGGTGAAGAGGGCGGGCAGCCGGAGCAGTTCGGCCCAGGCGCCCGTGCGGCCCGAGTGCGGAGGCCGGGCGTGGGACGCGACGTCGTCCCCGGGGACGGTCCCGCGCCCCGCGCCCACCAGGGCGGACCCGGCGACGGTGAGCAGCACGGGCAGGCCCAGGCGTCCGGTCCACGTGCCCGCGCGGGCCGGGCCGGTCGTCGGCGTGGACGTGGACGTGGCCTTCACCGTGGTGGTCGCGCGGCTCATCGGTGTGTCCCGCGGTCGTCGGCGCCGTCCCGCAGCCGCTCGGCGAAGCGCCTCAGCTCCGTGTACTGCTCGGCCAGGGACGACGGGCCGTCGCCGACCGGGTCCTTGAAGTAGAAGCCCAGTTCGGCCAGCGGGCCGGTCAGGCCCTTCTGCCGGGCGCGAGCCGTCAGCCGGGCCAGGTCGAGGACGAGGGGGGCGGCGAGGGCCGAGTCGCAGCCCTGCCAGGTGGTCTGGAGGACCATCCGTGCGCCGAGGAAGCCGTCGAAGGCGATGTGGTCCCAGGCCGTCTTCCAGTCGCCGAGCGCGGGCACGTCGTCGATGTGGACCTCGCCCTCGGGGGTGGCTCCGAGGGTGTCGGCGAGGACGCGTTCCTTGCCGGCGTTCTTGGCGGCGGCGGCAGCGGGGTCGGCGAGGGCGGCGCCGTCGCCGCCGCCCAGGAGGTTCGTGCCGGACCATGCGCGCACGGCAAGGGCACGCTGCAGGAACATCGGACCGAGCACGGAGCGCAGCAGGGTCTGCCCGGTCTTGCCGTCGCGGCCCGCGTACGGCAGGCCCGAGGAGGCGGCGAGCGGAGCCAGTGCCGGGTGGTGCAGGCCCGTGGACGGGGTGAAGTTGACGTAGGGGCAGCCGGCGCGCAGGGCGGCCGCCGCGTAGAGGGAGCTGGGCGGCAGGGCGCCGTCGGTGGGGGCCGGCTCGGTGGAGGCGACGTTGATCACGACGGCGCCCGCGAGGTCCCGGCGGCGCACGAAGTCGCCGATGTCGGCAGCGAATACGTCGATCCACTGGTCCTGGGTGCGGCCGGTGTCGCCGGGCGGCGGGCCGCCGGGCCTGATCTCCCGGTCGGCGGCGACGAGTTCGGCGTGTACGGCGGACGGCAGGCCGTGCGGCAGGACGCCACCGTCGGCGAGGTGCTCGGCGCGCTTGGGCAGCAGGCAGTCGACGGTGTCGTGACCGCCGAAGACGAGGGACGACAGCGACGGCAGACCGCAGGAGGTGAAGCCGGGGGTCTCGGTGACCATGCCGGTCGGCGGGTGGAGCCCGGCGGCGACGGCGGCGCAGCCCGCGATCGCGGTCGTGGCGACGGATCCCCGTGCGCCGATGAGCCAGACGCCGAAGCGGGGGGCCGGGGAGGGGGTGGGGAGGGACGGTTCGGCGGACACGGGCAGCCTCCTTGTCGTACGCGAACCTGGTGCGAACGCCGGAAGGGGGACGAGCGGGGTGCCGGGCTCGGGGCCCGGCGGGACGGCGGGCGGAGGTCCGGCGTCCTCCGCCCGCCGCCGTTCCGGTCGCCCTAGGAGGGCAGTTCCTTCAGCTGGATGTCGCGGAAGGAGACCTGGTCACCGGCGCCGTGGTTCTGCAGGCCGATGTAGCCGTCGGTCAGGCTCCGCTCGGGGTCCTTGTTGGTGAAGTCGTTGATCTTGACTCCGTTGAGGAACACCTGGAGGCGTTCGCCCTGGACCTTGATCTCGTAGGAGTTCCACTGGCCGGGCGGGCGCAGGACCTGGTCACGGGCCTTGATGTTCGCCGACTTGAACGAGTAGACGGAGCCCGTGGTGCGGTCGGCTGCGTCCGTGGCGTCGATCTGGATCTCGTAGCCCTTGTTCACCGCGGACCAGGGGTCGTCGGAGGCCGGGAAGCCCACGAAGATCCCGGAGTTGTCGTCGCCCCGCATCTTCCAGTCGAGTTTGAGCGAGTACGACTTCAGCTCCTTGGCCTGGTACCAGAGCAGTCCCATGCCGCCCTCGGACTCCAGGGTGCCGTCCTTGACGGTGAAGCTGCCGGGACCGGCCTGCTTCCAGCCGTCCAGGGTCTCGCCGTTGAAGATCTCCCGATAGCCCTTGTCCGGCTTGCAGTCCGCCTTGACCTGGCCGGTGGCGTACTGCATGCCGCCGAGCAGGTGGTTGCGGAACGCCTCGTCGGCGTAGGACTCCTTGGTGTGGCCGCCACCGGTGTAGAAGGACCGGCCGCCGCCGTAGCTCTGGCACCAGGCGATCGGGTGGTCGCCCTTCATGGTGCCGCCCTGGTAGGTGGTCTCGTCGAGGGTGGCGAGGACCTTGGCCTGCTCGCGCGGGTTGGTGCGGTAGTTGTACCACTCGTCGGTGCGCTCCCAGGTGTCGCCCAGGTGCGCGGTGGACGGGTGGTCGTGGTCGTGGACGCGCACGGTGGCCTTCTGGACGGCCGGGTGCGAGTCGAAGTAGGCGCCGACGAGGCCGCCGTAGAACTCCCAGTCGTACTCGGTGTCGGCGGCGGCGTGGATGCCCAGGTAGCCGCCGCCGTTCCTGACGTAGTCCTCGAACGCTTTCTGCTGGTCGGCGTCGAGGACGTCACCGGTGGTGGACAGGAAGGCCACCGCGTCGTACTTGGCGAGGTTGGCGGTGGTGAACTGCCGGGCCTCCTCGGTCGCCGTGACCGAGATGCCGGCCGGGGCGCCCAGCTCCTTCAGCGCGGCGACGCCCTCCGGGATGGAGTCGTGCCGGAAGCCCGCCGTCTTCGAGAAGACCAGGACCCTCTTGCCGGCCGTGAACGGCTCGGTGGAGAACTCGAAGTCGTCCACGTCGTACAGCGCGCCCTCGCCGCCCCGGAAGACCAGGTAGATCTCCGTGGTCTTCTTCGGCAGCGACCGCAGCGGCACGTCGACGTCCTGGAACGTCTCCCAGCCGCCGGTCGGCGGGATGTACGCCGAGCCGTGCAGCGGGCCGGTGGGCGAGCCGGTGCGCAGCTCGATGAAGCCGCCCGCGCCGCCGGAGGAGGCCCGTACGGTCATCTTCTTCTGGCCCTCGAACCGGTAGGGGCTGAAGGAGAGCCAGTCGCCGTCGTCGATGTCGCCGACGGTCCTGCCGCCGTTGGCGCCGGTCTTGTCGATCACCGACACGCCCTGCTGGGCGCCGAAGTGCTCGGCCTGGCGGTGCAGCGGCTGGAGCACGGTGCGGGCGGTGCCGGTCAGCGCCTCCTGGCCGTTCGCCCCGTCGTCGGTGTAACTGGCGCCGACGACACCGTAGATGTCGGCGTTGGGGTCGTGGCCGCCGTCCCCGGCGGGCGGCTCGAGGGTGCCCTCACAGCCCGTCTCGCTGGTCAGCTCGTGGGCGTGGGAGTCGTGGCCGAGGCTGTAGGCGACCTTGACCCTGGAGCAGTCGATCCGCTCCTCGGGGTCGGTGACGGTCACCTTGAACGGCACGGGCTCACCGAAGGCGGCCAGGCTGCCGTTGCCCGGCACGGTGATCTTCACCGTGGGTCCGGTGTTGCCGACCACGATCCGGACGCCGGCGTTGCCGGTGTTGCCCTCGGGGTCCTTCGCGGTGAAGGTCGCGGTGTAGGTGCCGACCTTCTTGTAGCGGTGGGTGGGGGTGAGACCCTCGCCCGTGGTGCCGTCGCCGAAGTCCCAGCTGTAGGTGAGGTCCGGGGAGTCGGCGTCCTTGGCGCTGCCGGTGAACCCGACCCGCAGCCCGGCCGCGCCGGACGTCTTGTCCGCGCCGACCTCGACGATCGGGGAGAAGCCGTCCTCGGCGTTCTCGATCCGGTACAGCGCGGAGTCCTTGTCGCCCTGGAACCAGGACAGACCGTAGTCCAGGACGTAGAGCGCGCCGTCGGGGCCGAACTCCATGTCCATGATCTGGGTGCCGGTCCACGGGAAGTCGTTGATCTTCGCGACCGTGCCGCCGGGTCCGTCCTCGGTCTGCTCGATCCGCTTGATCCAGCGGCGGCCGAACTCGCCGGCGAAGAAGTCGCCGTCGTACGCCTCGGGGAACTTCACCGAGGAGTCGAGGTCGGGGTCGTAGCGGTAGACCGGGCCGCCCATCGGGGACTCGGAGCCGCTGCCGAACTCGGGTACGGAACCGCCGTCGTAGGGGATCCAGGCGGGCTGCGCGGGCGGCAGGTCGACGAGGCCGGTGTTGTGCCGCGAGGTGTTCTTCGGCGCGGCGCAGTCGAACTTCTCGCCGGACTCCTCGGTGGCGAAGTCGTAGTCGACGTAGGCGTCGTTGTTCCCGGTGCAGAACGGCCAGCCGAAGTTGGCGGGCTCGGTGACCTTGGCGAACTCGACCTGTCCCGCCGGGCCCCGGTTCGGGTCGGCGGCGCCGGCGTCGGGGCCGTAGTCACCCACGTAGATGGTGCCGGTCTTCTTGTCGATGTTCATCCGGAACGGATTGCGGAAGCCCATCGCGTAGATCTCGGGGCGGGTCTTCTCGGTGCCGGGGGCGAAGAGGTTGCCCTCCGGAACGGTGTAGGAGCCGTCCTCGGCGACCTTGATGCGGAGGATCTTGCCGCGCAGGTCGTCGGTGTTGCCGGAGCTGCGGCGGGCGTCGAAGGCCGGGTTGCGGTTCGCCCGCTCGTCGATCGGCGTGAAGCCGTCGGAGGAGAAGGGGTTGGTGTCGTCGCCGGTGGACAGGTAGAGGTTGCCCTCGGCGTCGAAGGCGATGTCGCCGCCGACGTGGCAGCAGGTGCCGCGGGAGGCCGCGACGTCCAGGACCTTCTTCTCGCTGGCCGGGTCCAGTGTGCCGTTGGGATTGAGGACGAACCGGGAGAGGCGGTTGACGCCGTCGAACTTCTCGAAGTCCTCGGCGGTGCCGGTCTCCGGGGCGTCGCCCGCGGGGGTGTCGAGCGGCGGGGCGTAGTAGAGGTAGACCGCCCGGTTGTTCTCGAAGTCCGGGTCGACGCCGACGCCCTGCAGGCCCTCCTCGTCGTGGCTGTAGACGTCGAGCTTGCCGGCGACCTTGGTGACGCCGCCCTGGTCGGTGAGGCGCAGCGTGCCGTCGCGCGAGGTGTGCAGGACGCTGCGGTCCGGGAGCACGGCGAGCGACATCGGTTCGCCCGTCTCGGGCTCGCCCTTGGCGAGTGGAACCTGCTGGAACTGCCCCTCGGCGGCTGCCGGTTCGTCGTGCTCCGGGTGTCCGGGGTGGGCGCCGGCCACGGTCGCCGGGGTGCCCACGGCCAGCAGCAGGCCGGTGAACAGGGCGAGACCGGTGCGAAGTCGGGGTCGACGCCTCGTGGCGTCGGTGGATGTGAGTCTGCTTCTGTGCACGAAGTCCCTCCGGGAACGGGGTGGGGCCGTGTGGAACAGGTGCGAAGACATGTGGTGCGTGCGGGCGCCGGGGTGCGCCGTCACCCCGGAGGCGTGGGTGTCCTGAACACTTCAAGGACGGTAACCGCGTCCTTCCGGGGCGAACACCCCTTCGACCGGGACCGGTCGACCTTTTCATCGACTCAGGACAAAGCGGGATTCGGGCAGGTCGGGTCCAGGGGCCGGCGGGTGTGCCGGTCCCCGTCCCCGACCTGCCGTCGGGCGCGGCTCAGCTGTTGAACGCGGCGTCGAAGGACGCGCTGGGCGGCTCGAAGTCGTAGGCCTTGAGGTGCTTCAGCGCCTCGGGGGCGCCCTGGAGCCGGTCCATGCCGGCGTCCTCCCACTCCACGGAGACCGGGCCGCGGTAGTCGATCGAGCGCAGCATCCGGAAGACGTCCTCCCAGGGGACGTCGCCGTGGCCGGCGGAGACGAAGTCCCAGCCGCGGCGCGGGTCGCCCCAGGGCAGGTGGGAGCCGAGGCGGCCGTTGCGGCCGTCGAGGCGTCTGCGGGCCTCCTTGCAGTCCACGTGGTAGATGCGGTCGCGGAAGTCCCACAGGAAGCCGACCGGGTCGAGGTCCTGCCACACGAAGTGACTGGGGTCGAAGTTGAGGCCGAAGGCCGGCCGGCGGCCGACCGCGTCCAGCGTGCGTACGGTCGTCCAGTAGTCGTAGGCGATCTCGCTCGGGTGGACCTCGTGCGCGAACCGCACGCCCTCCGCGTCGAAGACGTCGAGGATGGGGTTCCAGCGCTCGGCGAAGTCCTCGTAACCGCGCTCGATCATGGTGTCGGGGGCGGGCGGGAACATGGCCACCAGGTGCCAGATGGCGGAGCCGGTGAAGCCGACGACGGTGTCGACGCCGAACGCGGCCGCCGCGCGGGCGGTGTCGGCGATCTCGGCGGCGGCCCGCCGCCGGACGCCCTCCGGTTCGCCGTCCCCCCAGATCCGGGCGGGCAGGATGGCCCGGTGGCGTTCGTCGATGATGGCGTCGCAGACGGCCTGGCCCACCAGGTGGTTGGAGACGGCCCAGCAGCGCAGGCCGTACTTGTCGAGCAGGGCCCGCCGGGAGTCCAGGTACGCCGGGTCGGCGAGGGCCTTGTCGACCTCGAAGTGGTCTCCCCAGCAGGCGAGTTCGAGGCCGTCGTAGCCGAAGTCGCGGGCCAGCCGGCAGACCTCCTCCAGGGGGAGGTCCGCCCACTGGCCGGTGAAGAGTGTGAACCTGCGCGGCATGCTGCGAGCCTCCTCAGTCGGCGATCGGGGTGTAGACGGAGTTCTTCTCGGCGCTCTCCTCGACCGCCGCGAGGACGCGCTGGACCTGGAGGCCGTCGGCGAAGGAGGGCTGCGGCCTGCTGCCCTCGGCGATCGCGTGGACGAGGTCGCGGGCCTGGTGGACGAAGGTGTGCTCGTAGCCGAGGCCGTGGCCCGGCGGCCACCAGCCGTCCAGGTAGGGGTGGTCGGGCTCGGTGACGAGGATGCGGCGGAAGCCGGCGTGGCTGCCGGGCTCGGTGGCGTCGTGGAACCACAGCTCGTTGAGCCGCTCCAGGTCGAAGGCCAACGATCCCAGTTCACCGTTGAGTTCGAGACGCAGGGCGTTCTTGCGGCCGGTGGCGTAGCGGGTCGCCTCGAAGGAGGCGAGGGCACCGGAGGCGAAGCGGCCGGTGAACACGGCGGCGTCGTCGACGGTGACCGTCCCGGTGGCGGTACCGGTCTCGGTACCGGCCCCGGCGGTCAGGCCCTCGGTCGGTCCGCCGGGCAGCGGCCGCCGCCGTACGAACGTCTCGGTGAGCGCGGAGACCCCGGCCAGCCTCTCCCCCACGAGGTGCTGTGCGAGGTCGACGATGTGCGCACCGAGGTCGCCGAGGGAGCCGGATCCCGCCCGTTCCCGGCGCAGTCGCCACGTGAGCGGGAACTGCGGGTCGTTGAGCCAGTCCTGGAGGTACGACACCCGGACGTGCCGCAGGCGGCCGAGCCGTCCCTCGGCGACCATGCGCCGGGCCAGCGCGGTGGCGGGGACGCGACGGTAGTTGAAGCCGACCATCGACAGCCGGCCCCGTGCCGCGAACGCGGTCTCGGCGGCGCGTGCCATGGCTTCGGCCTCCTCGACCGTGTTGGCGAGGGGCTTCTCGCACAGGACGTGCTTGCCGGCGGCCAGCGCGGCGAGCGCGATCTCGGCGTGACTGTCGCCGGGGGTGCAGATGTCGACGAGGTCCACGTCGTCGCGGGCGATCAGCGCCCGCCAGTCGGTCTCGGTCGTCGCCCACCCGTGCCGGTCGGCCGCCGCGCGGACGGCCGCGGGGTCACGGCCGCAGAGTGCGGTGAGCACCGGGCGCAGGGGCAGGTCGAAGACGCGGCCCGCGGTGCGCCAGCCCTGGGAGTGGGCGGCGCCCATGAAGGCGTAGCCGACCATGCCGACGCGGAGCGGGGGTTTGCCGGACTCCGTGCCGGCCTCCTCCGGTCCCGCTGACTGCTGCGGCTGTTCCATGCAGGTGTCCTCCTCGTCGTCGTGGCGCGGTGGGGGTGGGCCTGCCGGGCGGGTGACTCGGGGCGGCCGTCGGCCGGTGTGCGCCCGACCCGTCGGGCCCGGCCCCGGTACGGCCCACAGCGGCACGTGCCGCACGGGCGGGCGCCACCGGGGGCAGGCGCCGTGGTGGCGCGCCCCGCACGGGGACACGCGCCGCCGGCGGTACGCCTCCGCGGAACACGCACGCCCGGTGGCCGCCTCGCACGAGCACGCGCATGCGCACGCGCACGCCCCGGACACGCCTCGCCGCGAACCGCCTGTGACCGCCCCGCTCCCCCGGGCGGAGCCCGTGTCTCACCGGAAGCCGGTGGACATGTACTGGTCGACGTTCTCCTTGTCGACCACCGCCGAGTAGAGGGTGATCGACGCGGGGATCTCGTACTCGGCGAGGCCTGCGACCCCCTTGCCCTGGCCGAGGGCGCGGGCGAGGTCGATGGCGGAGGCGGCCATGGTGGGCGGGTACAGGACGGTGGCCTTGAGGACGCCGTTGTCCTGCTTGATCGCCTGGAAGGCGGAGAGGGCGCCCGCCCCGCCGACCATCATGAAGTCGTCGCGGCCGGCCTGCTCGACGGCGCGCAGCGCACCCACGCCCTGGTCGTCGTCGTGGTTCCACAGCGCGTCGAACTTCGACTGCGCCTGGAGGAGTTGGGCCATCTTCGCCTGCCCCGACTCGACCGTGAAGTCGGCTGCCTGGCGGGCCACCTTCTTGATGTTGGGGTAGTTCTTCAGGGCGTCGTCGAAGCCCTGGGTGCGCTGCTTGGTGAGTTCCAGATTGTCCAGACCGGCCAGTTCGACGACCCGGGCGTCGGCCTTGCCCTTGAGTTTCTCGCCGATGTAGTGGCCGGCGTTCAGGCCCATGCCGTAGTTGTCGCCGCCGATCCAGCACCGGTACGCCTGCGGGGTGTTGAAGATCCGGTCGAGGTTGACGACGGGGATGCCCGCGCGCATCGCCTTCAGGCCGACCTGGGTCAGGGCCTTGCCGTCGGCGGGCAGGACGACCAGGACGTCGACCTTCTTGTTGATGAGGGTCTCGATCTGGCCGATCTGCTGGGCGGTGTCGTTGGAGCCCTCGGTGATCTCCAGGGTGACGTCGGAGTACTTCCCGGCCCGGCTCTTGGCGTTGTCGTTGATGGCGTTGAGCCAGCCGTGGTCGGCCTGCGGTCCGGCGAAGCCGATGGTGACCTGCTTGCCGGGCTTGTCGTCCGCGGCCGGCCGGGTGTCGGCGGCGGGTTCCTCGTCCTCGGGGTCGTTGCTCGTGCAACCGGTCAGGAGGGCACCGGCCGAGACGGCGGCGGTCCCGAGGAGCAGACCTCGGCGACTGGTGAGGCGGCTCGGAAATCTCATCGGCTCTGGCATGGCGGTGAACCCTTTCCTCAGGTCGTGCTCGCGGTACGGCGCTGGACCAGCACGGCGGCGACGATGATCGCGCCCTTGGCGATCTGCTGGACGTCGCTCTGCAGGTTGTTGAGGGCGAAGATGTTGGTGATCGTGGTGAAGATCAGGACGCCGAGCACGGAGCCGACAATGGTGCCGCGGCCCCCGCTGAGCAGGGTGCCGCCGATGATCGCGGCGGCGATGGCGTCGAGTTCGTAGAGGTTGCCGTTGGTGTTCTGACCCGAGCCGGACAGGATGATCAGCAGGAAGGCGGCGATACCGCAGCACAGTCCGGACAGCAGGTAGAGGTAGAGCCGCTGGCGGCGCACGTCGATGCCGGCCAGGCGGGTGGCCTCCGCGTTGCCGCCGACCGCGACCGTGCGCCGGCCGAAGGTGGTGCGGTTCAGCACGAGCCAGCCGATGATCGTCACGACGGCGAAGACCATGACGAGGGGCGGCACGCCGAGGACGTACGCGTCGCGCTCGCCGAGGTCGAGGATGCCGTCGGAGGTGACGATCTGCGTCTTGCCGTCGGTGATCTGCAGCGCGAGTCCGCGGGCGGAGGCCAGCATCGCGAGGGTGGCGATGAACGGGACCATTCCGCCGTAGGCGATGAGGAGGCCGTTGACGAGACCGCAGCCGAGGCCGACGAGGACGGAGGTGAAGAGGACGCCTCCGAAGCCGTACTCCTGGGTGGCGAGCGTGGTGGCCCAGACGGAGGCGAGGGCGACGATGGCGCCGACGGAGAGGTCGATGCCGCCGGAGGTGATGACGAAGGTCATGCCGACCGTGACGACGCCGATCACCGAGGCCTGGGTCAGGACGAGTTGGAGGTTGCGGATGTCGAGGAACTCGTCGGGTCTGGTGATGCCGCCGATCACGACGAGTGCGGCGAGGACGCCGAGCAGCGACAGGGTGCGGACGTCGGCGCGGGCCATCAGGCCCCGCCAGGCCGGGGGGCGGACCTGGGGCGTCTTGTCGGTGCTGTCGCGCGGCGGGGAGACGGGCTGCGTCATGACGCCGGACTTCCTTCCATGACGAGATCGAGTACGCGGTGTTCGTCCAGTTCGCGGGCGGGCGCGGTGTGGACCACGCGCCCCTCCCGGAGCACCAGGACCCGGTCGGCGAGGCCGAGGACCTCCGGCACCTCGCTGGAGACGAGCAGCACGGCGAGGCCTTCGTCGGCCAGTCGGCGGACGACCGCGTACAGCTCGGCGCGGGCGCCGACGTCGACCCCGCGGGTGGGTTCGTCGAGCAGCAGGACGCGGCAGCCGCGCAGCAGCCAGCGGGCCAGGACGGCCTTCTGCTGGTTGCCGCCGGACAGGGTCCGTACCGGTGCGGACGGGTTGTCGGGGCGCAGCGACAGTTCACGGGTCGCCGCGCGGGCCGCGCCCCGTTCGGCGCCGCGGTCGATCCAGCCGCCGCGCGAGAAGCGGGAGAGGGAGGAGACGGAGACGTTGCGGGTGACGGACTCCAGCATCAGCAGGGCCTGGGCCTTGCGTTCCTCGGGGGCGAGGCCCAGGCCGGCGCGCACGGCGGCCCGCACGCTGCCCGGCCGCAACGGCTTTCCGTCCACCACGACGTGACCGGCCGTGGGCCGGCGGGCACCGTAGACCGTCTCCAGGATCTCGGAGCGGCCGGAGCCGACCAGCCCGGCGAGTCCGACGATCTCCCCCGGCCTCAGGTCGAGGTCGAGCGGCTCGAACTCGCCCTCCCTGGCCAGCCCGCGCACCTCCAGCAGGGGCTTCCCACTCGTCGCCGGCACGCCGGCCGCGGACCGCTCGGGGAAGACGTACTCGACGTTGCGGCCCGTCATCAGCGCGACGACCTCGCGGGTGGGTGTCGACTTCGCGGGCAGCCCGCCGGCCACCGCCCGGCCGTCCTTGAGCACCGTGACCCGGTCGCCGATACGGCGGATCTCCTCCAGGCGGTGGGAGATGTGGACGACGGCCACGCCGTCCGCGGTCAGGTCACCGACGATGCGGAAGAGGTTGTCGACCTCGTCCGGATCGAGGGCGGCGGACGGTTCGTCCATCACGATCAGCCGGACGTCGTGGGAGAGGGCCCGCGCCATGGAGACGACCTGCTGCTGGGCCGCGGACAACTCCCCGACCGGAGCGGCCGGATCGATCTCCGCGTGCCCGAGCCGCCGCAGCAGGGCCTCAGTCGCCCGACGGGCCGTCCTGGTGCGGACGACGAATCCCGCGGCGGTGGGTTCGTGGCCGAGGTGGACGTTCTCCGCCACCGACAGATGCTCCACCAGGTCGAGTTCCTGGTAGATGGTGGCGATGCCGAGGCGCATGGCGGCGATCGGCGAGCGCAGGGTGACCGGTTCGCCGCGCCAGCGGATGATGCCGCCGTCGGGCTGGTGGGCACCGGCCAGCACCTTGATGAGGGTGGACTTGCCGGCCCCGTTCTGGCCGAGCAGGCAGTGCACTTCACCGGCCTGGACGTCGAGGTCGACGCCGTCCAGGGCCCGGACGCCGGGGAACGACTTGGTGATGCCGGACATGCTGAGCAGCGGTGGTTCTGGTGCCATGTGGATTCCCCTCGGCGGGCGTGCGGGCCGGAGTCAGGGCAGAACGCCAGGAATCGGGCGCTCTTGAGGTGGCGCGGGGCAGGGGAGAGCGAGGCGGGGCAGGGCGGAGCGGGGCGCTGTGCCGGTGGTGCCGGTGGTGCCGTACGAAGCGGGCTGGCGGGTTCGTCGGAGGACTGGGACGGACGGCCGGTACGAACGAAAGGGCTGCGCGGGCGAGAACAGGTCGCCGGTACGAACGGAGTGGCTACGCGGGTGAGAACAGGTGGTCGCTGATGAGGCGGGCCGCGCCGATCACTCCGGCGGTGGGGCCCAACTCGCCCAGGACGATGGGCAGATTGCCGGTCGCCAGGGGCAGCGACTGGCGGTAGACCTGGGTACGGATGGCGGCCAGCAGGGTGTGGCCGAGGCCGGTCACCCCGCCGCCGATCACGACCAGGCCGGGGTTGAAGAACGAGACGAGTCCGGCGATGACCTGACCGACCCGGTTGCCGCCCTCGCGGATCAGGTCGAGGGCGGTGGCGTCGCCCGCGGCTGCCGCGGCGGCGACGTCGACGGCGGTGAGGCCGCCGTTCGTCTCCAGCCGTGCCGCGAGTTCCGCCGACAGGCCCTGCTGGGCCGCTTCCACGGCGTCACGGGCCAGGGCCGCGCCGCTGAAGTAGGCCTCCAGGCACCCGCGGTTGCCGCAGGCGCAGGGCCGGCCGTCGGGCACCGCCTGGATGTGCCCGATGTCGCCCGCGCTGCCGGTGGTGCCGCGGTAGACCTGGCCGCCGACGACGATGCCGCAGCCGATGCCGGTGCCGATCTTGACGCACAGGAAGTCGGCGACGGTGCGGGCGACGCCCGCGTGCTGCTCCCCCATCGCCATGAGGTTCACGTCGTTGTCGACCATGACCGGGCAGCCGAGTTCCTGGCTGAGCGCCTCCCGCACGGGGAAGCCGTCCCAGCCCGGCATGATCGGCGGGGCGACCGGCACGCCTTCGGGGAAGCGGACCGGACCGGGGACGCCGATGCCGGCGCCGTCGAAGCCCTCGGCGAGTCCCGTCGCCTTCAACTTCGCCGCCATGGCGAGCACTTGCTCGAAGACCGCGACCGGTCCCTCACGTACGTCGAGGGGCTGGTTGAGGTGTCCGAGCGTCTCCAGTTCGGCGTTGGTGACGGCGACGTCGACCGAGGTCGCGCCGATGTCCACGCCGAGGAAACGGAGTTGGGGATTGAGCCGGACGTTGTGCGAACGGCGGCCGCCGCGCGAGGCGGCGAGCCCGTCGGCCACGACCAGCCCCGTCTCCAGCAGCCGGTCCACCTCCACGGCCAGCTTGGACCGCGAGAGGTCGACCTGATCGCCGAGCTGTGCGCGGGAGTTGGGACCCCCGTCGCGCAGCAGTCGCAGCAGCCGGGCCTGATGCGCGTTCGCGGGTCGTGCCGTCATGCGTCTCACGAACCCCTCCCCGCCTCGATCGGCCGCCTGGTGTCCTGCTTTCGAGGGGAACGTAGCAGCGGTCGCCGGGAGTGGGAAGAAGTCGTGCACGGATTGCCGTCAACTTTCTCCACTCACTGGACAAAGAAGTGCCCTGCGACGTGTCGAGGGCACGCAGGGCACGGGTGCGCGGAGGCAGGGGTGGTGACAGCGGGGCCGGTCCGGGCCCTGGTGTCGGTCCGGGCGCGCGCACGGGGCCGGCCCGGGTGCCGTCGGGGCGCGGGCACGGCGCCCGGCTACGCCCCCTGGCGGGCGTCGCAGATCACTGTGGGCAGGGCCGGGCGGGGTCGACCGCGTCACGCTGCACGTTGCCGCCCTGATCCGCGACACCGCCCGTCACGGGCAGCGTACGACCTGCCCCGCGTACGACAGGTTGCCGCCGAAACCGAACAGCAGGACCGGATCCCCGCTGGAGATCTCGCCCCGCTCCACCAGCTTGGAGAAGGCGAGCGGGATGCTCGCCGCCGAGGTGTTGCCCGATTCGGTGACATCGCGCGCGACCACGGCGTTGACGGCGCCGATCTTCGCCGCGAGGGGCTCGATGATGCGCAGGTTCGCCTGGTGCAGCACGACGGCGGCCAGGTCCTCCGGGGCGAGGCCGGCCCGCTCGCAGGCCTGCCGGGCGAGCGGCGGCAGCCGGGTGGTGGCCCACCGGTAGACGCTCTGCCCCTCCTGCGCGAACCGGGCCGGCTGCCCCTCGATGCGCACGGCGTGCCCCATCTCGGGCACCGACCCCCACAGCACGGGCCCGATCCCGGGCTCGGTCCCGACGGGGCAGGCCTCGACCACGGCGGCGCCCGCTCCGTCGCCGACGAGGACGCAGGTGGTGCGGTCGGTCCAGTCGGTCACCTCGGACATCTTGTCGGCGCCGATGACGAGCGCGCGGGTCGCGGCGCCCGCGCGGATCGTGTGGTCGGCGGTGGCGAGCGCGTGGGTGAACCCGGCACAGACCACGTTGACGTCCAGCGCGGCCGGCCCGGGGACGCCGAGCCGGGCGGCGACCCGGGCGGCCATGTTGGGTGAGCGGTCCACGGCGGTGGAGGTGGCGACCATGACCAGGTCGATGTCCGCGGGGGTGAGACCGGCCGCCGCGAGCGCCTTGGCGGCGGCGTGCCCGGCCAGCTCGTCCACCGGCTCGTCGGGGCCGGCGATGTGGCGCGTGCGGATGCCCACCCGGCTCCTGATCCACTCGTCATTGGTGTCGACCAGTTCCGCCAGGTCCTCGTTGGTGAGTACCTTGGCGGGCTGGTAGTGACCGACGGCGGTGATGCGCGAGCCGTTCATTGGGGGGTCCCCCTCGTTGCCTTGGGTAGCGGGATCCACCAGTCTGATCAGTGACTCACGGGTACGCGGGCACGTGAAGCGACAGGAAACCCGCACCGGGCTTGTCGGCTTCCCGCTATCCCCTGCCGGCGGTGCGCACGTGCCGCGGTGCGGGCCGCAACCCGACACACCGCACGTGCAGGACAATGGGATCATGAAGGTCACCTCGCGGCACGACGGCACGGTGACCCACGGCGACTTCCGCATCAAGGGCCGTTTCGGCCACCAGCACGTACAGAACCGGGGCTGACGACATGGGACGAGTCACCGAACGACGCAAGGTGCTCCGCATCCGCGACGGAGCGGTCTCCAGCCGCCCGGACACACTGGTCGCGGAGGAGCCGCTGGAGATCCGCCTCAACGGCAGACCCCTCGCCATCACCATGCGCACGCCCGGCGACGACTTCGCCCTGGCCGCCGGGTTCCTGGTCAGCGAAGGCGTCCTGGCGGAGGCATCCGACCTGCAGAACATCGTCTACTGCGCCGGGGCGACCGCGGACGGGTCGAACACGTACAACGTCGTCGACGTACGGACCGCACCCGGCGTCACCGTCCCCGACATCACCCTCGAACGGAACGTCTACACGACCTCGTCCTGCGGCCTGTGCGGCAAGGCCAGCCTGGACGCGGTGCGCACGACGACCCGCTGGCCCGTAGCCGACACTCCCCCGCTCCGCATCGCACCGGAACTCCTCGCCGTCCTCCCCGACCGGCTGCGCGCGTCCCAGCGGGTCTTCGACAGCACCGGCGGCCTGCACGCGGCGGCCCTGTTCTCCGAGGACGGCGAGCTGCTGGACGTCCGCGAGGACGTCGGCCGGCACAACGCGGTCGACAAGCTGGTCGGCCGCGCCCTCCAGAGCGGCAGCCTGCCGTTGTCCCGGGCGATCCTGCTCGTGTCGGGCCGGGCCTCGTTCGAGCTGGCCCAGAAGGCCGTGATGGCGGGCATCCCGGTACTCGCGGCGGTGTCGGCGCCGTCCTCCCTCGCGGTGGACCTGGCGGCGGAGACGGGACTGACGCTGGTCGGCTTCCTGCGGGGCAGTTCCATGAACGTGTACGCGGGCGAGGACCGCATCTCCCTGCGGACGGCGGCCGCGCGGGACTAGGGTCTTTCGTTCGGATCACGCCGGGCGCGCGGTGTCCCGCCTCACCCCCGGTCCGTCCCCGGGTCGGTGGCCGAGGAGCGTGACGCCGGGGCCGCCGCCACGGCGTCGACCGCCCCCGCCCCCGCCGCCGCGCTCGCCTCGGCCTGCGCCTCCGGGTCGTGCGAGCGGCGCTTGGCGATGACCGCGCAGACCATGAGCTGCATCTGGTGGAACAGCATCAGCGGCAGCACGGCGAGGGAGGCGTGCGCGCCGAACAGGACGCTCGCCATGGGCAGGCCGGAGGCCAGGGACTTCTTGGACCCGGCGAACTGGATCGCGATCCGGTCCGCGCGGCCGAACCGCAGCGCCTTCGCGCCGTACCAGGTCAGCGCGAGCATCACGGTGAGCAGTACGGCCTCGACGGCCAGCAGTGCGGCGAGCCGGGCCGGGCCGACCCGGTGCCAGATGCCCTGGACCATGCCCTCGCTGAACGCGGTGTAGACGACGAGGAGGATCGAGCCGCGGTCGACGTAACCGAGGACCTTCCGGTGCCGGGCGACGAACCCGCCGATCCAGCGGCGCAGCACCTGCCCCGCCACGAAGGGCACGAGCAGTTGCAGCACGATCTTCACGAGGGAGTCCGCGGAGAAGCCGCCGCCGCTGTCGCCGAGCAGGGCGGCCGCGAGCAGCGGTGTCACGACGATGCCGACCAGGGAGGAGAAGGAGCCGGCGCAGATCGCGGCGGGCACGTTGCCGCGGGCTATCGAGGTGAAGGCGATCGAGGACTGGACGGTCGACGGGACCAGGGTCAGGAACAGCAGCCCTTGGTAGAGGGGTTCGGTGAGGAGCACCGGGACGAGGCCTCTGGCGGCCGTGCCGAGCAGCGGGAAGACCACGAAGGTGCAGGCGAGGACGGTGAGGTGCAGGCGCCAGTGCTTGAGTCCGTCGAGCGCCTCCCGGGTGGACAGGCGGGCGCCGTACAGGAAGAACAGGAAGGCGATCGCGGCCGTGGAGGCGCCGGAGGCCACGTCGGCGGCGGCGCCGCGGGCCGGCAGGAGCGCCGCGAGGCCGACCGTCCCGAGCAGCAGCAGGATGTACGGGTCGATCGGCATCCGGCTCGGCCGGCGCAGGCGTTTCACAGTGCTCCACTTGCTCGTTCGTACGGGTGGGTGCCGTGGGGCGGGAGAGCCCCCGTCCATCGTCCTCCCCGGCCCCGTGATCGGGAATCCGGTACACCGTTCTCACTGTGATCGCGCAGCGTGATGACCGGTACGGTGGCCGGTGTGTACGAGCCGTCTCAGCTGCGCACCTTCCTGGCGGTCGCCCAGACCCTGAGTTTCACGCAGGCCGCCCGGCGGCTGGGGCTGCGCCAGTCGACCGTCAGCCAGCACGTGCGCCGCCTGGAGGACGCCGCGGGGCGGACGCTGTTCACCCGGGACACGCACTCGGTGGAGCTGACCGAGGACGGCGAGGCGATGCTGGGTTTCGCGCGCCGGATCCTGGAGGTGCACGAGCAGGCGACGGCGTTCTTCACGGGAACGCGGCTGCGGGGCCGGCTGCGCTTCGGCGCGTCCGAGGACTTCGTGCTGACGCGGTTGCCGGAGATCCTGGAGGGCTTCCGGCACGACCACCCGGAGGTCGACCTGGAGCTGACGGTGGAGCTGTCCGGCACGCTGCACGAGCAGCTCGCGGCCGGGAAGCTGGACCTGGTGCTGGCCAAGCGGCGCCCCGCGGATCCGCACGGCGAACTGGTCCGGCACGACGAGCTGGTGTGGATCGGCGCGGACCGGCTGCGGCTGCACCCGGACCGGCCGGTGCCGCTGATCGTCTTCCCGCCGCCGGGGATCACCCGTGCCCTGGCCCTGGAGGCGCTGGAGCGGCAGGGGCGGGCGTGGCGGATCGTGTGCACGAGCGGCAGCCTGAACGGGCTCATCGCGGCGGCCCGGGCGGGTCTGGGCGTCATGGCGCACTCGCGGGGTCTGATCCCGCCGGGCCTGGTACGGGTACCGGAGCGGGCGGGCCTGCCCGAACTGGGCCGGGTGGAGTTCGTCCTGGTGCACGGGCGGCGGCGGACGGCGGCGCAGGGGGCGGCGGACGCCCTGGCGGCGGCGATCCTGGCGGGCGGCGACCGCCTGCACCGGCACGGACCCCGTCCGGCGGACGCGGACCGGGCGCGGGGGCGACCCTAGCCGAGCCGACGCGCGAGCGGCCCTGGCCGAGCGGACGCGCGAGCGGCGCCCGTGCCCGCCGGTACGACCGACCGTGCCGACGGCGGGCGCGTCGTCGTCATGGAATCGGCGTAACGGAATCGGCCGCTCCGGCGCTGTTCGGAGGGAGGACACCGACGGGCCGCCGGCTCCTCGCGCCGGGTCCCGGCGCCGTAAGCGGGTCGGGCAGATTCGGTGGAGATTACGGGACCGAAACTTACTCTTCCGTCAGTTTTCTGTCCGACCCTTCCGCATGTGAGCCCATTTTCCCGCACTGACCAGCGCGGACGAGGACATCGCCCGCTTTCCGACCCCCTCCCGTGCCGCGCGGGCGTGGGGTAGCTTTCACGGCGCTGTGCGGCCATGGGAAGCGGGGTGCGGGGTTTGCGCGAGTTCACCAACCCTCCGTTGGCGTCGGCACCGCCGGTGGGCGGTCTGGCCGACGTCGTCTTCGAGCACGCCCAGGACGACCCGCGGCACGTGGCGCTGGGCCGCAAGGACGAGCGGGGCGACTGGCGGGACGTGACCTCCGCCGAGTTCCGCGACGAGGTCCTCGCCCTCGCCAAGGGGCTCCTCGCCGAGGGCGTCCGGTTCGGCGACCGCGTGGCGATCATGTCCCGCACCCGCTACGAGTGGACCCTCTTCGACTACGCCCTGTGGACCATCGGCGCGCAGGTCGTCCCCGTCTACTCGACCTCCTCGGCCGAGCAGTGCTTCTGGATGCTGTACGACTCCGAGGTCACCGCCGCGGTCGTCGAGCACGAGGACCACGCGATGACCGTCGCCACCGTCATCGACCGCCTCCCCCGCCTGCGCCGGCTGTGGCAGCTCGACGCCGGGTGCGTGCAGGAGCTGTACGACGCCGGCGCGTCCGTCGAGGACGAGGTGGTGCACCGGCACCGGGAGGCGGTGACCCCCGAGTCGACCGCGACGGTCATCTACACGTCGGGGACGACCGGCCGCCCCAAGGGCTGTGTCATCTCGCACGGCAACTTCATGTTCGAGGCGGACACCGTCATCGAGCGCTGGGAGCCCGTGTTCCACTCCCGGAAGGGCGACGAGGCGGCGACCCTGCTGTTCCTGCCGCTCGCGCACGTCTTCGGCCGGATGGTGCAGATCGCCGCGATCCGCGGCCGGGTCCGCTTCGGCCACCAGCCCCAGCTGCAGGCCTCCGCCCTGCTGCCCGACCTGGCCGCGTTCCGGCCGACGTTCTTCCTCGCCGTGCCGTACATCTTCGAGAAGGTCTTCGACGCGGCGCGCCGCAAGGCCGAGCGGGAGGGCAGGGGCGGGGCGTTCGAGAAGGCCGTCGAGGTGGCGGTGAACCACGCGGAGGCCGTCGAGGCGAAGGCGTGGGGCATCGGACCGGGCCCCTCGGCGGGCCTGCGTGTGCAGCACCAGCTGTTCGACAAGCTCGTCTACTCCAAGGTGCGCGCGGCCATGGGCGGCCGGGTCCGGCACGCCATGTCCGGCGGCTCGGCGATGGACCGCAGGCTCGGCCTGTTCTTCGCCGGCGCGGGCGTGGAGATCTACGAGGGCTACGGCCTGACCGAGACCACCGCGGCCGCCACCGCCAACCCGCCCGGACGCACCCGCTACGGCACCGTCGGCCAGGCCATCCCCGGCACGACCGTGCACATCGCGGAGGACGGCGAGATCTGGCTGCGCGGCGACAACGTCTTCCAGGGCTACCTCAACGACCCCAAGGCCACCGGCGAGGCCCTGCACGACGGCTGGCTCGCCACCGGCGACCTGGGTTCCCTCGACGAGGACGGCTACCTCACCATCACCGGCCGCAAGAAGGAGATCCTCGTCACCTCCGGCGGCAAAAGCGTTTCACCACGCCTGCTGGAGGAACGTGTGCGTGACCACCCGCTGGTGAACCAGTGCATCGTCGTCGGCAACGACCGGCCGTTCGTCGCCGCCCTGGTCACCCTCGACCAGGAGGCCGTCGAACACTGGCTCCAGATGCGCGGCAAACCGCAGCCGGCACCCGCCGAACTGGTGCGCGACCCGGACCTGGAGGCGGAGGTGCGCCGGGCCGTGGTGACGGCGAACACGCTGGTCTCACAGGCCGAGTCGATCCGCACCTTCCGCATCCTCGCCCAGCCGTTCACCGAGGAGCACGGCCTGCTGACCCCGTCCCTGAAGCTGAAGCGCAGGGCGATCGAGAACACGTACGCCGACGAGGTCGACGCGCTGTACCGGACGTGACCCCCGGCCGACGGATTCCGGGGTCAGGAATGCATGACGCCCCGTGATCGTTGACCATGGGAGTACCACTTGACGGACAACCGAAGGATCAAGAGCTCGTGAGCAGCAAGGTCCCCCCGATCATCCTGAACAACGGCGTCGAGATGCCCCAGCTGGGCTTCGGCGTCTGGCAGGTGCCGGACGACGAGGCCGAGCAGGCGGTGGCCACCGCGCTGGAGGCCGGGTACCGCAGCATCGACACAGCGGCGATCTACGGCAACGAGGAGGGCACCGGCAAGGCGCTCGCCGCCTCGGGCGTGGCCCGCGAGAACCTCTTCGTCACCACCAAGCTCTGGAACAGCGACCAGGGGTACGACGCGACACTCCGCGCGTTCGACGTCTCGCTGGAGAAGCTGGGCCTCGACTACGTCGACCTGTACCTGATCCACTGGCCGCTGCCGGCCCGCGGTTCCTACGTCGACACCTACAAGGCGTTCGAGAAGCTCCTCGCGGACGGCCGCACGCGGGCCATCGGCGTCTCGAACTTCCTGCCGGAGCACCTGGATCGGCTGATCGCCGAGACCTCGGTCATCCCCGCGGTCAACCAGATCGAGCTGCACCCGCACCTCCAGCAGCACGCCTCGCGCGAGTTCCACGCGGAGCAGGGCATCGCCACCGAGGCCTGGTCCCCGCTGGGCCAGGGCAAGGGCCTCCTGGAGGTGCCGGCGATCGTCGCCATCGCCCGCAAGCACGACCGCACCCCGGCCCAGGTCGTGCTGCGCTGGCACCTCCAGATCGGCAACATCGTGATCCCGAAGTCCGTGACGCCGTCGCGGATCAAGGAGAACATCGAGGTGTTCGACTTCAGCCTGGACACCGAGGACCTGGCCGCGATCAGCGCGCTGAACGAGGACCGGCGCATCGGTCCCGACCCGGCCACGTTCGACATCGGCTGAGCCCGCACGGCCGGGCCCGCGGCCCGCACGCACCGGAGGGCGCCCCTGATGTCGGGGGGCGCCCTCCGGCGCGTCAGTCGGGCTGTCCGAGCGGGCGTACGACGACGGCGCTGACGTCGACTCCCTCGGGCTGGCGGATCGCCCACACCACGGAGTCGGCGATCTGGTCGGCGGTCAGCAGGTGCCCGGGCGGCAGGCTGCCGTAGCTGTCCCAGAACGGGGTCTCCACCCGGCCCGGCGCGACCGGGGTGACGCCGACGCCCCACTCGGTGACCTGCCGGCGGGTGTTCTCGGCGAGGCCGGTGACAGCCCTCCCCCACTCTCGGCTCCGCTCGATCGGGCGGTGCCCCCATCGTCGCCCCGTAGAGGTTGCCCGGGGTGGGCACGAAGCCGACGACGCTGCCGATGAGCACGACGGCCGCGGGTCTTCCTGAGCGCGTCGACGGAGGCGCGGACGAGGAAGGCGGGACCCGGCACATTGGTCAGGACCATGTCGGTCCAGTCGGCGACGGAGTCGTGGGTGGCCGTGCCGGCGTTGGCGACGACCGTGTCCAGTCGACCGAACTCCTTGAGCGCACGGTCGACCGCCGACTGTACGTGGTCGTAGTCGGACGTGCTGTCGACGACCGTCAGCAGCCCTTCCGGCTCGCCCAGCTCCGCGGCGAAGGCGCGCAGCCTCTCCTCACCGCGGCCCGTGACGGTGACCCGGCACCCCGTGTCCAGCAGGCGCCGCGCGACGGCGGCGCCGATGCCGCTGCCGTCGCCGGTGACGAGGGCGACGGGTGCGGCCGTCGTGTCCGGAGAGCTGTTCATGGCGGGTCCCCCCTGCGCGTTGCGCGAACGGCACGGAGTCCATCACTTGAAGTGCTCTCCACGTCAAGCCCCTTTCCGCCAAGTCCCTTTTCGCTAGACCGACTTGACCGCGGCGTGCACCGAGTGGGCGGCCAGCACGAACACGTCCGGCCGATGGTGCACGCCCGCCGGGTCCTGCGGGTCGAGGAGCCGGTCGAGCACGGCCCGGTCGTCCGCGTCGAGCGTGTCGCCGAAGACGTCCCGGAGCCGGCCCAGAGAGGTGGCGATGTAGGCGCGGGCCCGGTCGGAGGCCGGGGCCGGCAGGTCGAGCAGGAAGCTGCGGGTGCGGGTGTGCTTCAGGCCCGCGGCGCTCAGCAGCGCGGCCCAGTCCTCGGTCTCCTCGACGGCTCCGGGCAGGTCGGCGCGCATCCGGGCGAACCACTCGGCCTCCAGCGCGTCGAGCCGTGCCTCCAGGCCGGGGCGGCCGAATCCGAGGTCGCGCGGCAGGAACCGGCTCGGCAGACCGCCCTCCATGACGGCCAACGTGCCGCCGGGCGCCAGCCGCTCGGCGAACGCGGCGAGGGCGGCGCGCTGGTCGCCCAGGTGGTGCAGGCTGCGGCCGGCCCAGATCAGGTCGGCGGGGTAGTCCAACTGATCGAGAACTTCAGGCAGTTCACCGGTCAGCGTGCCGAAGCGGTCGGCGTGTCCGAGTCGGCCGGCCCGTGCCTGCGCCCGCTCGAGGAGGGGTCCGGAGCCGTCGACGGCCATGACCCGTGCGCCGGGGAACATCTCGGCGAAGAGACAGGACACCACGCCGGGGCCGCTGCCCGCGTCGACGATCAACCCCGGTTCGGTCACCTCTTTCCCGAGCCAGGACAGGGCCTTCTCGTACAGGGGCGTGAACAGCTCGGCCTGGGCCTCCAGATGCGGGGCCATCTCGGCCCAGTCGATCTCGGTGCCGTGCCCGTGCCCGTGCCCGTGTCCTGAGCCGTCGTGCTGGTGCTGTTCGTGCTGTTCGTGCGCCATGATGGTCAGCCTCTCGTCCGTGGTGCCGACAGCATGCGTCGACGCACCGGCCGGAGGCCATCTCTGTTGCCGGGACGGCAAAAAACCGGCAACCGTTTTCCCGGGGAACGCTGAGTCCCGGGGAACGCCGACCGGCCGCTCCCGGTGGACGGGAGCGGCCGGTACCGCGCCGGGGGCCGGGTGGTGCGCCCCCGACGGGTCACGCGGTTACGGCAGCGGCGGGTAGGCGTTCTGCATCAGCTGCTGGAACTGGGCGGAGAACCAGTGCCCGGAGACCGGCGCGTTCGCCAGGGCGCCCGACATGTTGTTGTTGTTGCGCGGGTTGCCCGTGTACGTCGGGTCGCACATCCGGTCGAAACCCTTGCCCTCGTCGTTCGGGATGGCGCTGCTGGAGCCGTCGGACTCGCCCGGCGGCTTCATCCAGACGTAGGCGTCGATCCCGGCCGCCGGGGCGGCCTGCGGGCGTTCGCCGAGGCCGGCACCGGCCTGGTTGCACCAGTTGCCGGTGTTGAGGCGGCGGTCGTAGCGGCCGCCGTCGACGTAGGTGTCCACGCTGGTCGTGGCGCCCGGTCCGGCGGGCCGGGCGGTGCCGCCCCAGCCGTTGCGGGAGGTGTCGATCAGCATGCCGATGGTGGAGTTGAAGCCGGTGGTGACCAGCTGGTTGCGGAAGGCCTGGGCGAAGGACAGCTCGTCGACGTAGCGGTTCCAGTCGACCCACTTCGACTCGCGGACCGACTTGCCGGCCACGTTGTCGTTGATGGTGAAGTTGTTCTCCTTCAGGGCGCTGTAGTTCGCCGTGTTGGTGATGAAGCCGTGGACGTCGTTGACGGTGGCGCCCTCGGTGGTCGCCGCCTCCTTCATCAGGGCCGCGGTGGGGGCGAAGTTGTCGTCCCAGCCGATCCAGCCGTGGTGTCCGGCGTCGATGTAGTTGTAGACGTTGGGCACGTCACCGAGCTTGTTCAGGGCGTAGCCGACGCCCTTCTGGTAGTTGCCGTTGGCCTTCATCACGTCGCACTGCGGGGTGGCCGTGGCCCGGCTGCCGGTGTTGGTGACGAGGTTGGGCAGCGAGTCGATCTCGATGGTGGTGACGATGCGCAGCCCGGCGTACTTGGAGTCGGCGAGGATGGCCTTGATCGGGTCGATGTACTGCGTCTTGTACTTGTCGATCTCCGTCGGGCCCAGCTCGCCGTTGGAGGCGAGGGCGGCGCAGTCGCGTCCGGGCAGGTTGTAGATGACGAGCTGGACGACGAGTTCGCCGGAGCCCTTCTGCTTCAGCGCCTCGTCGAGGTGGGCGCGCAGGCCCATGGTGCCGTTGGCGCCGTTGATCGCGGCGATGCGGTCGAGCCAGACGCCGGTGGGCTGGTTGGAGATACGGCTGCCGCCCGGTTCGGCCGCGGCCTTCGCCGACCACTCGGGGTTCACGTACACCTTGGCGCCGGCGTAGGGGTTGTCGACCCTGGTGCCGGGGGTGCCGGGGTCCGTCGGACCGGGGTCCGTGGGGCCGGGGTCGGTGGGGCCGCCGCCGTCGACGTTGCAGGTGACGCCGTCGAGGGTGAACGTCGTCGGGAGCGCGTTACTGCCGCTGTAGGTGCCCTGGAACCCGAAGCTGGTGGAAGCACCCGTCGCCAGCGTGCCGTTGTAGCTCTCGTTGGCGGCGGTGACGGCCGTACCGGACTGGGTGAGCTTCGCGCTCCAGGCGTTGGTGACCTTCTGGTTCCCGGCGTACGACCACTTCACGGCCCAACTCGACTTGGCGGCGGAGTTGTTGGTGACGGTCACGTTGGCGGTGAAGCCGGTGCCCCAGTCGTTCTGCACCTTGTAGTCCACGGTGCACGGCACGGCGGCGATGCCGGCGTCACCGGGGACGACGGCGAGCGCCGTCCCGGAGGCACCGGCGACCAGCGCCAGCGCGGCGAGTATCGCAGTTCTGCTACGGCTCATGAGTGCGGGATTCCTTCTCGGTCGCGAGTGTGGGGTGACGCGCTTTTCCCTAGGGGTCGTGGTCGTGGGGTGGTACCGGGGTCAGCCGTTCAGGGCGCGCAGGTGATCACGCAGCCCGACGCCGTACGCGGTGGGTGTCCCGTCGTGGTGCGAGGTCGGGGACGGACCGACGGAGCCCGGTCGGCGGCGGGGGCGCGTGGGGAGTTCCAGCGGCCCTCGTCGGCGCGGGAGTCGAAGGTGTGCACATGCCGGGCGGCGAGGTCGCCCGTGGGGTCGGCCGGCCCGTACGTCAGCCACCGGCCGAGGTCGTCGGAGCAGGCGGCCCCGCCGGCGAGGATCGCGTGGTCGGCGCCGGTCGACCGTACGGCGTCGACCGGATCCTGCACACACGACCGGCAGTGTGGCGCCCGGGGCGAGGACGACCGTGCCGGCGACGGCTAAAAGTACTGAACGCGGGGGGTGTCGCATGAGCGAGTCCTCACAGCTCGGGCACGTCGGTACGGACGCGTCGACTGATGGAACCGCTCCCACTGGTGCCAACGAAGCTAGCGCCAAGTGTCGGCAAAGAACAGAGGGTTGCTGACTTTCTCTCAACCTCACGTGTCGAACATTTTCGACTCTTCAAGCACCTTGACCGCCCCCACCCGCATCCTCACTATGGGAGCGCTCCCACTGGTTCAAGGCTTGTTGCTCCTCCCCACTTCTCCGAGCCGCAAGGAGGAACCGGCACCATGGATCCCTCACGCAGACGCCGCACGGCGCGGCGACTGTGGACCGCCGTCGTGGCGGCCCTCGCGCTCCCCCTGGCCATGCTGGGCACCAACACGACTCCGGCCCAGGCCGCGGCACTTCAGTGCAGCGTCGACTACAAGACGAACGACTGGGGATCCGGCTTCACCGCGGATCTCACCCTCACCAACCGCGGTACGGACCCGATCAACGGCTGGACCCTGTCGTACGCCTACACCGGCGACCAGAAGCTGACCAACGGCTGGAACGGCAGCTGGTCGCAGTCGGGCAAGCAGATCACGGTGACCAACGCCTCCTACAACGGGACGATCGCCGCCGGCGCGGCGGTCGGCACCGGGGCGCAGTTCACCTACAGCGGCGGCAACGCCGCTCCCACGACCTTCTCGGTCAACGGCACCCCGTGCACCGGCGCCCACCAGCCGCCGATCACCGTGCTGACCAGCCCGGCCGCGGGCGCGGTCTACACCCAGGGTGACGCGGTGCCGCTCGCGGCCACCGCGGCCGCCGCGGACGGCGCGACCGTCAGCAAGGTCGAGTTCTACGACGACACGACCCTGCTCGGCACGGACACCAGCGCGCCGTACTCGCTGGCCGCCTCTGGTTTGACCGTGGGCAGTCATTCACTGGTGGCGAAGGCCTACGACAGCCTGGGGGCCTCCGCGTCGTCCACGCCGGTCGGTATCACGGTCGCCTCGGGACCGGCCGTGGTGGCCTCCACGACCCAGCTCGCCGTCCAGCAGGGCAAGACGGGGACGTACGAGCTGCGGCTCTCCACCCAGCCGTCGGCCAACGTGACCGTGACGACCGCCCGGACGAGCGGCAACACGGGACTCACGGTGACCGGTGGCGCGAGCCTGACCTTCACCCCGTCGAACTGGAACACCGCCCAGAAGGTGACCGTCACGGGCGACAGCTCCGGCACGGGCGCGGCGACCTTCGAGTCGACGGCGAACGGGCACGCGAAGGCCTCGGTCACGGTCACCCAGATCGCCGCGTCCAAGGCGTACGACGCGCGCTTCCTGGAGCTGTACGGGAAGATCACCAACCCGGCGAACGGCTACTTCTCCCCCGAGGGGATCCCGTACCACTCGGTGGAGACGCTGATCGTCGAGGCCCCGGACCACGGGCACGAGACGACGTCGGAGGCGTACAGCTACCTGCTCTGGCTGCAGGCGATGTACGGCAAGGTCACGGGCGACTGGACCAAGTTCAACGGCGCCTGGGAGATCATGGAGAAGTACATGATCCCCACCCACGCCGACCAGCCGACGAACTCCTTCTACAACGCGTCCAAGCCGGCGACGTACGCGCCGGAACTGGACACGCCCGACGAGTACCCGGCGAAGCTGGACGGCGCGGTGTCGGTGGGGCCGGACCCGATCGCCGGTGAACTGAAGAGCGCGTACGGCACGGACGACGTCTACGCCATGCACTGGCTCCAGGACGTCGACAACGTCTACGGCTACGGCAACTCCCCCGGCAAGTGCGAGGCCGGTCCGGCCGACACCGGCCCGTCGTACATCAACACCTTCCAGCGCGGCGCGCAGGAGTCGGTGTGGGAGACGGTGCCGCAGCCGACCTGCGACGCCTTCAAGTACGGCGGCAAGAACGGCTACCTGGACCTGTTCACCGGTGACTCCTCCTACGCCAAGCAGTGGAAGTTCACCAACGCCCCCGACGCCGACGCGCGCGCCGTGCAGGCCGCCTACTGGGCGGACGTCTGGGCGGAGCAGCAGGGCAAGGGCAGCCAGGTCTCGGCCACCGTCGCCAAGGCGGCGAAGATGGGCGACTACCTGCGGTACGCGATGTACGACAAGTACTTCAAGAAGGTCGGCAACTGCGTGGGGCCGTCCGCCTGCCCGGCGGGCACCGGCAAGGACGCCTCGCACTACCTGCTGTCCTGGTACTACGCGTGGGGCGGCGCCACCGACACCAGCGCCGGCTGGGCCTGGCGCATCGGTTCCAGCCACGCGCACGGCGGCTACCAGAACCCCCTGGCCGCCTACGCGCTCAGCAGCTACGCCGACCTCAAGCCCAAGTCGGCCACGGGACAGGCGGACTGGGCCAAGTCGCTGACCCGGCAACTGGAGTTCTACCGGTGGCTCCAGTCCAGCGAAGGCGCCATCGCGGGCGGTGCGACCAACAGCTGGGCGGGCCGCTACGCGACTCCCCCGGCAGGGAAGTCGACCTTCTACGGCATGTACTACGACGAGCAGCCCGTCTACCACGACCCGCCGTCCAACCAGTGGTTCGGCTTCCAGGCGTGGTCGATGGAGCGGGTCGCCGAGTACTACCAGCAGACGGGGGACGCCAAGGCCAAGGCCGTTCTGGACAAGTGGGTCGACTGGGCCCTGTCCAAGACCACGGTCAACCCGGACGGCACGTTCCTGATCCCCTCCACCCTCCAGTGGTCGGGCCAGCCCGACACCTGGAACGCCGCGAGCCCCGGTGCCAACACGGGACTCCACGTCACCGTCGCCGACTACACCAACGACGTCGGCGTGGCCGCCGCGTACGCCAGGACCCTGACGTACTACGCCGCCAAGTCCGGTGACACGGAGGCGAAGGCGACCGCCAAGGCCCTCCTGGACGGCATGTGGAACAACAACCAGGACGCCCTCGGCATCGCGGTCCCCGAGACCCGCACCGACTACAACCGCTTCGACGACGCCGTGTACGTCCCGAGCGGCTGGACCGGCACCATGCCGAACGGCGACGCGATCAGCGCCTCCTCGACCTTCGACTCGATCAGGTCCTTCTACAAGAACGACCCGTCCTGGTCGAAGATCCAGAGCTACCTCGCGGGCGGAGCCGCGCCCGTGTTCACGTACCACCGGTTCTGGGCCCAGGCGGACATCGCCATGGCCATGGGCTCGTACGCGGAGCTTCTCGAATAAGCCCCCGCTAAGGCTCCGCGTACCGCGCCGGGCGGTCCCCACCCGCACAGGGGAAGGGGACCGCCCGGTCGTCGCATCCGGCCTCCCCCTCCTCCTCCCCCACACACATCCCCGCACATTCCTTGACATGGCTTCTCGAGGAAGGACCCCACTGTGCGAAGAACCCGTGTCCTCACGGCCGCGCTGGCACTCGCGGCCGGTCTGCTCGCCGGCACCCCGCCCGCGGTCGCCGCCGACAGCGCTCCGCCGGCGCCCCTGGCGGCGGAGTCGTACACCTGGAAGAACGCCCGGATCGACGGCGGCGGTTTCGTCCCGGGCATCGTCTTCAACCGCAAGGAGAAGAACCTCGCCTACGCCCGCACCGACATCGGCGGGGCCTACCGCTGGCAGCAGAGCAGCAGGACCTGGACGCCGCTGCTGGACTCGGTCGGCTGGGAGAAGTGGGGGCACACGGGCGTGGTGAGCCTGGCCTCCGACTCCGTCGACCCGAACCGGGTGTACGCGGCCGTCGGCACGTACACCAACAGCTGGGACCCGGGCAACGGGGCGGTGATGCGCTCGGCGGACCGGGGCGCGAGCTGGCAGCGGACGGACCTGCCGTTCAAGCTCGGCGGCAACATGCCCGGCCGGGGCATGGGCGAACGCCTCGCCGTCGACCCGAACCGCAACAGCGTGCTCTACCTGGGCGCGCCGAGCGGCAAGGGGCTGTGGCGGTCGACGGACTCGGGCGTCACCTGGTCGCAGGTGACGAACTTCCCCAACGTCGGGAACTACGTACAGGATCCGAGCGACACGAGCGGCTACGCCTCCGACAACCAGGGCATCGTCTGGGTCACCTTCGACGAGTCGACCGGGACGTCGGGCACCGCCACGAAGACGATCTACGTCGGTGTCGCGGACACGGACAACGCGGTGTACCGCTCGACGGACGCGGGCGCCACCTGGTCGCGGCTGGCCGGACAGCCGACGGGATACCTGGCCCACAAGGGTGTACTGGACACCGTCGACGGTCAGTTGTACCTCGCGTACAGCGACAAGGGGGGCCCGTACGACGGCGGCAAGGGCCGGCTGTACCGGTACACGACGGCGACCGGGACCTGGACCGACATCAGCCCGGTCGCCGAGGCCGACACCTACTACGGCTTCAGCGGGCTGACGGTCGACCGGCAGCGCCCCGGCACGGTGATGGCGACCGCCTACAGCTCCTGGTGGCCGGACACCCAGATCTTCCGCTCCACCGACAGCGGCGGCACCTGGACGAAGGCGTGGGACTACACGTCGTACCCCGACCGCCGGAACCGGTACACCATGGACGTCTCCTCCTCCCCCTGGCTGACCTGGGGAGCCAACCCGTCACCGCCCGAGCAGACCCCGAAGCTGGGCTGGATGACGGAGTCGCTGGAGATCGACCCCTTCGACTCGGACCGGATGATGTACGGCACGGGCGCGACGGTCTACGGCACGGAGAACCTCACCGCCTGGGACTCCGGCGGCACGTTCACCATCAAGCCCATGGTGCAGGGGCTGGAGGAGACCGCGGTCAACGACCTCGCCTCTCCCCCGGCCGGCGCCCCGCTGCTCAGCGCCCTCGGCGACATCGGCGGCTTCCGGCACACCGACCTGAGCAAGGTCCCGTCGATGATGTTCACCTCGCCGAACTTCACCACCACCACGAGCCTGGACTTCGCCGCGACCGACCCGAACACGGTCGTGCGGACCGGCGATCTCGACTCGGGCCCGCACGTGGCGTTCTCGACGGACAACGGCGCCAACTGGTTCGCGGGCACCGACCCCTCGGGGGTGAGCGGCGGCGGGACGGTGGCCGCGGCGGCGGACGGCAGCCGCTTCGTGTGGAGCCCGGCGGGCGCCGGCGTGCACCACACGACGGGCTTCGGCACCTCCTGGTCGGCGTCGAGCGGCATCCCGGCCGGCGCCGTCGTGGAGTCCGACCGCGTCGACGCCAGGACGTTCTACGGTTTCAAGTCGGGCAGGTTCTACGTCAGTTCGGACGGGGGTGCGACCTTCACCGCGTCCCCGGCGACCGGTCTGCCCAGCGGGGACAGCGTGCGGTTCCAGGCGGTTCCCGGTACGAAGGGCGACATCTGGCTGGCCGGCGGGGCGAGCGACGGGGCGTACGGGCTGTGGCACTCGACGGACGGCGGTGCGAGCTTCACCAAGCTGTCCGGCGTCGAACAGGCCGACACGATCGGCTTCGGCAAGGCCGCCGCGGGCGCCTCGTACCAGACGCTGTACACCAGCGCGAAGATCGCCGGCGTGCGCGGCATCTTCCGCTCCACGGACAAGGGCGCGAGCTGGACGCGGATCAACGACGACGCCCACCAGTGGGGTTGGACGGGCGCCGCGATCACGGGTGACCCGCGGGTCTACGGCCGCGTCTACGTCTCGACGAACGGCCGGGGTGTGATCTACGGCGACACCTCCGACCCCGGGGGCGGGGGCGACGGGGGCGGCGGCACGGACCCGACGCCGTCCCCGACGGGCGCCTGCGCGGTGACGTACACCGTCACCAACCAGTGGTCCGGGGGCTTCCAGGCGGACGTGAAGCTCGCCAACACGGGGACGAGCGCCTGGTCGGGGTGGTCCCTGAACTGGGCCTTCACCGGCGGTCAGACGGTCTCCCAGCTGTGGAACGCCGAGTACACCCAGTCGGGTGCGTCGGTGACCGCGAAGAACGTCGGCTGGAACGGCACCGTGGCGGCGGGCTCCTCGGTGGGCTTCGGCTTCACGGGCAGCTGGTCGGGCACGAACGCGAAACCGGCCGCCTTCAAGCTGGGCGAGCAGACCTGCGCGGTGAACTGAGGCGCACCGAGGTGGGCCGAGCGGTCACTGAACCGGTGGGGCGCGTGCCGCGAGCGGCACGCGCCCTTCGCGCCGGACCGGTCAGGGCGTGTAGACCGTGGGCCGGGGTGCCGTCGCCATCCCGTCGCCGATGAAGAAGCTCGGGTGCGGCGGCTGGTTGTAGGCGGTGTTCTGCCAGGCCAGGGCTGTGCGGTACTGGGTGTCGTGCAGCAGGGTGGTGATCTTCGTGCCGGTCTCCACCGGGGTGGAGTAGATGCGCAGGGCCGTGTTGTCGGAGGTCGGCCAGACGACCTCCTCGCGCCAGTCGCCGAGGATGTCCCCGGACAGGGACGGGGTGGACTTGGTGCCGTTGTTGGAGTGGACGCCGGAGGCGGTCAGCAGGCGGGTGTCGCCGGAGGTGCCGTACTTGTCGATGCGGGTGCCGTCGAGGAGTTCGCGGACGGGGTCGCCGTCCCACCAGGTGACGAAGTTGATGCTGGACGGCTCGCGGCCGAGGGAGGCACCGGTCGCCGAGCGCAGGGTGGTGTCGGAGGCGGACCAGGCCTCGGCGCCCGCGCTGCCGGCGTAGATGTCGGCGGCGACCCCGCGGCCGTTGTCCGCGCCGGAGGCCGTCTGCCAGAGGATCTGGCCGGTGCGGGCGTCCGCCATCCAGGAGCCCGGCTTGCCGGTGTCCTCGGAGACCTTGAAGTACTCCGGTCCGGGCCGGGACGGCACGAGGTCGCCGAGGTGGGCCGCGTCGCCGTGGCCGAGCTTGGTCGTCCACAGGCCGCTGCCGTTGTCGTCGACGGTCATCGCGCCGTAGACGATCTCGTCCTTGCCGTCGGCGTCGACGTCGGCGACCGACAGGGCGTGGTTGCCCTGACCGTCGTAGCCCTTGCCGGAGTTGGTGGAGGAGCTGGTGTCGAAGGTCCAGCGGCGGGTGAAGGCGCCGCCCCGCCAGTCCCAGGCCGCGATCACGGTACGGGTGTAGTAGCCGCGGGCCATGACGAGCGAGGGGCGGGTGCCGTCCAGGTAGGCCGTGCCGGCGAGGAAGCGGTCGACGCGGTTGCCGTAGGAGTCGCCCCAGGAGGAGACGGTGCCGCGGGCGGGCACGTAGTCGACCGTGCCCATGGCCTTACCGGTCTGCCCGTTGAACATGGTGAGGAACTCGGGGCCGGACAGCACGTACCCGCTGGAGTTGCGGTGGTCGGCGCCGGCGCTGCCGATGACCGCGCCGGTGCCGTCCTTGGTGCCGTCGGCGGTCTTCATGGCGACCTCGGCCTTGCCGTCGCCGTCGTAGTCGTACACCTGGAACTGCGTGTAATGGGCGCCGGAGCGGATGTTGCGGCCCAGGTCGACGCGCCACAGGCGGGTGCCGTCGAGCTCGACGGCGTCGATGATCGTGTTGCCGGTGTAGCCGGACTGCGAGTTGTCCTTGGCGTTGGTCGGGTACCACTTGAGGACGAACTCCAGGGCGCCGTCACCGTCGAGGTCGCCGACGGAGGCGTCGTTGGCCTCGTAGGTGTAGGCCACCCCGTCGGGGGTGGTGCCGCCGGCGGGCGGGGTGATCGGCACGTCCTTGTAGCCGGTGCGGAGTTGGACGGCGTGGACGGAGTCGGCCTGTTCGACGCCGCCGACGACCGCGCGGACCGTGTAGTCGGCCTGGGCCGGGGCGCCGGAGTGGAAGAAGTTCGTGGAGCCGGTGACCGGGGTCGCGTTGACCTTCGTGCCGGCCCGGTAGACGTTGAAGGAGACGTCGCCCGGGTCGGTGCCGAGCCAGCGCCAGCTGACCAGGTTGCCGCTGTCGGTGTGCACGCTGACGACGCCCCGGTCGAGTTTCTCGACCTGGCGGGCGGTGGCCGCTTCGGCGCTGCCCTGGGTGAGCGTGGTGAGTCCGGCGCCGACGAGCGCGGTCACGGCGATCGCCGCGGCGAGGACGGCGGTCCTGCGCCGCCTGCGGTGGGTGGGGGGACGCAGAGGAGGCTGTTGCGCGGGCGGGTGCGGGTGCTGCACGAGGGGTACCTCCCGGGAGGGCGGACGGGTTCCGCTCTCCCAGTCGCCGCCGACGGGCCGGGGGTTGCCGGGGTCGTCGGGCGGTTCTTCGGGACGGTCGCCGCAGCGCTCGGCCGGCGCGGTCACGGTCCGGGCGGGGCGCGCCCCGCGGCCCGGGGCGGCCCGAACACCTCCGTGTCCGCGCCGGGCCGGACGGACTCGTCGTGGGCGCGCGCCGCGGACCGGACGGGAACGGTGGCCCCGGTCCGGCCGCCGGCCTCGGCGCCCCGCCGGGAGCGGGCGCTCCCGGCCGACGGCGGGGACGCCCGGGTGACCCACTGGAGCACGGGCTTCACGCGTCCGCCGGCGTCACCGGCTTGCGGTACGCCTTCAGCGTGAACCAGGGGTCGGGGCGGGGCCGGTCCTGGTCGGGCAGCGCGGCCAGGCGCGCGGCGAAGGTCTCCGTGATCGGCTCGCCCGGCGGGAGGGTGACGAACCAGCCGCGCCGCAGGTCGGCGACGGTGCGGCGCGGGCTGCGGCCCTGACCCCTGCCGGGGAAGCGGCCCCGGCCCGCGGGGACGAGGCCGCGGTCGACGGCGTACGAGTCGACGAGCGACGCCTCGTCGCGGGCCGCGCGGGGCGGGCGGGAGGCGAGGACGGCGTCGATGTCGCTGCCCACGTTGTGCGAGGCGGCCTTGTCGACGGTGGTGACGTACACGCCGCCGGGCCGCAGCACCCGCGCGCACTCGGTGACGATCGCCCGCGCGTCCGCGTCGGTCGGCGCGAGGTGCAGCAGCCACACACTACTGACGGCGTCGAACTCCCCGCTGCGGAAGGGCAGTCGGCGGCTGTCGGCGCGCACGACGGCACCCGGCAGACGTACGGCGGCCTGGCGGACCATCGCCGCGGCGAGGTCGACGCCGGTCACCCGCAGGCCGTCGCGTCCGGCGAGCCTGCGCGTGACGATGCCGGTGCCGCAGGCGACGTCGAGCAGGCCGCGCGTCCCGTCCGGCAGCAGGGCCAGGACGGCTTCCGCGGCGGCTGCCGCCCGGGGTTCACCACCGCGTGAGGCGTCGTAGCGTGCGGCTTCCTCGTCGTAGTCCAGCACGTGGGGCCCGTCCCGTCCGCCGCGCGTCTCAGTGCGCGCCGTGCGCCGGGGCCAGGTCCCGCACCCGGCGGGCCAGCTCGAAGTCGAGGTCGGTGACGGCGCCGCCCGCGCTGTGGGTGTTCACCGCGAGGGACACCGTGCGGTAGCCGAGGGTCAGCTCGGAGTGGTGGTTCAGCTCCTCCTGGACCTGGGCCACGTGGACGACCATCGCGGTCGCGGCGAAATGGGAGGCCAGCTCGTAGGAGCGGGTGAGCCGGCCCGCTTCGTGGGACCAGCCGGACAGCTCCGCGAGCCGGTCGTCGATCTCCTTCTGCGACAGCGGTGCGACGGCCATGACTGGCTCCCTTCCCTGGGGTGGGCGTCGGGTACCCGTCCAGCCTGGCACAGGACGGCCGTGTCGGCCCCGGCCGGAAGGGTTCCCACCGGTTCGGGCCGGCCGCCCTCGGGCCCGGCGCGCGCGGGGTCCGCGGAGTCCCGGTCTCCGGCCACCACGGCCCGCGCGGCACCGTCGACCGGCCGGCTCTCCGCTACGGTCGTCCGTATGACCCTTCTCGCGACCGGCACCACGGGCTCCGCCGCCTCCGCCGACCGGGGCGTCGGCCCCCTGCTGCGGGCCTGGCGGGAGCGGCGCAAGGTCAGCCAGCTGGAACTGGCGCTGCGCGCGGATTCCTCGGCCCGGCACATCAGCTTCGTGGAGACGGGCCGGTCCCGGCCGAGCGAGGAGATGGTGCTGCGGCTGGCCGAGCACCTGGACGTGCCCGTGCGCGAGCGCAACTCCCTTCTCGTGGCGGCGGGTTACGCCCCCCGCTACCGCGAGACCCCGCTGGACGATCCGGCGCTGGACGCGGTGCGGGCCGGCATGGAGCGCCTGATCCAGGGTTACGAGCCGTATCCGGCGCTGGTGGTGGACGCGACGTACAACGTGCTGGCCGCCAACCGCGGCATCACCATGCTGCTGGCGGACCTCCCGGAGTCGCTGCTCGCGCCGCCGCTCAACGCCATGCGGCTGACGCTGCACCCGGAGGGCCTCGCGCCGCGCATCCGCAACCTGCCCGAGTGGCGCGGGCACCTGCTGGCCCAGATGGAACGGCAGATCGCCCTGCACCGCTCCGCGCCGTTGCGGACGCTGTACGAGGAGGTCGCCGCCTATCCGGTCCCGCGGACCACGCCGGAGACCGAACCCGTCGAGGCGGTGCCGTACTTCGCGCTGCCGATGCTGATCGAGCACGAGGGCCGGACGCTGTCGTTCATCTCGTCGATCTCCACGTTCAACACGCCGATGGACGTGACGGTCGCCGAGCTGGCCATCGAGACGCTGCTCCCGGCCGACCCGGCGACCGTCAAGTACCTTCACTCGCTGGTGGACTGAGCGGACGTCGGATGCGAGGTGATCCCGTCGTCCCTGTCGGAGCGCAGCCGGAACATGACACACTGACCGGCGTGCTTCGACACGTAGGGGAGACGTGGCGTGAGTGAAAGGCGGCCGGCGCCCACCGTGGGCCAGGTGGTACTCGGCAGACGGCTGCAGGAGTTGCGCGAGGCGGCGGGCCTCAGCCGTGAGGAGGCGGCCCGCGCACTGCGGGTGGCCCCCGCGACCGTGCGGCGCATGGAGACGGCCGAAGTCTCCCTGAAGATCCCTTACGTACAGGTGCTGTTGGAGACCTACGGGGTGGACGAGGCGGAGACCGGCACCTTCGTCACGCTCGCCGAGGAGGCGAACCGGCCCGGCTGGTGGCAGCGGTTCCACGACGTCCTGCCGGAATGGTTCAGCCTGTACGTCAGCCTGGAGGGCTCGGCCCGCCTCATCCGCTCCTACGAACCCCACTTCGTGCCGGGCCTGTTGCAGACGGAGCGGTACGCGCGAGCCGTGCTGGAGGCCGGGACCGTCGGCCGGACCAGTCCGGAGGCCATCGAGCGGCACGTGTCGCTGCGCCTGGCCCGGCAGCGGCTGCTCGAAGGACCCCAGCCGCCCCATCTGTGGGTCGTGATGGACGAAACGGTACTGCGCCGGCCGGTCAGCGTCGACGCCGACGTCATGTACGAGCAGGTCGACAAGCTGCTGGAGCTGGCGGAGCGCGACCGGATCACCCTGCAGGTCGCGGAGTTCGCGAGCGGCCCGCACTCGGGGACGTCCGCGCCGTTCTCGCTGTTCCGGTTCGCCGAACCCGAACTGCCCGACATGGTCGTCACCGAGTACCTGTCCGGCGCGCTGTACCTGGACTCGCGCAGGGAGGTCTCCGCGCACCTGGAGGTCCTCGACCACATGACGACGCACGCCGCGTCGGCGCAGCACACGAGGAAACTGCTGCGTGAGGTCCGCGGCGAGTTCTGACCCTTCCCGCTCGTTCCCCTCGCCAGGCGCCACCCACCAGTCACCAGTCACCAGGAGAAGACCGCGCATGACCGGACCCGAGCCCGAGGCCACCGTCCGCATCGACACCAGCAGGCCGCATCCGGCCCGGGTGTACGACTGGTGGCTGGGCGGCAAGGACAACTACCCCGTGGACGAGGAACTGGCCCGCAGGATCCTCGCCGTGGACGGCACGGTGTTACGCGGGGCGCGCGCCAACCGCCGGTTCATGCAGCGGGCCGTGCGCACGGTCGCCGAGAGCGGCGTCCGCCAGTTCCTGGACATCGGCACGGGCATCCCCACCGAGCCCAATCTGCACCAGGTGGCACAGAGTGTCGCCCCCGAGTCGAGGGTCGTCTACGCCGACAACGACCCGATCGTGCTGCGGCACGCCCAGGCGCTGCTGCACGGTTCGGCCGAGGGCGCCACCGGGTACGTGCACGCCGACGTCCGTGACGTCGACACCCTGCTGCACCGGGCGGCCGGCTTCCTGGACCTCGAGCGGCCGGTGTCGCTGTCCCTGGTCGCGCTGACCCACTACCTGGGCGAGGACCCGGCGGGCGACGACGTGTACGGGCTGCTGAAGCGGTACGTCGACGCGCTCGCACCCGGCAGCCACCTGATCCTCTCCCAGGTCACCCCCGACCTGAACCCGGAGGCGATCGAGAACGCCGCGAACCATTTCCGGCGCAGCGGCACCCCCTTCCACCCCCGCTCGCTGACGGAGTTCTCCCGCTTCTTCGAGGGCCTGGAACTGCTGGGTCCGGGCGTGATCCCGGTCTCCGGCTGGCGGCCCGACCCCGAGGACGTCGCCCTGCAGGCGGACGGGATCGTGCCGGTGTACGCGGGGGTGGCCCGCAAGCCCTGAGGCCACCGGGCGCCGGCCGCCGGGGTACGCAGTCCCGGACGCCGACGCGGGTGACCCGTACGGGCGCCGTGAACGGGTGCGCTCCCGCGCCCGCCCCTAGGTTCGGGACAGGGGAGAGCAGAGGGAGCGCCCTGTGACCGACACGCGGAGACCGCCCACCGGACCCCGAACCACCGACTCGCGGCCCGCCGGACCGCGGCACCCCGAACAGCCGGGCGCGGTGCCGGCCCCGGCCTCGACCCCGGCCGCGCCGCGCGTGCGCCCCGTGCAGGAGGCGTGATGCCCTCGGACGCCGTGCTGTACCAGGCGGCCGCGCTCTGCCTGACGTACCCCGACCACGATCTGTACGCGAGGCTGCCCCTGCTGCGCGAAGCGGCCCCGCCCCTGCGGGAGTTCACCGACCACGCGGCCGTCACGCCACGGGCGGAGCTGGCCGGGCACTACGTGCGGGTCTTCGACTCCGAGGACCGGCACAGCCTGCGTCTGAGCCGGTGGCACGACGAGAGCGACCCGTGCGGCGGCGTCTCCCCGGCCCGCTTCGAGGACTCCTACCGGCGGCACGGGCTGGAGTTCACCGGCGAGGAGCCGCCCGACTTCCTGCCGGCGGTCCTGGAGTTCGCCGCCCGCACCGGCGACACCGGCCTGCTCACCGGGCACCGCGCCGGTCTGGAGCGGCTGCGCTCCCGGCTCACCGGCTTCGGCACACCGTATGCGTCGGTCCTGAGCGCCGTATGCGCCACACTGCCGACCGCACACAGCAGACCGTAGGCGGATGACTGCATCCGGGCGACGGACGACGGGCGGCGCCCGGTGGGCGCGGCCGGCCGTCGCGGGTTCACCGGGGCGGGCCGGCCGCCGGAAGATCACGGCGTGGTTCGCCGCGCAGCCGCACCGCGTGCCACGGCCGGTCGGTGACCAGCACGTCCACCCGGGGGTCGGCGAGGAAGGTCCGCAGTCCGGCGTCGTCGTTGACCGTCCACACCAGGGTGAACAGGCCCCGCCGGGCGGCCCCGCGCAGTACGGTGGCGCGGGCCAGCCGCTGGTGGACGGCGACGCCGTGGGCTCCGCAGGCCCGCAGGCGCCGGGTCGGGAACAGTTCGCTCGCGCGGGTCCCGGCCAGCCGGACCGTCGCGACCTCCCGGCGGTCCCGTCCCAGCGACAGGGCGGTGCGCACACCGGGAAAGCCGCGGGTGATCGCGGCGACGGAACGGTCCTCCAGCGTCGTGGCGACGAACCCGTCCCGGCCGAGCAGTGTCACGGCGAGGTCGATCAACTCCCGCTCGTGGCCCGCCTCCTTCAGGTCCAGATGTCCGATCAGCCTGCCCGCGACCAGTGCCATGACCTCCTCGACGAGGGGAACGGCGTGTCCGGTGCGCGCGCACAGCTCGGCGTAGGTGAGGCGGGACAGCGGGGGCCCGGTGCCTGCGGCGCGCGGGTCGTGGTGGACGACGAACACGCCGTCGGCGGTGCGCCGGACGTCGAACTCCGCGTACTCGGCGCCCGAGGAGAGCGCGTCCTCGTAGGCCTCGAGGGTGGCGGCCGTACGGTGCTCGCTGCCGCCGCGGTGGGCGGAGACGGCGGGTCGCGTCATGCCTCCTCCTCACGGACACGGCGAACGCGGCGGGTGCGGCGGACCCCGGGGACCCGGCCGGTCGTGCGGTCGGCGCGACCGGCCGGGTGCCCGGCGGCTCAGGCGAGCTTCGCGGACAGGGTGATCGGTACGGCCTTCAGGGCCTGCGAGACCGGGCAGTTGACCTTGGCCTGCTCGGCGGCGGCGACGAACGCGTCGTTGTCGAGACCCGGCACGGTGCCCTCCACGGTGAGGTGGATGCCCGTGATGCCCTCGCCCGGCTGGAAGGTGACGTCGGCGGAGGTGACCAGCTTGGCGGGCGGGGTGCCGGCACCGGCCAGGGCGTGCGAGAAGGCCATGGAGAAGCAGCTGGAGTGGGCGGCGGCGATCAGCTCCTCCGGGCTGGTCTTTCCGTTCGCCTCCTGGGTGCGGGCGGCCCACGTCACGGGCTGCTCGTCGATGGCACCGGAGGAGTCGAAGGTGACGACCCCGTTCCCCTCGATCAGGCTGCCTTCCCAGACGGTGTGTGCGGAGCGCGTGGTGGCCACGGTTCTTCCTTTCGCATGGTTTTCCCGTACGACGGGTTTCCGTGCCCATCCGATCACACTCCCGCTCACCGCACCCGGAAGACCGGCCCCCCGGGGGGTGAACGGCGGTCGGCGCCCCCGCCGCGCGGGGTGGCCGGGCGGCGCAGCCCGCCGTTCCACGACGCGCACAGGCCGGTTTTTCAGGCGGCCCGCTCCTCCCGGGGCGTCTCCAGCGGCACCTGGGGCCCGTCCGATTCGCGCAGCCAGCGGCGCAGGACGTGGTGGACCTGCTCGGCGCCGGTCAGGTCGGCGCCGTCCTCGACCGGCGCGGACAGGGCGAGCGGGGACAGCAGGAACGGTTTCGACTGGGCGCCGCCGAGGCCGCCGTGGGAGCCGATCTGCTCCTCGAAGGCGAGGACCTCGCCGTCGGCGGGGTCGTGGAAGGAGTTGACCATGATGTCGGCGGTGTGCGGGAAGGAGTGGGTGCGGCGCACGGCCTCGACGGCACCCGGCCCGAACCCGGCCAGCGGGCCGGGATCCTCGTCGAGCCGGTCGACGGGGATCTGGGCGCCGTACGCCCCCAGCACCACTCCGCCGTGCTCCTCGCTGCGGACGAGGAGGAAGCCGATGCCGGGGTGGTTGGCGAGCGTGGTGAGCAGGGCGGGGTGGCGGGCGTCGATCTCCTCCTTGCTCATCCGGTGCGGCACGTCGGGGAAGGAGACCAGGCCGAGGTTGCCGGAGGCGAGCACGATCGGCTCCGAGCGGGGGGCCGGGCGGTGCTGTTCGCCGCCCTCCTCGACGGGTCGGTGCAGTGCGGCCCGGACGGCCGCGCGGGCCTCGGCGCCGCTGTGGGTGCGCCGCGCCCGGCGCGGCACGGGCAGCCCGCAGCCGGCCCGGACCAGGTCGGCGAGGGTGAGGCCGTAGCGGGCGCGGAAGGTCTCGCCGGGGCTCTGCCCGTGGTCGGACAGGACGACGATGCGGTAGGGCCGCGGGGCGTGCTCGGCGACGTTCTCGATGAGCGCCAGCGAGCGGTCGAGGCGGGCGAGGACCTGCTCGGTGTCGCGGCCGAGCGGCCCGGAGTGGTGGGCCACCTCGTCGTAGGCGACCAGGTCGGCGTAGACGGCGCTGCGGCCGGCCAGCATGTCGCCCGTCACGGCGGCGACGACGACGTCCCGCTCGACGACGGTCGCGAAGGCGCGGATGAACGGGTACAGGCCGCCGCGGGCCACCCGCGGCCGCTGCTTGCGCAGCCTGGCGCGGGTGGACTGGCAGATCTCGCGGCCGCTCTCCGCCACGAAGGACAGGGCGGTGCGGACGGCGTTGGCGGGGTCGGAGAAGTAGGCGAAGTACCCGGACCGGGAACGGGTCGCGCGGCTGCGGCGGGTGGCGACGGACAGGACGAGGGCCTGTTCGTCGGCGCCGCCGCCGAAGAGGTTGCCGCGGCTGGCGCCGTCGGCGGAGAGCAGCCCGCCGTCGCCGGTGCGTTCCACGGCACGGCGCTGGAGTTCGGCGGCGCTGGTGGGACGGTTGCAGACCACCACCTCGCGGCTGTCCTTCTCGTACCAGCGGAAGGCGGGCACGTCGAAGTTGCTGCCGTGCAGGATGCCGAGCTGGCTGGCCCCGGTCTGGCTGGACCAGTCGGTGCGCCACGGGGTGAGGCGGTGGGTGGGGCGGGCCGCCACGCCCGGTCCGGCGCCCAGCCACCTGGCGACGGTGGGCATCAGGCCCTTCCCGACGGCGGCGGCCAGTACGTCGTGGCCGACGCCGTCGAGCTGGATGAAGACGGTGCCGTGGGTGGTGGGACAGGCGGGGCCGCGGCCGCGGCGGCGGTCGGCGAGGCGGTAGAGCCGGCGTCGGTAGGCCTCGTCGTCGCGGACGGCGAGGGCGCCGCCGGTGGCGGAGGCGACGGCGGACATCACGGCGGCGACGATGACGGCGGTCTCGGGGGCGGCCTCGCTCTGGCCCGACGGGTTGAGCCGTAGGGCCAGCAGCAGCAGCGAACCGTTGAGGAAGAACACCAGCAGGCCGAGGACGAGCGCCGGCACCAGCAGCAGCAGCCGGACCAGCAGCGGCCAGGCGAGCGCCGACAGCACACCGAAGACACCGGCCCCGGCGGCCGCGGTGACGGCGATGGTGGTGGCGCTGTCACCGTCGGGCGACTGGAGCCGGAAGTCCGGCAGGATGCCCGCGAGCACCAGCATCGTGACGGTGGAGACGCCCCACACCGCGACGCTCCGCCCGGCCTGACTGACGGCCCGCCGCCAACGCCCCTGACCCACGCCCCGTACACCTCACGTCCCGGACCGTCGTCGGTGCGGCCCTCTGCCCCATCACCTTGTCACACGGACGGTCGGCGCCGGCGCCCCGAAGGGGGCCCTGGGGGCGCACCGCCGTACGGGGCGGGGAGGGTGTGGGCGGTCAGCGCCCGTCGTACCCGGCCGTCGGCATCGACAGCCTCCGGTGCACCCGCGCCTTCATCTGCGCGTCGTAGGCGGGTTCGGCGACGCCCACCGTCTCCACCCGCACCCCCCGCCGCGCGCACTCCTCGGCGAACTCGTCCACGGACGACAGGGCGCTCTCCAGGACCCGCCGGCTGGGCGCGACGAAGAGGTCGACGCCGGGCCTGACCCCGTCCCACAGCACGCAGTGGTCCGGTCGCAGCCCGCGCACCAGCAGTTCGCGGCTGACGACGTAACCCCGTTCCGCGGCCCACCGCGCGCACATCGCGTGCTGGCCGCGGGAATCCACCAGGAAGGGATCGGCGTCCAATTCCTCCAGCGGTGTCAGACTCGCGATCGCCGTGACCCGCACCGGTCCCATGGCGTCCCCCTCACCTCCGGGTTTCGCCGCCGACCCTACTCCTGCCCGTAGGCTTCGGGGGAGTCGCGCGAAGGGGGCAGAGAGGTGCCGGTGGAGATCACGTGGTGGGGTCACGCCACCTGCACGATCACGGATTCGGACGTCCGTGTGCTGACCGATCCCCTGTTCGCCCGCCGGCTCGCGCACCTGCGTCGGCGCCGGGGCGCGCCGCCCCCGCCCGACGCCTGGCGCGCGGACGTGGCACTGGTGTCGCACCTGCACTCCGATCATCTGCACATCCCCTCGCTGACGCGCCTCGCGCCGGGCACGCGCCTGCTGGTGCCCCGGGGCGCGCCGCGCGCCGTCCCGGGCCTGCGGCGCCTGGGCCACCTGCGGCTGACCGAGGTGGCGCCGGGTGACGAGACGACCGTCGGTGACCTGCGCGTACGGGTCGTGCCGGCGCGGCACGACGGACGGCGGCTGCCGATCGGCCGGCACCGCTCCCCCGCTCTCGGGTACGTCGTGGAGGGCGAGGCGCGGACGTACTTCGCCGGGGACACCGGCCTGTTCGAGTCGATGGCCGAGGAGGTCGGGCCGGTCGACGTGGCGCTGCTGCCGGTGGGCGGCTGGGGGCCGTACCTCGGGGAGGGGCACCTGGACGCGGGCCGCGCCGCGGAGGCGCTGGCCCGGCTGGCACCGCGCAGTGCGGTGCCGGTGCACTACGGCACGTACTGGCCGATCGGCATGGACGCCGTGCGCCCCCATGAATTCCACGCGCCGGGCGAGGAGTTCGTACGCCTGGCGGCCGAGCGTGCGCCGGACGTGGTGGTGCACCGGCTCGGGCACGGGGAGAGCGTGCGCCCCGAGGTCGCGCGATGACGCCGCTGGCCGCCGTCCCGACGGTCATACCGACGGAGTCCACGCAGCAGGCGTTCGGCTACCCGTCCCTGTTCCTGCTGGTGCTGATCGGCGCGCTGGTGCCGGTGGTGCCGACGGGGGCGCTGGTGAGTTCGGCGGCCGTGGTCGCCTTCCACCAGACGGCGCCGTTCGCGCCGGCCCTGGTGTTCGTGACGGCGTCGCTGGCCGCGTTCTGCGGGGACGTCGGGCTGTACTGGCTGGGGCGGCGCGGGATGCGGTCGAAGAACGGCTCGCGCCGGCTGGCGGCGATCCGGTCGAGGGCGCCGGAGGAGCGGCTCGCGCAGGCCCAGGAGAAGCTCGCCGACCACAGCACGGCCGTACTCGTGCTGTCCCGGCTGGTGCCCGCGGGCCGCATCCCGGTGATGCTGGCCTGCCTGATGGCCGACTGGCCGCTGCGCCGGTTCGCACGGGGCGACCTGCCGGCCTGCCTGGCGTGGGCGGTGACCTACCAGTTGATCGGTGTCCTCGGCGGCTCCCTGTTCCCCGAGCCGTGGGAGGGCGTCGTGGCGGCGGTCGTCCTGACCCTGGTCGTCAGCGCGGTACCGGGCCTGTGGCGCAGACTGCGGGAGCGGTCGACGGAGTGAGCGCCGCGGGGGGCCGCACGCCCCGAGCCGCACCCGCCCCATCTCTCGCTCTCGCCTGTCTTCCCCCGTCCCCCGTCTCCCCGCCTCCCCGTCCAGGCCAAGCGCAGCGCTACAGCACGCGTGAGCCCCCCACCGCCAGATCCCACAGGTCCTCGCGGGGCAGGCCGGCCTTCTCCCAGGCGGCGCGGACGCGGGTGAGGGGTTCGAGGACGGGTTCGGCGGAGAGGACGAAGGTGCCCCAGTGCATGGGTGCCATCCGGCGTGCCCCCAGGTCGCGTGCCGCCCGCACCGCCTCCTCCGGGTCGCAGTGGACGTCGCTGAGCCACCAGCGGGGGTCGTAGGCGCCGATGGGCAGCAGCGCGAGGTCGATTCCGGGGTAGCGCTGTCCGATGCGGGAGAACCAGTGGCCGTAGCCCGTGTCGCCCGCGAAGTGGACGCGGCGTCCGTCGGGGTCGGTGAGGACCCAGCCGCCCCACAGGGTGCGGCAGGTGTCGGTGAGGCTGCGCTTGGACCAGTGGTGGGCCGGTACGAAGTCGAAGCGCACGCCGGACAGTTCGGCCGCCTCCCACCAGTCCAGCTCGGTGACGCGGACGAACCGGCGGCGCCGGAACCAGCGGCCGAGCCCGGCGGGCACGAACACCGGTGTGTCGCGCGGGAGTCGGCGCAGGGTGGGGGCGTCGAGGTGGTCGTAGTGGTTGTGGCTGATGACGACGGCGTCGACGGGCGGCAGGTCCTCCCAGGGGACGCCGACGGGGGTGACGCGGGCCGGGGTGCCGATGATGCGGCGGGACCAGACCGGATCGGTCAGGACGGTCAGCCCGCCGATCCGCACCACCCAACTGGCGTGTCCCGCCCAGGTGACGGCGACGGTGCGGGTGTCGACGCGGGGCAGCGGGCCGGGCTCGAAGGGCAGTCGCGCGATGTCGGCGAGGCCTTCCTTCCCGGGACGCACGGCGCCTTCGCGGGCGAAGCGGGCGAGGGCCCTGAGGCCGGGCAGCGGGGCGGTCAGCCGGTCGTGAAAGGTGCGCGGCCACACCCGGGGTTCGCCCAGCGGGCGCGGCTCGGAGAGCGGCGGGACGGGGGAGGTCACGGGGGACTCGACCGGCGGGGCGCCGGTGTCCCGCACGGGCGTGGGGGTGGTCGACTCGGACTGCTGCGTCATCGAGGAGGCTCCCATCGCTGAGCGTCGTCGCGGAGGTCGTCGAGGACCGACCTCAGGTGGGTCAACGCGCCTTGCACGTGTGGCAGTTCCAACGGGTCGGGCGACATGAGGCATTCCGTGCGCTGCGCGTGCGTTCCGCCGAGCAGCATGCCCGTGGAGAGCCGTACGCGCAGCGCGCCGAGGTCGTCGCCGAAGCGGTGGCCGCCCGGCGCGGGCATGCCGAGCCGGGCGGTGAGGAGGTCCTCCAGGTCCTGTGCGTCGCCGACGCCCCGCGCGGCCGGCTCCTCGCGCAGCGGCCCGACGTCGACGTACAGGTGACGGCCGGCGCGCGGCGGCAGCGCGAGGGCGCCCGCGGCGACGACGACGGTGTGCGCGGCGGCGGCCACGCGCGCGTGCAGGCGTACGGCGGTGTCGACGCGCGCGGTGACGGGCTCGGGTTCGGACAGCGCGAAGGCGGCGGCCGCGGCGACGGGGGCGGCGACGCGCGCGTCGAGTGCGGTGAGGACGTCGAGCACGCGCGCGTGGAGGTCGTCCCCGGCGGCCGTGGCGGGGAGGCGGGCGACGGCGGCGGGCCAGCCGGTGGGCAGCAGGGCGCCCGCGAGGTCGCTGACGACGGTGACCCGGTCGGGCAGCATCTCGGCGGGGCTGACCAGGACGGTGTCGTGCGGGGCGTGCAGGGTGTCGCGCCAGGTCTCGTCGCTGATCAGGTGCAGGCCCTCGTCGGCGGCGGCCTCCACGGCCTCGTGCAGCACCTCGGGCGGGGCGACGGTGGCGGTGGGGTCGTCGGCGACGGACAGCACCAGCAGTCGGGGGTCGCCGCCCTCGGCGCGGACCCGGCGCACGGTCTCCAGGAGGGCGTAGGGGTCGGGGACGCCACCGCACTCGGCGGGGGTGGGCACGTGGAAGACGGGCCGCCCCAACAGCCGGGCGTACGGCGCCCACCAGGCCGCGCAGGGCCTGGGCACCAGGACGTCGCCGCCGAGGGCGGCGGTCAGCGCGACCAGCAGGGCGGGGGCGCCGGGTGCCGCCACGACCCGGTCCGGCCCGGTGGGGGTGCCGCGCCGTTCCCAGTAGCCGCAGGCGGCGTCCAGGAGGGCGCGGCCGCCGCCGACGGGTTCGCCCTCGGGGCGTTCGGCGGCCGCGGCGAGGACGGCGGCGAGGTCGGGCAGCACGGGCAGGCCGTCCGCGGGCAGCTCCGGCCCGAAGCGGACGGGGCCGTGCCCTTCCGGTTCCGTGCCCCGCATGCCGTCCTCCGCGCCGTCGGTGCCTGGTGCCCTGCGCCCTGCGCCGCCGCCGGACTCCTCGTACGGCGGCGGGACCTCGTCCGCGTGCCGGGTGGTGCGGGACGGGGTGTCCGGGGCCGGGCGGGCCCTCGGGTGCCGAGTACCCCGTGTGCCGTCGCCCCATGGCAGCGGGCCGGGATCGCGCCGGTCACCCCGCGGGCCGGGCGGGGTCAGACGCCCGCCGTACGGTCCCGGCGGCGCAGCCGGTGGACGGCCGCGCCGAGTGCGCCGGCGATGAGCAGCCCGCCGGCGACCAGGGCGGGGACGGAGTCGGTGAAGGTGCCGCCGGTGCCGGCGCGTACGCCGTGCTGGACGGCGGCTCCGGGGCAGGCGGTGCCGTGCGACGCGGTGTCGCGGGAGGCGGCGCCGTGCGGCGCGGTGTCGCGGGAGGTGGGGCAGGGCTGGGGCGCGGGGCGGGTGGGGCAGGGGGCGGGGTGGCCGGCGGCGCACGGCTGGGGCGTGGCGCAGCCCGTGGGGTGCGCGGGCGCGCAGCTCGGGGCGCTCGGCCCCGCGCCGCTGCCGCCCGCATCGCTGCCGCCCGCACCGTCGCCGCCCGCACCACCGTCGCCGCCCGTGCGGGGGACGTCGTAGGTGGCGCTCCACGGGCCGCCCTGGCCCCCGGGCGGTGCCGGGCAGGTGCCGTCGACGGTCCAGGCGGAGTCCGTTCCGACCGCGTCGGCCGGTACGTCGAGGTCCGCGGCCGGGGCGATCCGGGCGGTGCCCCGGTAGGCGGGGCCGGTCAGCTCGTCGCCGCCGGGCTCCAGGGTGAGCTCGACGGTGCCTTCCTCGAAGGCGTCCGAGGCGGCGTCGATGGTCCGGGGGGCGGGCGCGCCGAGGGGGTCGCAGGTGACGGTGACGGTGACGCTGCCCCCCGGAGCGGCCGTGGCCGGGCTGATCTCCGCCGCCGGGTCCGCGGACGCGGCCGGGGCGACGCCGGACAGCACGGCACCGGCCAGGGCGGCGACGGACAGGACACGGGCGGTGGGGCGCATGGGACGGCTCCTTCGGCCGACGGCTGCGAGGCACATGTCCGTGCCTCCCGGCCATCACAGCCCGGGCGGTCCGCCACCGCCCGCGGCCGCGGTCCATTGGCGGGACGGCCGCACCCGATCGGGTGACGGGTGCGGTGGGGAGGGCGTGGCGGTCGACGGCGCGGCCGCGCTCGGGGTCGTGGCGGTCGACGGCCTCGGCCGGGCCGAGGGCGGCGGCCCGGCGCAGGTCCTCGGCGCTCCCGCCCGGGCCGCCGGACGTCCGCCCAGGTTTTCCGGCGGCGTGCGAGGTCACCCGGAGGAGGTCACGCGATCCGAGCCGTCCCATGCCCAGGGAGGACCCTTCCATGACCACCAAGGTCTCCGACCACGTTCTGCGAAGGTTGCGCGAGTGGGGTGTGGAGCAGGTCTTCGGCTACCCCGGTGACGGCATCAACGGGCTGCTCGCCGCCTGGGGCCGGGCCGACGACCAGCCGCGTTTCGTCCAGTCGCGGCACGAGGAGATGTCGGCGTTCCAGGCGGTCGGCTACGCCAAGTTCAGCGGCCGTCTGGGCGTGTGCGCGGCGACCTCGGGGCCGGGCGCCATCCACCTGCTCAACGGCCTGTACGACGCGAAGCTCGACCACGTGCCGGTGCTGGCGATCGTCGGCCAGACGCACCGCAGCGCGATGGGCGGCTCGTACCAGCAGGAGGTCGACCTGCACTCCCTCTTCAAGGACGTCGCCTCGGAGTTCGTGGAGACGGTGACGGTCCCCGAGCAGTTGCCGAACGTCCTGGACCGGGCGATCCGGACCGCGTACGCCCGCCGTTGCCCGACCGCGGTCATCATCCCGGGGGACGTGCAGGAGCTGGACTACTCGCCGCCCACCCACGAGTTCAAGATGGTGCCCTCCAGCCTGGACCTCGGCGAGTGGACGACCGTCGCCTCGGAGGAGTCGCTGCGGCGGGCGGCGGAGATCCTCGACTCCGGCGACAAGGTGGCGATCCTGGTCGGACAGGGCGCGGCGGGGGCCCGTGCGGAGGTGGAGCGGATCGCCGAACTCCTCGGCGCGGGCGTGGCCAAGGCGCTGCTCGGCAAGGACGTCCTCAGCGACGAACTCCCCTACGTCACCGGCTCGATCGGCCTGCTCGGCACGCGTCCGTCGTACGAGCTGATGCGGGACTGCGACACCCTGCTGACGATCGGTTCCTCGTTCCCGTACTCGCAGTTCCTGCCGGAGTTCGGCAAGGCGCGGGGTGTGCAGATCGACCTCGATCCGCACATGGTCGGGATGCGGTACCCGTACGAGGTGAACCTGGTGGGTGACGCGCGGGACACGCTGCGGCGGCTGATCCCGATGCTGACGTCCGAGGACGCCCGGGGCCGCGAGTGGTTCGACACGGTGTGCGACAACGTCCGCACCTGGCGGGACGTGCTGGACCGGCGGGCGCGGGTGTCGGCCGATCCCGTCAACCCCGAGTACGTGGCGCGGGCCCTGGACCCGCTGCTGCCCGACGACGCGATCGTCACCTCCGACTCGGGTTCGGTGGCGAACTGGTACGCGCGGCACCTGACCATGCGCGGCGACATGCGCGGCTCGCTGTCGGGCACGCTGGCGACGATGGGCTGCGGGGTGCCGTACGCGATCGGCGCGAAGTTCGCCCATCCGGACCGGCCGGTGATCGCGCTGGTCGGGGACGGGGCGATGCAGATGAACGGGCTGGCGGAGCTGATCACGGCGGCGAAGTACCAGGACCGCTGGACGGACCGGCGGCTGGTGATCGCCGTGTGGAACAACCGGGACCTCAACCAGGTGACGTGGGAGATGCGGGCCATGGGGGGCGCCCCGTCGTTCCTGCCGTCGCAGGAGCTGCCGGACGTGCAGTACGCGGCGTTCGCCCGCAGCCTCGGGCTGACCGGGGTGCGGGTGGAGAAGCCGGAGGACGTGACGGCGGGCTGGCGTACGGCGCTGGAGGCGGACGGGCCGGCGGTCGTGGAGTTCCTCACCGACCCGGCGGTGCCGCCGATGCCGCCGCACGCGACGTGGGAGCAGATGGAGTCGACGGCCGCAGCGGTCCTGCGGGGCGACGAGGACGGGGGCTCGATGATCAGGCAGGGGTTCCTGGCGAAGGTGCAGGAGTTCCTGCCGGGGCGCGAGCGGAGGTGACCGCGTCCGCGACTTCGGCGGCGGGGACCCGGTGTCGGTTCCGGCCCCTCGGGTACGCGGAGGACCTGCACCCGAGGAAGTGGAGGGAGACATGCAGCGAGGCAGCGACCGGCTGAGTGTCCACCGGGACGACGAGATGAAGCACGAGCTGCAGGGCCTGCTGAGGTCCGGGCACCCCACGCGCTCCGAGGAGTGGCACGATCCCGAGCCGTCCGCGGAGGACGATCCGCAGGTCTGGGGCGGACCGGTGGTGCCGGGGGACGCGCGGGCGTCGCTGGCGACGGTACGGCTGGAACTGGCCCGCATCCTGGGCCGCAGCTCGTTCCCCGCCGACTCTCAGGAACTGGCGAGGACCCTGCGCCGCAAGAACGCGCCGGACGCGCTCGTCGAGGCGGTGCGGCAGCTGCCGCACAAGCAACGCTACGCCACCGTGCAGGAGCTGGCCGAGACCCTGACCAGGGCCTGACCGGGGACAGCTTCCGGGCGCACAGGCGCGCATACGGGGAAACACCAGAAAGGACGTTGAACGATCATGCGCATCGCGTTTCTGACGGCTCCCGAGGGCGTCGAGCAGGTGGAGCTGACCGACCCCTGGCAGGCGGCGGTGGACGCGGGACACGAACCCGTGCTGGTGTCGACCGAGCCGGGTGAGGTCCAGGCCTTCAACCATCTCGACAAGGCGGACACCTTCCCCGTCGACGAGGTGGCCGGCGAGGCCTCGGCGGACTCCTTCGGGGGCCTGGTCCTGCCGGGCGGGGTCGCGAACCCCGACTTCCTGCGCACCGACGACAAGGCGGTGGCGTTCGTCAAGGCGTTCTTCGAGCAGGGCCGGCCGGTCGCCGCGATCTGCCACGCCCCGTGGACGCTGGTCGAGGCGGACGTCGTGCGCGGCCGGGGGCTGACCTCCTGGCCGAGCCTGCGGACCGACATCCGCAACGCCGGCGGCGACTGGGTCGACGAGCAGGTCAAGGTCTGCGACCACGGCCCGAACAAGCTCGTGACCAGCCGCAAGCCGGACGACCTGAAGGCGTTCTGCGAGACCTTCCTGGACGTGTTCGCCCAGGAAGCCGCCTAGGGCGTGTTTCGAAAGTCCCGTCTGCCCGGCGACGCCTGGCACGCACGCTCGCCGCGTTGTCGGGGTCGCCCCGGTACAACCAGTATCGGGGCGACCCTCCGCCTTGCGATCGCACGCACCAGACGCCGCCGGGCCTGCCCTTCGGGCAGACGACGCTACTT
>NZ_JBFBCB010000050.1:0-56747 GCF_040682975.1 Streptomyces sp. NPDC051051
CCATGTTCGTCACCGTCCTGCTGATCGTCGGGGCCGGCCTCGCCTACCTTGTGACACTGGGGCTGATGCACCGGTGAGCGGGCTCACGCCGTGGAGTCGCGCTCCCAGCGGTAGAAGCAGTGCGCCATCGCGTCCTTCGGCGAACGCCAGGTCGCGGGGTCGTAGGCGCTGACGTACGCGCTCAGCCGCTCACTGATGTCCCGGAACTCGGGGTGCCCGGCCACCTTGGCGATGGCGGGCCCCGGGTCCTGCTCGGACTCGATGAGGTGCAGGTACACGTCGTCGAACTGGAAGAGACTGCGCCGCGAGACGCCCACGAGGTGCGGCAGCTCCCCGCGGTCCGACTCCGCGAACAGCTTGGCGATGTCCGGGGCGGACCCCGGGGCCATCCGGGCGACGATCAGGGCCTGGTGCGTCATCCTGTCCTCCGTCCGGCTCAGTCGGCCAGGCTCGGCACGGGCCGGTGCTCCGTGGCCGCCTGCTCGATGCGGTCCCGGATCAGCGCCATCTGGACCTTGGAGTTCCGGTTGATGTTGTCCGTCATCCAGGCGTCGTCGACGGGGGCCTCGGGCTTCATCTCGAAGTCCTGGGTCCACACCATCCGGGTGCCCTGCGGCACCTCCTCGTAGCGCCACCGGATGTTCATGTAGGCGAACGGTCCGGTCTCGACGCGGCGGGCCCGCACGGTGAGCGTGCCGCGGTCCGCCTCCCGCTCGGAGACCCAGCTCCACACCTTGCCGTTCTCGTCGGGGTGCATGGTGAGCCGGAAGGTGGTCTTCTCGCCCTCCTGCTTCAGGATCTCGGCCGAGGCGTACTCGCTGAACAGCTGCGGCCAGTTCGCCACGTCGTTGGTCATGTCCCAGACCAGGTCCAGCGGAGCGGCGATGACGATCTCGTTCTCGGTGTGTCCGGACATGTCACGCCCCTGCCAGCAGAGCACTGTTGACCTGGTCGAGGAACTGCCGGGGCGTCTTGCTGCGCTCCGCGTCCTGGGGCATCGGCGTGCCGTAGCGGTTCTCCAGCTCGCCCACGATGCCGAGCAGGCCGAGCGAGTCGATGCCGAGGGCGTCGAAGCCGACGTCGTACTGCCGCTGGAGGTCGTCCGGGGCGACGGTGACGCCGACGGACTTCTTCATCAGTTCGGCCAGTTCCTCGACCGTGATGCGGTCACTCATGCGGTTCCTCTCCTTCTGCTCTGTGCTTCCTGGACGCGCCTCGTCACGAGGCGTCGGTGGCGCCGTGCCGCAGCACCAGCGCCGAGTTCGACCCCATCAGGCCCCGGCTGAGGACCAGCGCCGTGCGCAGTTCGGCGGGGCGGGCCCGGCCGGTCACCAGGTCGAGGTCGTGACAGACGTCGAAGACGTGCGGGGTGGGCGGGATCAGGCCGTGCTCCATGGCGAGCACCGCCGCCGCGGTGTCCAGCACCGGCGCCGCGCAGTAGCCGCGGCCGGTCCCGGTCTTCGGCGCGGTGACCGGCACCCGCCTGCCGTGCGCGCCGAGGGCGTCGGCGATGGCCAGCGCCTCGGCACGGTCCGCCTCCGGCACGCCGAGCGCGTCGGCGAAGACCACGTCGATCTCCTCCGGCGCGCACCCGGCGTCCGCCAGGGCCGCGCGGACGGCTTCCGCGAGGCCCTCCCGGGACTGCGCCCACCGGGAGGCGCCGGTGAACGTCGCCGCGTGCCCCGCGAGGACGGCCCGCACCCGCGCCCCGCGTTCCCGGGCCGCGGACTCCTCCTCGACGACGAACATGGCGCCGCCCTCGGCCGGCACGAACCCGCAGGCCCCCTCCGTGAACGGACGGTAGGCCCGCTCGGGGTCGTCGCCGGTGCTCAGCTCCTCGTAACCGAGCTGACACACCACCGAGTACGGGGCGAGCGGCGCCTCGGTCGCGCCGGCCACGATCACCCCGGTGCCACGTCGCACCGCCCGTGCCGCGTGCGCCAGGGCGTCCAGCCCGCCGGCCTCGTCGGAGGCGACGACCGAGCACGGCCCCTTGAAGCCGCGCCGGATGGAGACCTGGCCGGTGCTGGCGGCGTAGAACCAGGCGATCGACTGGTACGGCCCGACGAAGCGGCTGCCCTTGCCCCACAGTTGCTGGAGCTCGCGCTGGCCGAACTCGCCGCCGCCCGAACCGGCCGCGGTGACCACGCCCACCGAGTACGGCGCGTCACCGGTGTCGGCCTGGCCGAGGCGGGCGTCCTCCAGCGCGAGGTCGGCCGCGGCCAGCGCGAAGTGCGTGAACCGGTCGGTCTGGACGAGGTAGCGCCCCTCGACCGCCGCCGTCGGCTCGAACTCCCGTACCTCGCCCGCCACGCGCAGCGGGAGGTGTTCACAGCCCTCGCGGGTGACCCGGCCGAGGGCGCTGATGCCCTCCTGGGTGGATTTCCAGAAGGACTCGGTGCTGGCTCCGTTGGGCGCGACCACACCGATACCGGTGACGGCGGCACGCCGCGGACGGGGTTCGGTCATCGTTCCCTCTCCCTCTCCCTCGGCCGGTTGAGGACCACCGCCGACTGGAAACCGCCGAACCCGCTGCCCACGGAGAGCACGCTGTTCAGCTTCCGCTCGCGCGCGTCACGCGGCACGTAGTCCAGATCGCACTCGGGGTCCGGGGTCTCGTAGTTCGCGGTGGGCGGCACCACCTGATGGGCCAGGGCCAGCACACAGGCGACGACCTCGATCGCGCCGATCGCGCCCAGGGAGTGCCCCACCATCGACTTGATGGAACTCATGGGGGTGCCGTAGGCGTGCTCGCCCAGAGTCCGCTTCACGGCGGCGGTCTCGTGCCGGTCGTTCTGCTTGGTCCCCGAGCCGTGCGCGTTGACGTAGTCGACCTCGGTGGGGTCGACCCGGGCGTGGTCGAGGGCGTCCTCGATGGCCCGCGCCATCTCCAGGCCCTCGCTGGTCAGGCCGGTCATGTGGTACGCGTTGCCGAAGGTCGCGTAGCCGCCCAGCTCGCAGTAGACATGCGCACCGCGGGCCCTGGCGTGCTCCAGTTCCTCCAGGACGAGCACCGCACCGCCCTCGCCCATGACGAAGCCGTCACGGTGGGCGTCGAAGGGACGCGAGGCGTGCGCCGGGTCGTCGTTGTTGCACGACGTGGCCTTGATGGCGTCGAAGCAGGCCATGGTGATCGGGGAGATCGGCGAGTCCGAGGCGCCGGCGATGCAGATGTCGGCCCGGCCCTCCTCGATCGTGTGGAAGGCGTACCCGACCGCGTCGAGCCCGGAGGTGCAGCCCGTCGACACCGTCTGCACCGGCCCGCGCGCCTCGAACCGCTCCGCCACCGTGGAGGCCAGCGTGCTGGGCGAGAACGCGCGGTGCAGGTGCGGCTGGGCCCGGCTGTGGTCCACGTCCCAGCGCTGTCCGCCGTGGCTGACCAGCACGTAGTCGTGTTCCAGGCGGGTGGTGCCGCCGACCGCGGTGCCCAGCGAGACACCCACCCGCCAGGGGTTCTCCCGGCCCAGGTCGAGACCGGAGTCCCGCACCGCCTCCTCCCCGGCGACCAGGGCGAACTGGATGTAGCGGTCGCACCGGGCGACCTGCTCCGCGTCCAGCCCGTGTGCCGCCGGGTCGAAGTCGCACTCGGCCGCGATGCGCGACCGCAGGCCCGTCGGGTCGAAGAAGGTGATGCCCCGCGTCGCGGTGCGTCCGTGGGACAGCAGGTCCCAGAACGCCGGCACCCCGATGCCGCCCGGAGCGACGACGCCTATGCCGGTGACGGCCACCCGCCGGTTCATGAACCGACCTGCCGTCGTCCTGCCGTGCGGACCGCACCGCCGTGGGCGCCGTCCGCCGCCGCGGTGACGGGCTCGGTCTCCTCCGTGTCGACGTGACCGAGCGGCGGGCTCGGCGCCAGCGGGCCCAGGTGGAAGACCAGGCGCGCCTCGACCTTGCCCACATTGCGGAAGCGGTGCCGCATGTGCATCGGGATCATCAGCCCCTGCTCGGGCTGGAGCGGGTGCGGTTCGCCGTCGAGGTCGACCTCCAGCTGCCCGCACACCACGTACACGAACTCCTCGGAGTACGGGTGGTAGTGCTCGCCGATGCGGTCACCCGGCTGGACGATGGCCACGCCCATGAAACCGCTGGTGGCGCCGGACGTGGTGGGCGTGAGCATGGCGCGCAGGTCACCGCCGCGCCGGGTGTTGGGCTCGACCTCGCTGAGGTCCACGATTCTGGGACGGGATGTGATCACGACGTTGCTCCGTTTCGTGTGCTGTGTCGGCGGGGGCGACCGGCGCCCCGCCTGCCGGACGGCTCAGGCGTCGGGCGAGCGGCGGTCGGTGACGAGTTCCATGCGGGCGAGGGGGAGGAGACGGTCGGCGGCCCCGTCCCGCAGCGCGGAGGCGTCCACGCCGAGCGCGTCGGCGTCCAGCAGGGCCGTCAGCTCGGCCGTGCGGGCCCGGTCCGTCAGGCCGAGCACGTGACCGGCGTCGGTTTCTCCGCCGCGTACGTCGACCAGGCGCACCACGACGTCGTCGCGCTGGAAGATCGTGCTGCGCAGCACCGGGCTCCGCGGGTCGTCCGCCGCCTTCTCGTCCTGCTGGGCGAGGAGTTCGGCCAGCCGCAGACCGCCGCCTTCGCGCGCCGGGTAGTACAGCGCGTGCCGTACGGCGTCCCGCCCCGCCTCGCCCGCCGTCACGTGGTGGACGGCCGGCAGTGCCGCGCGGGTGAAGAAGACCCGGGCCGACTCGGGGTCGTCGAGGTCCCGGTCCTGCTCCAGGTAGGGGTTGATGGCCTCCTCGACGGCCCGCACCTCGGGCTGCCGGGCGACGTGCCGCAGCGCGGCGAGCAGGTCGCCCCGCACCTCGATGGCCCGCACCACCCGGTTGCCGTGCATGAAGAGGGAGGTGCGGATCAGGCGGGTGGTGTCGTCGACCTGCGGCTCGGGCGAGGCGTAGTCGCTGAGGATCTTCGCGACGGCCTCCTCGCTGCCCGGCTTCACCGTGAAGGTGAGCGCGTGACGGATCACGCCGTCGCCGATCCGGGGCGAGGACTGGAGCCGGCGCTCGCCGGGCTCGGCCAGTGCGGCCGGGCCGCCCGTCTCGCGGACGACGTGGAACCGCAGCGACCTGGTGTCCCGCACGCAGCTGTGCAGCGGCTCCACCATCCGGACGTGCTCCTCGCTGTTGACCCAGGTGAGGAACGGCGGGGCACTCTCCCACTCACTGGTGATGAGCCACTGGGAGGGGTTCTCGATCGACTGGCACAACTGGTCGCTGACGTGACCGGGGACCGACGCGACCTGGTTGCAGAGCTGCTCGTACGCCTCCAGGAACTGCTGCTGGGCCCCGTCGTAGACGTCCACCAGCAGGACGACCCGGAGGTGGGAGCCGTCGAAGACGGACTGGGAGACGCGCTGCGACACCTGGCGCGTCAGGTGTTCGGAAGCGGGGGCGGACGTGGTGGTCATGGTGGGGATCTCCTTCGGGGAGCGGGGCGGAACCTCGGCTGCGGTGAGGCGACGTGAGCGTGTCTTGATCCTGTGGCGGTCCGGACCGGTGCGCGACCGGGAGGGACTGGGTGGGTGACCGGCTCCCCTCGTCCGTGTGAGGTTCCGTCACCTGAGGTGCGCGAAGACGACGAGGTTCTCCGTGTAGTCCTTGATCGTGCGGTCGTAGTCGCCCGCGCAGGTGATGAGCCGCACCTGGGCGTCGGGGGTGTCCCCGTAGACCCGTTGGCTGGGGAAGCGGTCCTTGTCGAACTTCTCGACGCTGTCGACCACGAAGACGGGCGTACGTCCGTCGGCCCGCCGCACGCGGAAGACGTCACCCTTCTTGAGTGCGCTCAGTTCGGCGAAGACGGCGGCGGAGGTGGCGGTGTCGACGTGCCCGGCGATGATCGCGGTGCCCGTCTCACCGGGCGAGGCGCCCTTGGCGTACCACCCGACCAGGTTGGTGTCGTGCGGCGGCGGGGCCTGGAGCTGCCCGCCTGCGCCGATGGCGAGGTCGGTGAAAGGGGCGTCGACGGAGATCTTCGGGATGAGCAGCCGCACGGGGCTGGACCGCGGCAGGTGCTTTCCCACCGGCCCGGCGCCGGGCGAGGCCGGTGCGGCGGCCCGCGGGTCGGACGGCGGACTGGGCGCGTCCGCCTGCGGGGTGTCGTTGCCGAGCAGGCGCACCGCCAGCAGCAGCAGGCCCCCGGCGCACAGCATGGTCAGGCCCCGACGGGGCTGCCGGGCCGATGCCGACCTGTCGGAGGAGGAGGCGGAGGAGTGGACGGCCATCTGAGGTGACCTCACTAGCTGGTTCACGGCAGCGGGACGGGCGGGGGGCGGAAAGCGAGCCGGGCCGCCACGTCCAGCTCAGGTGGCGGCCACGGCTGCTATGTCGCCCGGCACGGGTCAGGCCAGGCCGGCGGCCGACTTCTTACGGCGCGCGGCGTACAGGCCGGTCGCGGCGACGGCCAGGACGGCCAGGCCGCCCGCGGTCGCGGCGGGCGCGTCGAGGGCGCCGCCACCGGTGTGCATGCCGCCGCGCGGCTTCTCCTCACCGCTCCAGGACCCCTTCTCCTCGCCGTCCTTGGTCCAGGAGGAGTCCTTGCCGTGCTCGCTGTCCTTCTTGGACGTCTCCGGGTCGTGCTTCGGGTCGCGTGCGGTGCCCCAGTCGTCGGCCTTGATCGTGTTCAGCGCGCCGCCGCCGGTGTGCATGCCGCCGCGCGGCTTCTCCTCGTCGTCCTTGGTCCAGGACTCCTTCTCCTCGTCGTCCTTGGTCCAGGAGGAGTCCTTGCCGTGCTCGCTGTCCTCCTTGGACGTCTCCGAGTCCTGCTTCGGGTCGCGCGCGGTGTCCCAGTCGTCGGCCGTGATCGCGGTCAGCGCACCGCCACCCGTGTGCATGCCGCCGCGCGGCGCGTCGTGCTTGCTGCCGTGCTCTTCCTCCTTGCTGGACGAGGCGTCGTCCTTGCTGCCGTGGTCCTCTTCCTTGCTGGACGAGGCGTCGTCCTTGCTGCCGTGGTCCTCTTCCTTGCTGGACGAGGCGTCGTCCTTGCTCCCCTGGTCCTCTTCCTTGCCGTACGAGGAGTCGTCCTTGCTCCCGTGGTCCTGCTCCTTGCTGTAGGAGGAGTCGTCCTGCTCCCAGTCACCGCCCGCCGCGTACACGCCGGGCGTGGCGATGGCGAGGGCGGCCGAAGCCGCCGCGGTGGCCAGGATCATGCGTGCTGAGCGCATATGAGGGTCCTTCCGTCGGCCGGGCAGCTGGCAGTTCGTCAGCTGAGACAACCCGGCCCCGACGTGATCCACCGTCAGTCACTTCGCCGGGTCCCACCACTCGAGGCGCTCAGCCGGGTGAGGGCGGGCGGCACTCGGGGGAACGACGAAGGGCCTGTGCCGGCCTCCCGGGGGAGAACCGGCACAGGCCCCGCGGACGCCGCTACGGCATCCGACGACCGGTCAGGCGAGGCCCAGCACCGTGGTCAGGACGCGCCGCAGCACCTGTTCGGGCTCCGGGACCGGGCCGGGCGAGCGCCAGGCGACGAACCCGTCCGGCCGCACCAGGACGGCACCTCCGCCCGCCGTGCCGTGCCGTTCCCGCCAGTCCGCGCCGTCCTCGGGCACCAGCGCGGCGTCGGGTCCCGCTCCCACGCGGTACGACACGAGGGGGACGGACAGTTCGTCGGCCAGCCGGACGGCTGCCTCGTGCCAGCCGTTCGGCCCGTCGGCCCCGGCGTCGCCGTCGCTCAGCAGGACCAGGGACCGCTCGTACAGGTCGAGCGTGGACAGCCGTCTGCCCTCGTGCCGGACCCACAGGTGGGGCGCCCGGGTGCCGGGGGCGCCGTCGAGGGCGAGCTTCTCCGGGACCACCGGCGAGGTGGGGTCGGTGCCGACGACGGCGCCCTGCGGGTAGCGGTAGCCGAGGGCCACGTTGAGGATGCCGCGCTGCGGCCCGCCTCCGCCCGCGCCGGCCGGCGGGGCGAAACCGGGGTGGCTGTGCTCGGCCGACCGGACCGCGGCGCGGGCACTGGTCGCCTCCGCCACGGGGCGGCGCTCGAGGTCGTAGGAGTCCAGCAGGCGGTGACCCGCCCAGCCGCCGAGCACCGCCGCCAGCTTCCAGGCCAGGTTGTGCGCGTCCTGGATGCCGGTGTTGGAGCCGAAGGCCCCGGTGGGGGACATCTCGTGGGCCGAGTCGCCCGCCAGCAGGACGCGGCCCGAGCGGTAGCCGCGGGCCACGCGCTGGGCGGCGTGCCAGGGCGCCCGCCCGGTGACCTCGATGTCGAGGTCCGCCCGGCCGACCGCGCGCCGGATGTGCTCGGCGCAGCGCTCGTCGGTGAAGTCCTCCAGCGTCTCGCCGCGTTCGGGGTGCCAGGGGGCGTGGAAGACCCAGTTCTCCCGGTTGTCCACCGGCAGCAGCGCGCCGTCGCCGTCCGGGCTGGTGAGGTAGCAGACGATGAACCGGCGCTCGCCCACCACGTCGGCGAGGAGACGGGACCGGAAGGTGATGCTGACGTTGCTGAACAGCTCGCCGGGGCCGCTCTGGCCGATGCCGAGCTGCTCGCGGACGGGGCTGCGGGGGCCGTCCGCGGCGACCAGGTAGTCGGCGCGGATCCCGGTGTGCTCACCGGTCTCCCGGTTCTTGACCAGCGCGGTGACCCCGTCGGAGTCGGCGTCGAACGACAGCAGTTCGGTGGAGTACCGCAGGTCGCCGCCGAGCGTCGTGGCGTGGTCGAGCAGGACCGGCTCGAGGTCGTTCTGGCTGCACAGGCACCAGGAACTCGGGCTGAAGCGGGCCAGTCCGCCACCCGGGTCGATGTCCTTGACCAGCCACTCGCCCGCGTCGTCGACCAGGTCGCGCGCCTGGAGGATGCCATGGTTGTCGGCCAGGGTGGCCGCGGCCCGGTGGATCGCCGGCTCGACGCCTGCCACCCGGAACAGCTCCATCGTGCGGACGTTGTTGCCGCGTCCGCGGGGGTGGCGGGAGGTGCCGGAATGGCGCTCCACCAGGGTGTGGCGCACCCCCAGCCGGCCCAGGAACAGTGAGGTCGACAGGCCCACGAGGGAGCCGCCGACGATCAGGACGGGAACCCGGTGGATCGGGCCGCCCGGTTGGTCGGTTCTGTGTTTCATGATGTGTCTCCAGCACGTCGTGTCCGCCGACACGGCCGTTTGCGGCCGGACGGCCGGGACTGTCATGCATGCCCCGCCCGGCGAACGGCGGCCCAGGCTTCACCCGCCTGACGGTGCGTGGCCGCGGTGGCCGGAGCCCCGGCGTGCGCGAGGGCCGCCGCACGCGCCGGGGAGACGGTTCCGGCGGCGGCGACGGCCCTCGCGGGGTCCGTCCGGGCCGTTCACGACGGCCTTCCGGAGACTGGTACGGGTCGCTCAGATGCCCGATCCGAGGGAGTTCGTCGTGTAGGCGCACTCCGTGTAGATGTAGCCGGACTCCAGCTTCGCGGTGTCCGTGGCGGGCGTGGAGGAGGTGGAGGAGCTGCTCGACGTCGACTTGTGCACGAAGTAGGTGGTGCCGGGGGGCAGGCTGATCGTGCGCTGAGGGTAGTTCTTGCCGCCGCTGCACGGCTCGAAGCCGGGGGTGAGGGTACTGCCCAGGGAGTACGCCTTGCAGCCGCCGCAGGCCTTGAGGGTGAGGCTGCCCGTCACCGGGCCGGTGTAGAGGACGGTGACCTCGTCGGGGCTGTCGTTCTTCACCGTGACCGAGATGCTGCCGCCGGACCGTGTCGTGGGCAGGGTCTTGCCCGCGGCCGGCAGGGTCTGGGCGATCTCCGCCGCGATCGCTATCTTCTTCGCCCGGGGCGTGTTCTTGGCGGTCCGGTGCGCCGAGACGTACTCGTTCATCGTCGTCTGCGCGGCTTCGAAGTCACCGTCCCGATACTGGTCCACACCGCAGGTGTACGTGCCCGAGTCGGCGCTGCTCGTGGCGCGTCCGGCGTCCTTGGTGAGGGCGGCCTCGATGCCCGCCTCGTCGCCCGGCAGGTCCGCGATGCTGGAGCCGAGGTCGCGCAGCCGCTCGACCGCCGTGCAGGGTTCGGCGCCGGAGAGGCCCTTGACCTCGCGGGTGACGGCGGCGGCCACGGCCGGCTGGACCTTGGCGGCCTGGTCGGAGTCGGGGAAGGTGGTCAGCAGTTCGCCGAACTGGGACGCCCAGGTGGACTGGTCGGAGGCCAGGCCCCGCGAGGCGCATTCGTACAGCGAGGTGGCCAGCCGGTCGTCGGGCCACTTCTCCAGGGTGCCGAGGTCGGTGGAGGGCATGGCCTCGGGGACCGTGCGCAGGTAGGTCAGGGGCGCTATCGCGGTGCAGTAGTCGGCGTCCTCGTACGGGGCGGCGACCGTGGTGTAGAAGGTCTTCATCCGGGTGGGCACCCGCTGGGCGGCGCGCGAGTCGGGGTGGTCGGATCTGAGGTCCTCGTAGGCCTTCAGCGCCTTGCGGTAGCCGGCCCGGCCGCTGCCGAAGTCCTCCTTGCCGGACGCCGTGACCAGCCTGTCGGCCTCGTCGAGCCGGTCGAGGAGCATCTGCTCCGTCGCCTCCTCCCGCGCGTCGTCGTACAGCACGACGCCGCCGGCCGGTACGGCGAGCAGGACCAGGCCCAGCAGCAGGGCGAGGGGTGCCCGTTGCACGATCGCCGTGCGGGAGCGCAGGCCGACGAGCGCGCCGTGCGCCGCGACCCCGGCGAGGAACACGGCGTACAGCAGGAGGGCCGCCACCGGGACGCCGTCCGGGTCGGCCGGGAGGGCCACGAGCAGCAGCACGGCGGTGGCGGTCCAGCACAGCAGCATGAGCACCCAGCGGCGCAGCAGCGCGTACCCGAGTCCCAGGCCGCTGAGGTTGAGCACCGCGACCGCGACGGCGCGCGCGCCGTCCGGTGGCGCGGGCGGTGCCGGTGGCGGCGCCGACGGCATGGGCGGCACGTGGAAACCGTGGTCGTGCATGCCGTACTGATCTGCGGACATGGCTGTCCTCCCCCATCAACAGCGTCCGGACTTCGGTGACTTGTCAGTCTACGGGTGCCGTTGCCCTGCTGACAGAGGTGACCGGCGCCCTCTCCGTCCGGAGGGACCGACGTGCTGGAACGGATGGGGGGCATCCGCACGACGTCCGGCCCGGCGCGGGGGACCGCGCGTCGACGGGACTAGCAAATGAAAATGGTTATCGATAGCGTGTGGGTGTGCGCGGCTCGGCGTCCTCACCCTCCGGTGGGGCTTCGCCGGGCTGCCCCGACGTCTGAACCCGCCGTGGGAAAAGGGGAACTGTGGCTCATCTGCTGATGGTCGAGAGCTGGGTCGGATCGATGAGCAGGCTGTTGCCCCGGGCGATCGGGGAGGGCGGGCACACCTTCACCTTCCTCACCCGCGACCTGCACCACTACCTGCGCTCGGCCCCCGAGGGCGCGGCACACCCGCTGCTCGGCGCCCGCAACGTCATCACGGCGGACACCAACGACGTCGAGGCCCTGCTCCCCGAGGCCGAACGACTTCACACGGCCCTGCGCTTCGACGGCGTCCTCACCTCCTGCGACTACTACCTGCCGGCCGTGGCCCGCATCGCCGACCGCCTCGGCCTGCCCGGCCCCGGCCCCGAAGCGGTCGGCAACGCCTGCCGCAAGGACGCCACCCGTCGCGTCCTCGCCGAGGCCGCGGTGCCCGGCCCGCGCTTCGCCCTGCACGAGGAGTGGGCCGACCTCGCCCGGTCGGCGCGGGAGATCGGCTACCCGCTGGTCGTCAAGCCGGTCGACCTGTGCGCCGGCATGTACGTGCGCCGCGTGGACGACGAACGCGAACTCGCCGACGCCGTACGGGCGCTGGCCGGATTCCCGGTGAACGCCCGCGGGCAGCGGCGGTCGCCCGCCGTCCTGCTGGAGGAACTGATGGACGGACCCGAGGTGAGCGTCGAGACGGTGTCGCACGCGGGCGCGGTCCAGGTGGTCGGCGTCACCGACAAGAGCGTCGGCGGGGCACCCGCCTTCATCGAGACCGGCCACATGTTCCCGGCCGACCTGCCGCCCGCCGACACCGAGGCCGCCGAACAGACCGCCCTGGGCGCGCTCAAGGCCCTCGGCCTGACCGACGGGGTCGTGGCGCACACCGAGATCAAGCTGACCCCCGACGGACCCCGCGTCGTCGAGGTCAACCCGCGCCCGGCCGGCAACCGCATCACCGAACTCGTCCGCCACGTCACCGGCGTCGACCTCGCCGCCGCGTTCGTGGACGTCGCCCTCGGCCGCGCCCCCGACCTGCGGCCGACCGACACCGGAGTGCGCAGCGCCGCCATCGGCTTCCTGGTGCCGGACCGCGCCGGCACCCTGGAGGCGCTCGACGACACCGGCGTCCGGGACGCGGACGGCGTGCTCGAGGTGGAACTCGCCGCGCCCGGCCGGACGGTGCGGGCGGCGGGCAGCAACAACGAGTACCTGGGACACGTCATGGCCGCCGACACCCGCGGCCCCGGCGCCCGCGCCCGCGTCGAGGACCTGCTGACCGGGCTGCGCACGGGACTGGTGGTCCGATGACCACCGTGGCCTTCCCCACCTGCGACACCTACGACGACCTCGTCGCCCGCGTCCGCGACGGCGCCCTCGGCCCCGACCCGGCCACGCTGCGGATCGCCGTCGCCTTCACCACCCGGCAGGCGGTACGCCACGACGGGCGCGGCACCGGCTACCGCAACGAGGTGCTCAGCCTCCGTCTCGGCGAAGCCGTCGGCTCCTGCGCCGTCGAGCCGGGAGAACTGCCGGACAGCGTCCTCGACGACTGCGTCGGCGCCGACGTGGCCCGGCTCCTGCGTCACCCCCTGCCGTCGGTGCGGGTCGCCGCCCTCGACGCCTACCTCATGCGGGTCACCCCGCACACCCCCGAGCACGGCGCCCGGCCGGTCCCGCTGCCCGCCGGATCCTCCCTGGAGAAGTCCCGCGCCCGTGCCCGCGCCGTCGTCGAACTGCTCGACCTGCCCTCCGGGGCGACGGTCCTCGTCGTCGGCGTCGTCAACTCCCTGCTCGAAGCGCTCCGTTCCCGCGGACTCCGGTACCTCCCGAGCGACCTCAAGGGCGGCACCACCGAGTGGGGCGAGCCTGTCCTCACCGACGCGCTCGCCGCGGCCGGCCGCGGCGACGCCCTGCTCGTCTCCGGCATGACCCTGGGCAACGGCACCTTCGACCCCCTGCGCCGGCACGCGCTGACGCACGGCAAGCAACTGGTGGCGTTCGCCCAGACCGGCAGCGCCGTCCTGCCCCGCTTCCTCGGCCACGGGGTGAGCGCGGTGTGCGCCGAGCCCTACCCCTTCTTCTGGCTCGACGGCGGGCCGGGCACCGTCCACCGCTACGGCTGTCCGGGAGGCGTGCGATGACGACGACCGCCGTCCTGCCCGACGCGCGTCGGGAACTCCTGGCGCTGCTCGGCCGTACACCCGTGGTGCGCGTCACCGCCGACCTGCCCGGCGCCCACCCCGGCTTCTGGGCCAAGCTGGAGGCCCTCTCGGCGGGCGGGATGAAGGCGCGGGCCGCGGTGTCCATGCTTCTCGGCGCCCGCGAACGCGGCGAACTGCGCCCCGGGGCACCGGTGGTGGAGTCCACCTCCGGCACGCTCGGCATCGGCCTCGCCTTCGCCGGACAGGCCCTCGGCCATCCCGTCGTCCTGGTCGGCGACCGCGAACTGGAGCCGTCCATGCGGCAGTTGCTGCGCGCCCACGGCGTCCGCCTGGAGATCGCCGACCGGCCCGCACCCCGGGGCGGCTGGCAGGCCGCCCGCCTGGCACGGCTGCGCGAACTCCTCGCCGAACTGCCCGGCGCCTACTGGCCGGACCAGTACAACAACCCCGACAACACCGCCGGTTACGCCTCTCTCGCCGCCGAACTCGCCACCCAGCTCGACCATCTGGACATCCTGGTGTGCAGCGTCGGCACCGGCGGTCACAGCGCGGGTGTCGTCGGACCGCTGCGCCGCCACTGGCCCGCACTACGGCTGATCGGCGTCGACGCCACCGGCTCCACCATCTTCGGCCAGCCCGCCCGCCCCCGCCTGATGCGCGGCCTCGGCAGCAGCATCCACCCGCGCAACGTCGCCTACGACGCCTTCGACGAGGTCCACTGGATCGGCCCCGCCGAGGCCGTCGACAGCTGCCGCAGGCTCGCCCGGGGCAGCTTCGTCACCGGCGGCTGGAGCACCGGCGCGGTCGCCCGCGTCGCCGCCTGGGCGGCCCGGGTGCACCCCGGCGCGGTCGTCGCGACCGTCTTCCCCGACGGACCGCACCGCTACCTCGGCACCGTCTACGACGACGACTTCACCGCCGCGCACGGCCTCGACCCCGCCACCGCCGCCACCCGGCCCGTGGAGATACCGCACCCGCACACCGCCGAGGCGACCGGCTGGGCCCGCTGCACCCGGGTCACCGACCCCCTCGGCGCCCTCCCCGCCCGGGAAGGGGCCCGGTGAAGACCGACCTGCGGACCGTACGCCTCGTGCTCGCCGAGCCGCTGCGGATCTCCCGCTCCACGATGGCCGCCCGCGACGCCGTGTGGCTGACCGTGGAGCACGACGGAGCGCACGGCCACGGCGAGGCCGTCACCAGCGTGTACTACGGCCTCGACACCGACACCCTGCTGCGCCTCCTCGCCGCCGTCGACCTGGACCGCTTCCCCGACCCGGAGAGCGCCCTGGAAGCCCTGCCCCTCGTCGTACCCGACTCGCCGCCGGCGGTGACCGCCGCCGTCGAGGCCGCGCTTCTCGACCTCGTGGGCAAGCGCGCGGACACTCCCGTCCACCGGCTCCTCGGGGCGCCCGCGCCACCCGTGGCCGCCACCGCCCGCACCCTCGGCATCACCTCCCTCCCGCACGCGGCGGCCGGGGCCCGGCGGCTCGCCGCGAGCGGCTTCCGGATCATCAAGGTCAAGGCCGGCGCCCCCGATCCCGAGGACGACGTCGAACGCGTCCGCGTCGTCCGCGACGCGGCGCCCGGCGTGCGGCTGCTCCTCGACCCCAACGGGGCCTGGACACTCCGCCAGGCCGAGGCGCTCCTGCCCCGCTTCGCCGACCTCGGTGTCGAGGCCGTCGAACAGCCCCTCGCTCCCGGCGACCCCGAGACCCTGGCAGCCCTCGCCGAACGCTCACCCCTGCCCGTCATCGCCGACGAGGACGCCGTCGGCGTCGAGGACGCCCGCCGCCTCGCCGGACGCGTGCACGGCGTCAACGTCAAGCTCGCCAAGTGCGGCGGCGTCCGCGCGGCCCTGCGCGTCGCCGAGGCCGTCGAGGGCAGCGGCACCGCGCTGATGCTGGGCTGCCTCACCGCCAGCAGCCTCGGCCTCGCGCCCGCCGTCCACCTCGCCGACCGGGCCCGCTGGGCCGACCTCGACGGGCACCTGCTGCTCGCCCACGACCCGTGGAGCGGCATCGGCGGCGCGGACGGCTTCGTCCGCGCGAGCGACCGGCCGGGACTGGGGGTGACCCGTGCAGACCTGGCGTGAGATACGTCGCCTCCCCTTCGCCGTCCGGCTCCTGCTGGTCAACCAGCTCGGTGTGAACACCGGCTTCTACCTCCTCGTCCCCTATCTCGCCGTCCACCTCGGAGAGAACCTGGGCCTGTCGGCGGCCGTCGTCGGCATCGTCCTGGGCGTGCGCAACCTCAGCCAGCAGGGCCTGTTCCTCATCGGCGGCTCCGCGGCCGACCGGCTCGGCGCGCGGGGCGTCATCATCGCCGGGTGCGCTCTGCGCACGGCCGGGTTCGCGCTGTTCGCACTGGGCGACGGACTGCCGGTGCTGCTCGCCGCGTCGGTGCTCAGCGGACTCGCCGGCGCCCTGTTCAACCCGGCCGTGCGCACCTACCTCGCACAGGAGGCGGGGGAGCGCAAGGCGGAGGCGTTCGCCCTGTTCAACGTGTTCGCCACCACCGGCGCCCTGATCGGCCCGCTGCTGGGCAGCGCGCTGCTCCTCGTCGACTTCCGCACCTGCGCGCTGACCGCCGCCGGCATCTTCGCCGTCCTCACCCTGGCGCAGGCACTCGTGCTGCCCGCGCGGACGGTGCCGCCCAGCGGGGGCGGCGTCCTCGCGGACTGGCGCGAGGCGGCCGGCAACCGGGCCTTCCTCGGCTTCGCCCTCGCCATGGTCGGCATGTTCACCCTGGAGAACCAGCTCTACCTGCTGCTGCCCGACGGCGCCCGGCAGGCCACCGGCTGGGACGGCGCCGCGGGCCTCGTCCTCCTCGTCGGCACGCTCACCAACCTCACCCTCCAGCTGCGCGTCACCCGTGCCCTCAAGTCGCGCGGCCCCGGCGGCCGTTGGATCGCCGTCGGGCTGGCCCTGATGGGTCTGGCGTTCCTGCCCCCCGCAGCGGTGTCCGGCTCGTCGTCCGGCGGGTGGCTCGACGCCGTGCCCGTCCTGCTCGGCGCCCTCCTGCTCCACCTCGGCATCATGATCGCCTCGCCGTTCGTCATGGAGCTGATACCCGGCTTCGGCCGCCCCGAGCTGACCGGTACCTACTTCGGGATCTTCTACGCCGTCTCGGGTGTCGCCGCCGCCCTCGGCAACACGCTCGTCGGCTGGGCCATGGACGCGGGCGGGCGGACCGGCGCCGGGTGGCTGCCGTGGGTGTGCTGCGCCCTTCTCGGCCCGGCGTCGGCGGCCGGGGTGGCACGCCTGTACCGGCGTGGCGCGCTGCCCGGAAGCCCCGGAAGCCCCGGAAGCCCCGGAAGCCCCGGAAGCCCCGGAGCCGTTGCCGCGGTGTCGGCTGCTGCGACGGCTGCCTCGGCGCCGGCGGCTGCCCCGGTGGCTTCCGCGGACCCGGCGGGTCCGGCCGAGGAGAGGAGCAACGCGTGACGGTTCCCACGGGCACGAACCTCCTCACCGACCGTCCCGCGCTCTACGAGGCCCGTTTCCCCGACCCCGACCGGCTGGCCGGGCGCTGGGCCGAGGACCGCCTGCGCCGCCACCACGCCGGTCCGCGGGTCCTCGACATCGGCTGCGGCACCGGCCGCGACGCCGCCCATCTGCACCGGGCCGGCCGCACCGTGACCGGCGCCGACCTCTCGGAGGCGATGCTCGGCCATGCCCGCGCCCACCACCCTGGTCCGGCCTACCTGCGGGCCGACCTGCACGGCTTCGACCTCGGCCGGGCCGCCTTCGACGCGGTGATCTGCCTGGACAGCTCCCTGCTGTACTGCCACACCAACGAGCAGCTCGACGGCTTCCTCGCCTCCTGCCGGCACTCCCTCGGGCCCGGCGGGCTGCTGGTCGCGGAGATGCGCAACGGCGCGTACCTCCTGGGCCGCACGGACCTCCTCGACACCCCCAGGACCGACGCCTTCACCTGGCGAGGCGTCACCCACCGCTCCGTCACGACCCTGTCCGTCGACCGGCACGCCCAACTCCTGCGCCGGGTGCGGGTGTGGGACGCAGGCGACGGCACACCGCCCGTCGAACAGCACTCCGCCTGGCGGCTCCTGTTCCCGCAGGAGCTGCGGCACCTCCTCGCCGCGCACGGCTTCGAGGTCCTCGAACTCCACGACGGTCCGGGCCCGCGCACCGAACCCCCGTGGCGCGAGGGCGCCCCGCCCGGCACCACGGCCGACGGGGACCGGCTGCACCTCGTGGCCCGCCTGAGCAGCGCTCCCTGAGCCGCCCGCGCTCCGTTCGGCTCCGCCCACGTCCGCTCGTCCCCACCCGATCTCACTCCAAGGAACAGCCATGCATGACGAACGTCTCCCCGGCCTGCGCCGACGCGGCTTCCTCGCCGCCGGGACGGGGGCCGCCGCCCTCGCCCTCGTCGGCTGCGGCAACGGCACCGGCGACGACCGGGCCGACAGCGGTGACGGCAAACCCCGCAAGGGCGGGCGGCTGCGCGCCGCGTTCGCCGGCGGCGGCGCGAGCGAGACCCTCGACCCGCACCTGGCCAACCTGTTCGCCGACGTCGCCCGCGCCAAGGCCCTCTACGACAAGCTCGCCGACTACGGCCCCGACCTCTCCGCACGGCCCCGCCTCGCCGCGTCCTGGGAACCCGACAGGACGCTCGCCCGCTGGCGGGTCACCCTGCGCGAGGCCACCTTCCACGACGGCAGGCCGGTCACCGCCGAGGACGTCCTGTACAGCTACCGCCGTATCGCCGACCCGAAGCAGGCGTACCGGGCGAAGGCGTCCCTGGAACCCCTCGACCTCGACGCGAGCCGCGCCACCGGCGCCCGCGGCATCGAGTTCGTCCTCAAACGGCCGACGGCCGAATTCCCCAACGTGCTCGCCTCGTTCGGCGCGTACATCGTCCCCGCGAACGCCGGCGACTTCGACACGAAACCGGTCGGCTCCGGGCCCTTCCGGTTCGTCTCCTTCGCGCCGGGCCGCTCGGCCGTCTTCCGCCGCAACGACGCCTACTGGGACGGTGCCCCGCACCTCGACGAGCTGGAACTCGTCGTCGCCAACGAGGAGTCGGCCCGCGTCAACGCCCTGCTCGGCGGCCAGGTCGAGTACGCCCACGAACTCAGCCCCACCACCGCCCGCGCCCACGAGGGCAAGGGGCGGATCGACATCGTGCGGCTGCGGGGCAGCGCCATGCAGGGCTTCTGCATGAAGACCGACCGCGCCCCCTTCGACGACAGGCGGGTGCGCGAGGCGTTCTTCCTGATCGCCGACCGCCAGGAACTCGTCGACGGCGCCCTGTCCGGCGCGGGCGTCGTCGGCAACGACCTGTTCGGCAAGGGCTACGAGTACTACGCCGACGGCCTCCCGCAGCGCACCCAGGACCTCGACCGGGCCCGCGCCCTGCTGAAACAGGCCGGCGCCGAGAAGCTCAAGGTCACCCTGGACACCTCGGCCGTGGCCGCCGGATTCACCGAGGCCGCCGGCATCTTCCGCGACCAGGCCGCCCGGGCCGGAGTCACCGTCGACGTGCGGACGGGCAGCAAGGACTCCTACTGGAGCGACATCCTCGACAACGGCACCCTGTGCTGCTACCGCTCCGGCGCCATGCCCATCGAGGCCCACATCTCGCAGCGCCTGCTCACCGGCTCCACCACCAACGCCACCAAGTGGCACCACAAGGACTTCGACGCCCTCTACCAGCAGGCGCAGGCCACCCGCGACAAGACCGAACGGGCCGCCGTCTACGAGCGCATGCAGCGCCGTCTGCACGCCGAGGGCGGTTTCCTCATCTGGGGGTTCGCCGACTGGATCATCGCAACCGCCCGCAACGTCAAGGGCGTCGAGACCGCGGCACCCGCCAACACGCTCGACTGGGCCCGCTTCGACAAGGTCTGGCTGGCGTGACGAGAAGCCCGAAGGCGAGCGGCCCGCGCTCGTTCGTCGCCCGGCGGCTGCTCCTCGGCGTCGCACAGACGGTGGCCGTCGTGCTGCTGGTCTTCGCGCTCACCGAGGCGCTGCCGGGCGACGCGGCCGTCGCCCTCGCCGGCGACCAGCCCGACCCCGCGCGCATCGCCGCGATCCGCGAGGCCATGGACCTGGACCGGCCGGCGTACGCGCGCCTCGCGGACTGGGCGGCCGGCCTGCCGCACGGCGACCTCGGCACCTCCCTGACCTCCGGCCGCCCGGTGTCCGGCTACCTCGCCGACGGCTCCGGCCCGACGCTGCTGCTGGCCTGCCTCACCCTGGCCCTGCTCGTCCCGCTCGGCCTCGGCCTGGGCGTGCTCGCCGCCCGCCACGAGGGCCGGTTCGTGGACCGCCTGGTCAGCTCCGTCACGCTCGCCGTGTACGCGGTCCCCGAGTTCGCCCTCGGCGTCCTGCTGGTGACGGTCGTCGCGCTGGAACTGGCCTGGCTGCCACCGACCGCCGTCGGCTACGGCACCGACCTGCTCGCCCACCCGGCCGCCCTGGTCCTGCCGGTGCTCGTCCTGCTCGCCCGGCCGGTCTGCTCCCTGTCCCGCCTGGTCCGCGCCGGCATGGCCGACGCCCTCGCCTCGCCGTACGCCGCCCACGCCCGCCGCTGCGGCGTCTCCGGCGCCCGGGTCCGCTACGGCCACGCCCTGCCCAACGCCCTCGCCCCGGCCGTGCAGCAACTGGCCCGTACCGCCGACTGGCTGCTGTGCGGGGTCGTCGTCGTCGAGGCGCTGTTCGTCATCCCGGGCCTCGGCACGGTCCTGCTCAACGCCGTCGCCGAACGGGACGTACCGGTGGTGCAGGGGCTGGCCGTGGTCTTCGGAGTGCTGACCGTCCTGCTCAACCTGGGCGCGGACCTGGTGGCCCACCGGCTGACGCCCCGCGGGGAGGTGGCGGCGTGACCCGCGGCCGCTTCGCCCTCGGCCTCGCCGTCGTCGCCGTCCCGCTCGGCCTCGCCCTCCTGGGTCCCGCCCTCGCCGGCGAACCGGGCCCCCGCTCCCTGTCCTTCGCCCCGGGCGACGGTCACCTCCTCGGCACCGACTTCGTCGGCCGCGACGTGTGGCGGCAGGTCCTGCTCGGCGGCCGTACGGTCGTCCTGACCGCGCTCGCCGCGACCGCCCTGGCCTACCTGGTCGCCCTGCCCGTCGGACTGGCCGCCGCGCTCACCCATGTGCGGCGCCTGGAGGAACTGCTGATGCGGCCGCTGGACGTGCTGCTCGCCGTACCGTCCCTGCTGCTGATCCTGCTCGTGGCGTCCGTGTTCTCGCCGGGCGCGGCCGGGCTCGCGCTGCTCGTCGCGCTGGTGAACGTGCCCGACGCGGCCCGGATCGTGCGGGCGGCGGCGGGCGAGGCCGCCGCCCGTCCGGCGGTCGAGGCGCTGCGCATGCAGGGCGAGACCCGGTGGCGCATCGCCGTGGGCTACGTCGGCCGGGCCGCCCTGCGCACTCTCGCCGCCGACGCCGGGATCCGGCTGACCGGTGTGCTGTACCTGGTGTCCACGGCTGCCTTCCTCGGTGTGGGCGTCGCACCGGACGCCGCCGACTGGGCGGTCATGGTCGACCGCAACCGGACCGGACTGTTCGTGCAGCCCTGGGCGGTCGTGGTGCCCGCCCTGCTGATCGTGGCGCTGACGACGGGCACGAACCTGCTCTTCGACGCCGCCCTGGAGAAGACCCCGCGACGGAAGGGACGACGTCCGTGAGCCACGACACCGCCGCCGCGGCGGAGATCCGGGACCTGCGCGTCGAGATCGACGGACGGGCCGTCGTCGACGGCGTCAGCCTGCGGGTGCCGCCCGGCCGGGTGACCGCGCTGGTCGGGGCCTCCGGCAGCGGCAAGACCACCACCGGTCTCGCGCTGCTGGGGGAGTACCCGCCCGGCGCCCGCGTCACGGGCGAGGTGCTCCGCCCCGCGGACGGACCCGTCGGATACGTGCCCCAGCACCCCGCGGCCGTCCTCAACCCGGCCCGTCGTATCAGCGCCCTCCTCCACGACATCGCCCGCTCCCGCGTCCGGCACCTGCCGCGCGCCGAACGCCGCACGGCGGCCCGCGAGCTGGTCGTGCGCGCTCTGGACGACGCCCAGCTCCCGGACGGCGGAGAGCTGCTGCGGCGCTACCCGCACCAGCTCTCCGGCGGCCAGCAGCAACGGGTCGTGCTCGCCCAGGCCCTCCTGCTCGGCGCCCGCGTCGTCGTCGCCGACGAACCCACCACCGGCCAGGACGCGTTGACCAAGGAACGGATCGTCGCGCAACTGGCGGCGGTCGCGGCCCGGGGCATCGCGGTCGTGCTGCTCAGTCACGACCTGGACGTGGTGCGCGCCCTCGCCGACGAGGTCCTGGTGATGCGGGAGGGCCGGGTCGTGGAGTCGGGCCCGGCCGAACGGCTGTGGCTCGCCCCCCGGCACGAGTGGACCCGCCGGCTTCTCGACGAGAACCGGGCGCGACCACCGAGGGACACCGGCGCCGAGGCCGCCCGGCCCGTCCTGACGGTGCGCGGCCTGACCGCCGTCCACGGCGCCACCACGGTGCTGCGCGTCCCACGGCTCACGCTGGGAGCCGGCGAGTGCCTGGCCGTCGTCGGCCGGTCGGGCAGCGGCAAGACCACGCTCGCCCGCTGCCTGGCCGGGCTGCACCGCGACCGCACCGGCGAGATCCTGCTCGACGGGACACGGCTCCCGCACAGCCTGCGGCGCCGCGACCGGGACCGGCTCGCCGCCGTGCAGTACGTGTTCCAGGACGCCCGCGCCGCGTTCGACGAGTTCCGGCCCGTCCTCCCGCAGGTCGCCCGCACGGCGGTCCGGCTGCGCGGCACCGACGAAGGCACCGCCGACGCGGAGGCGTCGGCGACTCTTGCCCGTCTCGGCCTGCCGGCGGACCTCGCCCACCGCCCGCCCGGCGCCCTGTCCGGCGGCGAACTCCAGCGGGCCGCCCTCGCCCGCGCCCTGCTCGCCCGGCCCCGGGTCCTCGTCTGCGACGAGATCACCTCCGGCCTCGACCCGGTCACCCGGCGCGGCATCCTCGACCTCCTGGCCGGCCTCGTGCACGGCGGTGACGGCCTCGCCCTGGTCCTCGTCACGCACGACCTGGACACCGCGCGCCTCGCCGACCGCATCGCCGTACTGGAGGCGGGAGAGCTGGTCGAACAGGGGCCGGCACAGCGGGTCCTGACGACTCCCCGGCATCCGTTCACCGTCTCGCTGGCGGAGGCCGCGGCACGTCCGGGGGCGGGAACGCGTCCGTGACGGGGGTCAGGGGGTCGGGATGCCCGCCGGGTGGCGTGCCGGCCGGCCCAGGCGTACCGGCACGCCCGGCGAGTACAGGACGCTGACCGGCGCCCCCGGCGGCGCCGGCAGTCCGGCCGCGGCGACCAGATCCTCCTCGCAGGTGAGCAGTTCCGCCCGGTGCAGGGGCCAGCGCGGATGCTCGTTGGCGAGGTAGGCGGCGCCGCCGAAGAAGGCGTTGTGCATGCCCCAGCGCGCGGTGAGGAAGTGCTCCAGCTCCGTGGGCTCCTCGATGCGCTCGCCCCGGCGCACCACCAGCCGGCTCGATGCGCCGCGCGGCCCCGGCCACCGGCGCGAACTGGTGTAGGTGACGGTGTCGCCGTCCGCGCGCACCCGCATCCGCGACCACAGGTACGGCAGCCGGAAGCCGACGCGTCCCATCACCACCGGTATCAGCCTCGCCGCGTCCATCGACCGGAACACGACCCCGCGCCGTCCGTGCCCGTCCACCGAGTACAGCCGCACGTTCGTCTCCGGGAACGATCCCAGGTACGGCACCCCCGGCAGTCCCAGCCAACCCACGCGGTGCATCCGGAAGGCGACCAGACCGACGTACGTCGACCCGTCGTGGACGTCGGCGACGGTGCCCGGCGGCAGCAGTCCCGCCACCGTCTCCGGCGCCACCGCCCAGTGGACGAAGCAGAGATCGAGCCACTGCTGGGTCAGCAGCGGCACCCCCACGGGATGAGGGGCGTCGGGCGTCACGGAGGCGGGGTGCGGCACGGCGCCAGAATGCCAGAGTCCGCCCACGGACCGACTGCCGGGGGCACGTCCCTCGTTCCGGGGAAGCGAGGCAGGCGCCCACCGGCCGGGGCGATCGCGCGCCGCCCGCCGGACCCCACGCGACGCGGTGAACCGACAGGGCGAATCGCGGGCGTGGAATCCGTCCGGGGGAGCACTCGTGCTGTGTAATGCCGGGGCAGGCCGTGGACGTGTATGCGGAGGTGGGCGAATGGCCGGACGGGCGCGCGGCACGGCGGTCGTCCTCGCGCTGGCCGTCGCCGTCAGCGGGTGCGGCGCGGTGTCGGAGCGGCGCGACGACACACGGGCCGCGACGGTCGCCTTCGAGGAGGCGCTCGGCGAGGGCGCCTACGCCCGTGTGTGCGAGGTGCTCGCGCCGGCGACCGTCGACGAACTGGAGCAGTCGGCCGGCGCCCCCTGCGCGCGGGCGCTCGGTGAGGAGTCACTGGAGCCCGGCGGTGCCGTGCGGGTGGTCGACGTGTACGGCAACCAGGCGCGGGCGGTGCTCGCCGAGGACACCCTGTTCCTCTCCCACTTCTCCACCGGGTGGAAGGTCGTGGCCGCCGGCTGCACGCCACGCCCGGGAACCCCGTACCAGTGCGAGATCAAAGGTGGGTGAGCCCGTGAGAACCATGTTCGTCACCGTCCTGCTGATCGTCGGGGCCGGCCTCGCCTACCTTGTGACACTGGGGCTGATGCACCGGTGAGCGGGCGCGACTCAGGGGCCCGTTCCCACGGACGCGGCGGCATCCGGGGCTTCGTCAAGGACAACGGCCTGGGGCTGTTCTTCACCCTCGGGTTCCTGCTGACCCTGGTCGGGCAGGCGTTCGCCGGACAGGCCGACTTCAACGACCAGCTGGCCGCAGACCAGCTCCAGACCGTCGGTTTCCTCACCTACGTCACCTCGTCCGACTTCGCGGTCGACGTGGCGGAGAACTGGCAGTCGGAGTACCTCCAGTTCTTCCTCTACATCGGGGCGACGATCTGGCTGCTCCAGCGGGGCTCCCCGGAGTCCAAGGAACCGGGAAAGTCCGGCACCGAGTCCGACGATGACCAGATGGTCGGCGAGCACGCGGTGGCGACCTCGCCCAAGTGGGCGGCGGCCTCCGGCTGGCGGCGCACGCTGTACTCGCACTCCCTGCTGCTGGTCATGGGCACCATCTTCGTCCTGTGCTGGCTGGTGCAGTCGATCACCGGCGTGGCCGCCTACAACGAGCAGCGGCTGCGTCAGCTGCAGGCACCCTTGAGCTGGTCCCAGTACCTGGGCGCCGCCGACTTCTGGAACCGCACGCTCCAGAACTGGCAGTCCGAACTGCTGGCCGTCGCCTCCATGGCGGTGCTGTCGATCTACCTGCGCCAGCGGGGCTCACCGGAGTCCAAGCCGGTCGGCGCGGCGCACGACGCCACCGGCGTCGAGGGCTGAGGCACTCTGTCGCGGACTCAGCCCCCGGCCAGCAGCGCCGCCAGTTCCTCCGGGCTGCGCGGTCCGGCCTTCCCTTCGGACAACAGGCCCTGACCGGCGAGCAGTCGGGCGACCGCGATGCCCCAGGGCAGGCGCAGGCCCGCCTCGCGGAGCAGGTCCGTGCGGGCCAGCGAGATGTCCGCCGGACCGGTGTGCACGCCGGACGGGGTGAGCAGGGCCGCGTCGTCGGCCCAGCGCAGGGCGAGATCGACGTCGTGGGTGGCCATCACCACCGTCGTACCGGACGCGCGCAGCCCGTCCAGCGTGGTGAGCAGCCGTTCCTGGCCGTCCGGGTCGAGCCCGGCGGTCGGCTCGTCGAGGATCAGCACGCGTGGCCGCATCGCGACGGCGCCCGCGATCGCGGTCCGCTTGCGCTGCCCGTAGGACAGCAGGTGAGTGGGCCGGTCGGCCAGGGCGGTGATGTCCAGCGCGGCGAGCGCCTCGTCCACCCGGACCCGCACCTCGGCGTCGGGCAGCCCCAGGTTCAGCGGCCCGAACGACACGTCCTGGGCGACGGACGCGGCGAACAGCTGGTCGTCGGGGTCCTGCACCACCAGCTGCACGGTCGTCCGCAGCCGGGTCAACCCCTTGCGGTCGTACCCCACCGGCCGTCCCTCGACCGTCAACGTGCCGGTGCGCGGGCGCAGTCCGCCGCTGAGCAGTCGCATCAGGGTCGTCTTCCCGCTGCCGTTGCGGCCGAGCAGGGCGAGGGCGCGCCCCGCGCGCACCGTGAAGTCGAGGTCCTCGAGCACGGCCGGGCCGTCCTCGTACCCGAAGCAGACACCCCGCAGGGCGACCAGCTCGCTCATGACAGGGGCCTTTCCAGGACGAGGGTGAGGGCGGCCAGAGCCACCAGGAGGGCGGCCGCGGCCGCCGTGAAGCGGGCGGAGACACGGGCCTCGGGCACCAGGACGCGCAGGGTGCCGTCGTAACCGCGCCCGGCGAGCCCGGCCTGCAGCCGCGCCGCCCGGTCGAAGGCCCGCACGAACGCGGTGGCGCCGAGCCCGGCGAGCGAACGCCACTCGGCGGCCCGGCCGGTGTGCCCGAGCCGGGCCGCCTGCGCCTCCCGGATCCGGCGCATCGAGTCCAGCAGCAGGAAGCTCATGCGGTACGTCACCAGGGCGACGTCGACGACCGGCGCGGGCACGCCTGCCCTCACCAGGCGGGGCAGCAGATCCGACATGGGCGTGGTGAACGCGAACAGCAGCACGCCGAGTGAGGCGGCCGAGGTGCGCAGCATCAGCTCCCCGGCCCGCACCGGGCCACCGTCGGCCGGGGACACGAACCCGTCGGGCCCGCCCACCTGGACGAGGAGGGTGAGCGCGCCCGTCGCGCAGAAGCCCAGCGGGACCCGGTAGGCGCGCCACAGCCGGCGGGGCGGCACCCCCGCCGGACCCAGCAGCAGGGCGAGTGCCGTCACCAGCACCAGGGCCGCGCCCGGCCAGGGCGGCAGGGAGATCGCGAGCAGGGTGAGGCCGAGCCCCAGCACGGCCTTGTCCACGGGATGACGGTGGCGCCAGCGACTGCCGTGCGCCGCCGCGTCGATCGGCAGCACGTCCGATCAGACCCGTTCCTGCGGAGACTTCCCGGCGTCGGGCGTGCTCACGTCGTCCCGCGCCTCGGCCCCGTCCTGTTTCTCCTCCAGGCGGGCCAGCGCCCGCAGTTCGCCCTGGCGGCGGCCACGGCGCACCCCGAAGTAGTAGGCGAGGACGCCCGCGCCCAGGGCCGCCTGGAGGGAGAACAGCGCCGACTCGATCTCCCCGGACGGAGGCTCGTACAGGGGCGAGAACCACGGTTCGTAGTCCGGCTCCAGCTCGGTGATCGCCGTCTCCGCCTCGCTGTCGGAGCCGGTGAACGGCTGCTCCTTGTGGTCGCCGAGACCCAGGGCCAGCGGCAGCACCGCGAGCGCGAGCACGGCGAGCAGCAGCAGGAGGTTGATCTTGGTGTTCCGCTTCACCGGGCCACCGCCCCGGTCGTGTCCGGCTTCCGGTTCCGGCCCCCGGTCACCAGCACGCCCAGCCGGGTCAGTTCGCCCTTGCTGGACTGCACGAGGAGACGCATCACCAGGACGGTGAGGAGCCCCTCGCTCACGGCCAGCGGGATCTGCGTGACGGCGAAGATGGACCCGAACTTGCCGAGCGCGCCCAGGAACCCGCTGCTCGGGTCGGGGAACGCCAGCGCCAGTTGCACGCTGGTCACGCAGTAGGTGGACAGGTCGGCGACGAACGCGCCGGCGAACACCGTGACCATCAACGGCACGCCGTAGCGCCGCAGCAGGCGGTAGACGCCGTATCCGGCCCACGGTCCGACGATCGCCATCGAGAACACGTTGGCGCCGAGCGTGGTCAGGCCACCGTGCGCGAGCAGCAGGGCCTGGAAGAGCAGGGTGATCGTGCCCAGCACGGCCATGATCGGCGGCCGGAACAGGACGGCGCCCAGGCCGGTGCCGGTGGGATGCGAGCAACTCCCGGTCACCGAAGGGAGCTTGAGTGCGGACAGGACGAACGTGAAGGCGCCGGAGGCGCCGAGCAGCAGCGTGCTCTCGGGATGCTCCCTGACTTCACGGGTGAGCGACCGGGCTCCGTGGACGACGAACGGCGCCGACGCGACGCTCCAGGCGACCGCGTGCGCCGGAGGCAGAAAACCCTCGGCTATGTGCATGGCTCAGCAGACCCTCTCCAGCACCTCGTGGATGGTTGACGCGCCTTGGCCGGTCTCCTGGCTGACGGGTACCACCGCCCGTGCTCCGCCTTCCCGGGTCCGTGAGGACCCAGTGGCTGCCCGCGAGGGCCGGAGCCGGACTTCCCGATCACAGTGGCGAGGGCCGCACCGGCATCACACCGGATTTCCCGTTCACCAAGGCGTGGTGACAGTAGTGCGAGGACAGGGGCGGTGACAAGCGGGAACGGGGGCGCACGGGCGGCGGACGCGGGGTGCCGACCCGGCGCACACCGGCCGCGCCGGGGCCGCACCGCGGTCACGCGGACACCGCTCGGCGGCCGTGTCGGTTCCGACACACCGGTCGGTCGGCGGCCGTGCCGGTCCGGGAATCCGGAGGGTCAGCGGCCGTGCCAGTCCAGGCACACCACGAGCGCGTCGTCCTCCGTCACGGACCCGCCGCGGTGCCCCGCCAGTTCGCGCAGCACGGCACGCGGGACCTCGGCCGCCGGCAGCAGCCGGGTGGCCGTGATCGCGCGGGCCAGGGCGGCGTCCCCGTACGTCCCTCCGCCGGGCGGAGCGACCGCGTGGACGCCGTCGCTGACGAACACCAGCCGGTCCTCGGGCTCCACCTGGAACGGCTGCGCCACGTAGTCGGTCTCCTCGAACATGCCCAGCGGCAACTGGGCTTCCAGGTCGACGGGTTCGACGGTGCCCGCCCGCAGCCGCAGCAGCCGCGGTGAGCCGGCGTCCACCACCTGGGCCCGGCCCGTGGCGACTTCGACCTCCAGCATCAGCACCGGCAGGTGGCAGCGGCCCCGGTAGTGGGCGTGCACCGCCTGGTCGGCCAGCGCCGCCTGGTCGGCGATCGGGAGGCCGGCCCGTCGCGCGTTGCGCAGCGCGCTGACCGCCAGGCTCGTCAGCAGCGACGCCTCCGTGCCGTCCCCCATGCCGTTGTTGACGTACAGGGTGAGGCGGTCGTCCGTCGCGGACCAGTCGAAGTTGGCGCCGCGGACGGCGTAGGCGGGCTCCATCTGGGCGCCGAGCGCGTATCCGGGGCCGGTGCCGGAGCGGGCCGGGAGGAGCTGCCACTGCATCTCCGCGGCCAGGGTGAGCCGTTCCCTGCGCCGGGCCCGCAGGTACAGGTCGGTGGCCCGCTCGGCCACGACCACCTCGTGCCCGAGCACCTGCGCGACCTCCGCCAGCTCGCCCAGCACGTCCGGCACCCCGCCGTCCTCGGGCAGCGTCACCGACAGCACCCCGAGCCGGTCGCCGCGCACCGAGACCGGCAGGTGCGCCCGCACCCGCCCGTTCCCGGCCGGTTCGACGTACGGCTCCTGCGCGCCGAACGCCCGGCCCGCGGCGCTGCCGTACACCGACACGGGCTCCTGGTCCCGAGGTCCGGCCACCGGCTGCAGCGACGTCAGGCCGTAGTCGGCCATGAGCAGCTCGGCGGAGAGGGCCGCGTACTGCTCGACCAGCGCACGGCGGACGGCCTCGACCAGTTCATGAGGTGCCGCCTTCCGCAGGGCACGCTCGGCGGTGACGAATCTGTTCGTGACGGGGGATACCACGACGGGAGTAACACCGATCCTTCGCTCGGGGGCCGGTTCGCCGGCCGGAGGTGTCCCGCGCGCCCGGGCGGCGCGGCGGGTTCGAGGGGTGCCGGGGGCGGGGGAGCCGCTAGTACGCTGACGGTCGTCCCAGTGCCTGCGAGAGTGTGACCGTGACTGCCTTCCGCCATCGCCCGGACCCCGACGAGGTCGCACGGGTGACCGCGACGGCCGCCGAGCTGCTGGAAGTGCTGTGGGGGCGGGCCTCGACGGCGCCCGCGTCCGCGTCCCAGCTGCGCGTGCTGTTCGTCCTGGAGCACCAGGAGGGCATCAACCTGCGCACCCTCGCCGACTCGCTGGCCTCCACCCCGCCGTCGACGAGCCGCCTGTGCGACCGGCTCCAGGCCGCCGGGTTGGTGGAGCGGGTGGTGAGCCCCTCCGACCGGCGTGAACTGCGGCTGCGCCTCAGTGGCCGGGGGCGGGCCTTCCTGGCCGACCTGCGGGAGCGCCGGGAGCGGGAGCTGCGGGCGGTGCTGGCGGGGATGCCCGCGGGGAAGCGGAGCGCGCTGCTGGAGGGGCTCGACGCGTTCTGCGAGGCGGCGGCGGCCCGGGCGCACGACGGGCTCCCGGACTCCGGCAGCCGCACGGCCTGACCGGCGGACCGCGACCGTGGCCGCGCCGGCCGGCGCCGGGAGCCGGCATCCGGGGCGGCGCCCCGACCGGGACCTGCACACAAAGCACACACATGAGCACTGCTACCCCGAGCCGCCGCGAACCTGTACGGGCCGTGGCCGAGATCTCGGGGGAGGCGGGGAGGGCATGGACCGGCCCGCGCGGGTTACTCCGTCCCTCATGGCACGGACATCGAGAACCCGACCCGACGAGCAGGCGGAGCGCCCGGGGCCGGACGAGCAGGCGGACCGCCCGGGACCGGACGAGCAGGTGGAGCGCCGGGCGCCGGACGATCCGAGCGGACTGCCCAAGCGGTCCTGGTCGGCGGTGCTGAAGGGCACGGTGAAGGAGTTCAAGGACGACGAGCTCACCGACCGGGCCGCCGCCCTGACCTACTACGGGGTGCTGTCGATGTTCCCCGCCCTGCTGGTCCTGGTCTCGCTGCTGGGGGTCGCCGGCAAGTCGGCGACCGATCAGGTGCTGGAGAACCTCCAGAAGCTCGCACCGGGGTCGGCCCGGGACATCATCAGCGACGCGGTCACCCAGCTCCAGGGACGGGGCGGCGTCGGCTCCCTCATGGCGCTCGTCGGCATCGTGCTGGCGGTGTGGTCGGCCTCCGGCTACGTCGCCGCCTTCATCCGCAGCGCGAACGCCGTGTACGACATGCCGGAGGGCCGGCCGGTGTGGAAGGTGCTGCCGGTCCGGGTCGGCGTGACGGTGGTGCTCCTCGTGCTGGCCGTGATCAGTGCCCTGATCGTGGTGTTCACCGGGGGCATCGCCCAACGGGCCGGCACGGCGCTGGGCATCGGCGACACCGCGCTGACCGTGTGGTCGATCGCCAAGTGGCCGGTTCTGGTCGTCCTGGTCACCATGATGATCGCGCTGCTGTACTGGGCGACCCCCAACGTCAAGGGCCGCGGCTTCCGGTGGATCACGCCGGGCAGCGTGCTGGCCCTGCTGATCTGGCTCGTCGCCTCGGCGGGCTTCGCCTTCTACGTGGCCAACTTCGGCTCGTACAACAAGACCTACGGCACGCTCGCCGGTGTCATCGTGTTCCTGGTGTGGCTGTGGATCAGCAACATCGCCATCCTGCTCGGCCTCGAGTTCGACGCGGAAATGGCCCGCCAGCGGGCGGTCGCCGGCGGACTGCCGGAGGACGAGGAGCCGTACGTGCCGCCCCGGGACACCCGTGCCTGGAGCGAGGAGGACCAGCGCCGTATGGAGTGACGGGCGCCCCACGGTCTTCCGTTAAGGATCGCCCGACGCGGGAAGTCGCAGCTCATGGGTGCTTGGGAGGATCTGAGGGACGGCGACCACCGACTGACGCGGAGGGTGGCGTCGTGGCGGTCGCCCGCCGCGCGGCAACTGCTTCCGGCGGTGGAGGAGGCGGCGCAGCACACCAAACTCTGGTGGGGCGCCGCCTTCGTGATGGCCGCGGCCGGGGGCCGGCGGGGACGCCGGGCCGCCGCGGCGGGCGTGGTCAGCATGGGCGTGGCGGAGCTGGTGTCCAACGGCGTGGTCAAGCAGCTCTGGGACCGGCGCAGGCCACCGAAGGAGTGGATCCCGCACGAGGAGGTCCACGACCGGCCCGACTCCTCCTCGTTCCCCTCCGGGCACACGGCGGCCGCCGTGGGCTTCACCGCCGCCGTCGCGGCGGTCTGGCCGCCGGCCGGCGCCCTGTGCGCGGTGCCGGCGGTGATGGTGGCCGGCGAACGCGTCCACACCGGAGCCCACTACCCCTCCGACGTCGCCGTCGGCGCGCTGATCGGCCTGGCCGCCGCCGCGCTGACCCACCGCGCTCCCCGCCTGGCCGTCCGCGCGGCACTGTCGTGAAGCGCCCCGGGACGACACCGCCGCGGCGCGCCCTCGAAGTCGGGCAGTCGGGCCCGCGTGGCCGAGCAGTCGCGCTCCTGGGCGACCCCCGCCGGCTCCCGCGTCCCGAACGGTGAGGAGCCCTCGGCGGGCCACACCCGTCACCCGGGGGGAAAGGTCCCCGAGGACGTCGTCGACGCGGGGGACACCCACCGGAGCACCCGCCCCCTCGACGGGGACGGGAGCGTCGCCGCCGCGGACGCCGGGCGAACCTCAGCCGGCGAGCGTGCGGTGCGGCGGGCGGCCGTACGCGGAGCGGTACAGGGTGGCGAAGCGGCCCGGATGGAAGAAGCCCCAGCGGGCCGCCACGTCGGTGACCGTGGTGCCGTCGAGCGGGTTCGCGGCCCGCAGGTCCTCGTGCGCGTGGGCGAGCCGGACCCGGCGCAGGTGCGCCAGCGGCGTGGTGTCGAGGTGCCGCCGGAAGACGTACTGGAGGGCCCGCACGGTGACGTGCGCGGCCGCCGCGATGTCGGCGACCGTGACCGGTTCGGCGGCGTGGTCGTCGATGTAGGCCAGCGCGCGGCGCAGCGTCGCCGGCCGGGCGTCGTTGCGGTCGGTCGCGGTCGGCTCGGTGAGCGCCGTGTTGGGGAACGCGGCGAGGACGCCCGCCGCGAGGTGCTGGGCGGCGGTGGCGGCGACCAGCGGCTGGTCGGCGACGCCGGGCGCGGCCAGCACGTGGTCGCGCACGTAACCGATCGTCTGCCGCAGCTGCCGGGCCGCGGCCCGGGAGTGCGGCCGGTGCCCGGTCAGCCGGACCGGCCCCGGCCTGCGGCCAGGGGCGGTGGCGGCCACCTGGGCGAGCAGATCGGTGTCGAGCATGGTGATGTTGTATCGGGCCACGCAGATCCGCCCCGAGTACGGCAGCTCCGGCGGCGCGAAGGACACCACGTCGCCCGGTCCGAAGGCGTCCTCCACCCCGTCGTAGGTGTGGTCCCGGATGGTGCCCTCGTGCACGAGGCACAGGCAGATCCGGCCCAGCGGGGTGACGGAGTAGCTCATCTCGAAGCCGAGGTCGAGCTCGTCGACGGTCACCGAGGGCATCGCGGCGCGGCTGACCCTCGTCCGGCCGGTCTCCGACCCGCCGCTGTCGATGCGCATCCTGGCGTAGGCCCGGCTGAGGAAGTCCTCGGTCAGACCGAGGTCCTCACTGTCGAAGAGCAGCGTGTCCATGAATCCTTCGTCCGACGGGTCGAGCGGCCCGCACGCGGTGCGCCGGGCGGCAGCCGGCCGGCTCCCGCCCCTCCGCACACTTTCCCCGCATCCCGGTGCGCATTCGTTTTCCGGATCGGCACCGGTGATGTTGTTCGTCTGCGGTGCGGCCGGACCGGCCCGTGCTGTGCAGGCTGGACAGGGACGGCACGGTGACGCCGCACTGGCCGCCCGCGCCTTCGCGGGCTCCTGACGAGGGGAAACACACGTGGAATGCGACATGGCCGCGGAGGAGGAAGTCGAGGCGCGGGTCGCCGCCCTGCAGGAGGAGGTGGCCCAGCTGCGGCAGGCCGTCGCCTCCCACGCCGTGGTCGACCAGGCGATCGGAGTGGTCGTCGCCGTGGGACGGCTGCGGCCCGAGCAGGGCTGGGAGGTGCTGCGGGAGGTCTCCCAGCGCACCAACACCAAGCTGCGCGAGGTGGCCGAGTACGTGGTGCAGGGCGCCCACTGCCGCTGGCTCCCCGACGAGATCCACCGGGCGCTGACGGACGTGCTGGCCCGCGTGCGGTCGGCGTCCACCGGGCGCTGACAGGCGCGTCGGCCCGCGTGCGGCCGCTGTGGGCGGGCCTCCGGCACGGCGCCCGCGACCTGCGGTTTCCCGGCTTCCGGACGAACTCCCGGTAACCCCGGCCGTGACGTAGGGTCGGCCTCCGGGGAGTGACACCGGAGGGGGAAGACGTGCCGCTGGAATCCGTGCGGTTCGCCGTCCTGGGGCCCGTGCGCGTGCGCCGGGGCGAGACCGAGCTGGAGCTGGGCGGGCGGCAGGAGCGGGCCAGCCGGTCGGCATGGACGAGATCATCGACACCCTGTGGGGGACCGCCCCGCCCCGCAGCGCGGTCAACGTGGTCCGCCGGCACGTGGGCTCGCTGCGGCGCCTGCTGGAGCCCGGCCTCGCCGCCCGCGCGGAGGGCCGCTGGCTGCTGCGGGACGCCGGCGGCTACCGGCTCGCGACCGACGCCGACTCACTGGACCTGGCCCGCTTCCGCGCCCTGCGCCGGGCCGCGGAGCGGACGGCACGGGAGTCGCCCGAGCGGGCCCTCGGCCCGCTCACCGAGGCGCTCGCCCTGTGGCGGGGACCGGTCGCCGCCGGCCTGCCCGCGGCGGCCCGCGCCCATCCGGCCTTCGACGCGGTGGACCGCGAACGCCTGGCCGCCGTGCGCGAGGCGGCCGACGCCGCCCTGCGCGCCGGACGTCCCGTGGCCGTCCTGCCCCACCTGCACCGGGCCGCCGCCGCCCATCCCCTGGACGAACCCGTGCGGGCCGCGCTGATCCTCACCCTGGCGGCGGCGGGCCGCCGGTCCGAGGCCCTCGCCGTGTACGACGCCGTACGGACCCGGCTCGCCGACGAACTGGGGATCGATCCCGGTGCGGAACTGCGCCGGGCCCGCGAGACCGTGCTGCGGTCGGGGCCCGGCGCGGGCGGGGCGGCGGTGCCCGGACCTGCCGACGCGCGTCCGGGCGCGGACGCGTCCGGCGCTCCCCCCGCGGGACCGTGCGAACCCCTCGTCCCGGCCCCCGGGGAGACCCCCGCCGGTCTCTCCGCCTTCCCGGTCCCCGCCCAGCTCCCGCACGACATTCCGGCGTTCACCGGCCGCAGCGGCGAACTCGACGAGATCCTCGCCCTCACGCCCCGTGACGCGACCGCACCCGACACCGTGGTGATCAGCGCCATCGGCGGCATGGCCGGCGTCGGCAAGACCACCCTCGCCGTGCACTGGGCGCACCGCGTCGCCCACCGCTTCCCCGACGGCCGGCTCTACGTCAACCTGCGCGGCTACGACCCCTCCGGCGCGGTCATGGAGGCCGGCGAGGCCGTCCGCGGCTTCCTGGACGCCCTCGGCGTACCGCCCGACCGGATACCGCACGGCGTGGACGCCCAGGCCGCCCTCTACCGCAGCGTGCTGGCCGGGCGGCGGATCCTCGTCGTCCTGGACAACGCCCGCGACAGCGACCACGTACGGCCCCTGCTGCCCGGCTCGCCCGGCTGCCTCACCGTCGTCACCAGCCGCGACGCCCTGGCCGGGCTGGTCGCCACGCACGGCGCCCACTCCCTGACACTGAGGCCCTTCGACACCGGGCAGGCGCGGGCCCTCCTCGTCCGCCGTCTGGGCGCCGAACGGGTCGAGGCCGAACCGCGCGCCGCCGACGAGATCACCGAACTGTGCGCGGGACTGCCCCTGGCCCTCGCCTGCGTCGCCGCGCGCGCCGCCGCACACCCGCACTTCCCGCTGTCGGCCGTGGCCGCCGAACTGCGCGAGGCGCACGGCAGCCTCGACGCGTTCGCCCGCTCCGACGCCTCCGTGGACGTCGGCACCGTCTTCTCCTGGTCCTCCCGCCAGATCTCCGACGCGGCGGCCCGGCTGTTCCGGCTGCTCGCCCTGCACCCCGGCCCCGACTTCACCCTGCCGGCCGCCGCCGCCCTGGCCGGACTGCCGGTCCGCCGCACCCGGCCGCTGCTGGCCGAACTGACCGGCCTGCACCTCGTCGCCGAGCACAGCCCCGGCCGGCACGCCTTCCACGACCTGCTGCGCGCCCACGCCGGCGAACTCGTCGAGGAGCGGCACACCCACGCCGAACGGCGGGCGGCCCTGCACCGGCTGCACCACCACTACCTGCACACCGCCCACGCCGCCGACCGGTTGCTCGCCCCCAACGCCGACCCGCCGCCGCCCCCGCCCGCACCCGAGGGCGTCCACCCCGAACCGCTCGCCGACGACGACCGGGCCCTCACCTGGCTCACCGCCGAACACGCGGTGCTCCTCGCCGTCGTCGACCACGCCGCCACCACCGGGCAGGAACGTCTCGCCTGCCATCTCGCCTGGTCCCTGGAACCGTTCTTCGACCGCCGGGGCCACTGGCACGACGCGCTCACCGTCCAGCGCACCGCCCTCGACGCCGCCCGACGGCTCGCCGAACCCGCCATGGAGGCCCGCGGGCTGCGCGGCCTCGCCCGCATCGAGGGCCGGCTCGGCCTGCACGACCGGTCCCGGCCCCGCCTCGAAGCGGCCCTCGAACTGTTCACCGGCCTCGGCGACGACACCGGCCGTGCCAACACCCACCGCAGCCTCGGCTGGGAGAGCGAGCAGCGCGGTGACCTGCCCGGCGCCCTGCGTCACAACCAGCTCGCCCTCGCCCTGTTCCGGGCGGTCGGCGACCGGGCCGCGCAGGCCAGCGCCCTCAACTCGGTCGGCTGGTACCACGCGCTGCTGGGCGAGCACCGGCAGGCGCTGACGCACTGCTTCGAGGCCCTGACCACCCTCCAGGACCTCGGCGACCGCTACGGCCAGGCGGCCACCTGGGACAGCATCGGCTACGCCCACCAGCAACTCGGCCGCCACCCGCAGGCCCTCCTCGCCTACCGCAACGCCCTCGCCCTCCTCGGGGACCTCGGCGCGCCCTACGCCGAGGCCGACATCCTCGCCCGGGCCGGCGACACCCACCGCGCCATGGGAGACGAGGACAGCGCCCGCGCCGCCTGGACCGAGGCCCTCGCGCTCCTGAGAACCCTGGACCACCCCGACGCCGAGCGGGTCCGGGCCCGGCTGGCCGGACGGGACGGCGGTCAGGCCAGTGCCTGCTGACCCCGCCGTGACGCGGTTCGAGGTGCTGGGACCGGTGCGGGTGTGGCGCCAGGACGCGGAACTCGACCTCGGGTTCCCCCAGCAGCGCGCCCTGCTCGCCCTGCTCCTGGCCTGCGCGGGCCGGCCGGTGCCCACCGGTGAGCTGCTCGCCCTGCTGTGGCCGGGGCAACCGCCCGCCAGCGCGCTGAACGTGGTGCGCCGTTACCTCGGCGCGCTACGGCGCCTGCTGGAGCCGGAACTGCCGCCCCGCGCCCCCGGCCGGCGCCTGCTGCGCCGTCCCGGCGGCTACCTGCTGGAGGCCGCCCCGGACGAGGTCGACCTGCTGCGCTTTCGCGAACTCACCCGGCAGGGCAAGCGGGCGGTCGCCACCGGCCGGGCCGAGACGGCGGCCCTGCGCCTGATCGGGGCCCTGGGGGAGTGGCGCGGACCGGTGGCGATGGGCATCCCCGCCGCCGCGCGCGAGCACGTCCAGTTCACCGCCCTCGGCCGCGAACTCCTCGAGGCGGCCCGGCTGGCGGCCGACGCCGCCCTGCTCTGCGGCCGGTCCGCACAGGTCCTGCCCGTCCTGCGCCGGGCCGCCGCGCTCGATCCGCTCGACGAACCGCTGCACGCCCGGCTGGTCCTGTCCCTCGCCGCCTGCGGCCTCCAGGCGGAGGCCCTCGCGGCCCACGAGGAGGTCCGCCGCCGGCTCGCCGCCGATCTCGGCACCACTCCCGGTGCCGAACTGGCGGCGGCCCACACGCGCGTGCTGCGCCAGGACGTGGGCCGGCTGACGGCGGGGCCGCGCGTGCGCCTCGGCCGACGGGCCCCGGTCGTACGGGTGGGGCCGGACCCGCGGGACGCCGACGGCACGTCGGGCGCCGCCCCCGCCGTACCGGACCGGACGGCGTCCGCGGGGCACGCCCGGCTCCCCCCGGATCCCGCCCGCTTCACGGGGCGCGCGGCCGAGCTGGAGTGGCTGACGGCGGCGTGGGACGCGGCCGAGGGGACCGCGGGGGCCCCGGCGGCCGTGCTCATCGGGGGCATGGCGGGCGTCGGCAAGACCGCCCTCGCCGTGCACTGGGCCCACCGGGCCACCGGCCGCTTCCCCGGCGGACACCTCTACGTCCCGCTGCGCGGCAGCGACCCGGCGGGGCGCGCGGCACAGCCCGAGGAGGCGCTGCGGACGGTGCTCACGGTCCTCGGCGTCCCCGCGGCCCGGATGCCGGCCGGGCCGGCCGCCCTGACCGGCCTGTACCGCACCCTGCTGGCCGGCCGGCGCGTCCTCGTGGTCCTCGACGACGCGGCCGGCACGGAACAACTGCGTCCGCTGCTGCCCGCCGCACCGGGCTGTCTGGCGCTGGTCACCAGCCGCCACGCCCTGCCCGGCCTCATCGCCTCGGGCGCCCGCCCGCTGCGCGTGGAGCCGCTCCCGGCCGAGGACGCCCGCGCGATGCTGGCCGGGTTGATCGGCGACGGCCGGACGGCCGCCGAGCCCCTGGCCGCCGACGAGATCGTCGCCCGGTGCGGCCGGCTGCCCCTCGCGCTGGCCGCCGTCGCCCGACGGGCGGCCGGCCGCCGTCGGCTGCCCCTCGCGGACCTCGCCGCCCACCTGCGTGCGACGCGAGGCACCCTGGAGGCCTTCGCCGATTCCGGTGGAACGGCCGACGTCCGGGCCGCCTTCCTGGGCTCCTACCGACTGCTGAGCCCCGAGGCCGCCCGGTTGTTCCGGCTCCTGCCCCGCCACCTCGGGACCGACATCACCCCGGCGTCGGCGGCGACGCTCACCGGGCTGCCGGTCCGCGGGACCCGTCGGCTCCTCGGCGAACTCGCCGAAGCCCACCTGATCACCGAACACGCCCCCGGCCACCACACCCTGCACGACCTGCTGCACGCCTTCGCCGCCGAGCGCGCCGAACCCGCCGGACGTACCTGACGAGCCGAGCGCGCGCCCCCGCCGTCACTGCGTTGTCACTCTTTTTGCACATCCCCCGGCCTACCGTCCGGACGACGCGTCAGACAGTCGTCCACTCAGGAGGCACCGCCGGAAGATGTCCACCACCAGCACGATCGACACACCCGTCTGCCGGACGCCCCTGGGCGTCGAGATCATGACCGCCGAGACCGGCCCCGGCCGGCTGCCGGGCGAGCGGGCACCCCGGCCGGAGCACCGGCCGCACGCACGGGAGGCCGGCGAGTACCTCTTCGTGGGACTCCGGGCCGCCACCCGCCTGCCGGCCCCCGACCCGGTGAGCGTGCGTCTCGCCCCCGGCGACATCTGCTTCTACGACGCCCGCCGCCCGCCCGCCCTGGACTTCCCCGAACGGTTCCGCGCCACCGTCTTCCTCGTGCCGGCCGACCTGCTGGGCCTCACCCCCGCCGACGCGGGACGGATCACCCGCACCCCGGTCGCCCGGACCTCCCGGCTCGGCGCGCTGCTCTCGCCGCTGCTGTCCGACCTGGCCCGCACCGCGGTCAAGGCCCGGCCACCGGTGGGCGAGATGCTCGCCGGGAACGCCGTGAACCTCCTGGCGACCCTCGCCGCCGAACAGCTCGGCACCGTCACCCCGGGAACGGGCTCCCAGGCGCCGCCCATGACGGCCCGCATCATGGAGTACGTCGAACTGCACCTGACGGAACCGGAACTGTCCCCGGAGACCCTCGCCCGAGCCCACCACATCTCCGTGCGCTACCTGCACAAGCTGTTCCAGGACGAGGGAACCACGGTCGGCCGCTGGATCCTGCGCCGCCGCCTGGAGGAGTGCCGCCGCGATCTGACGCGCCACGGCCGCGGAAGCCGCACCATCGCCGCCGTGGCGGGCCGCTGGGGCTTCACGAGCGCCACGCACTTCAGCCGCGTGTTCCGCACCGCCTACGGCATGTCCCCCCGCGAGTGGCGGGACCGCGCGGGCCGGGGCTGACGACGTTCCGGCGCGGTGACGGCTCCGTCAACGGCTCCGCCGTCGGCGCGGCCGACCGGACGTCACGCGCTGTGCGCTCTGAGCACACTGCCGTTGCACCTGCGGACAACTCCCGTCCGTGGAGCGCCTCTAGCGTGAACGGGCAGGACAGACGCACACCCCCGACAGCAGGAGAATCTCATGTCCGACGTCGTCGAGCCGGCCGCGCCGGTGCTGGAACCCGCCGCCCAGGCGTTCGTGGAGGCGACCGCGAACCCGCCGTACCTGTTCGACCTGGCGCCGGCGGAGGGACGCAAGGCCGTCGACGAGGTGCAGTCCGGCGAGATCGACAAGCCCGCCGTGGACGAGGAGTGGATCACCGTCTCCGGCGGACCCACGGGCAGCGTCCGCGCCCGGATCGTCAAGCCGGCCGGCAGCCGGGGCACCCTGCCCGTCATCCTCTACATCCACGGCGCCGGCTGGGTCTTCGGCAACGCCCACACCCACGACCGCCTGGTGCGCGAACTCGCCGTCGGCGCGGGCGCGGCCGTCGTCTTCCCCGAGTACGACCTCTCGCCCGAGGCCCGCTACCCCGTCGCCATCGAGCAGAACTACACGGTCGCCCGCTGGATCGTCGAACAGGGCGCCACCAAGGGCCTGGACGCCACCCGCATCGCCGCCGCCGGCGACTCCGTCGGCGGCAACATGACCGCCGCCCTCACGCTCATGGCCAAGGAACGCGGCGACGTGCCGCTGGTGCACCAGGTCCTCTTCTACCCGGTGACCGACGCGAGCTTCGACACCGGCTCCTACCACCAGTTCGCCACCGGCTACTTCCTGCGCCGTGACGGCATGCAGTGGTTCTGGGACCAGTACACCACCGACGAGTCCGAGCGCGCCCGGATCACCGCCTCCCCGCTGCGCGCCACCGTCGACCAGCTCACCGGCCTGCCCCCGGCCCTGGTCATCACCGGCGAGGCCGACGTCCTGCGCGACGAGGGCGAGGCCTACGCCAACAAGCTGCGCCAGGCCGGCGTCCCCGTCACCGCCGTCCGCTACCAGGGCATCGTCCACGACTTCGTCATGCTCAACGCCCTGCGGGAGACCCACGCCGCCGAGGCCGCGATCACCCAGGCCGTCACCACCCTCCGCACCGCCCTGCACACCGCCTGACCCGAGGAGACACCCGGCATGAGCACCACCCCCACCGTCCTCCTCGTCCACGGCGCGTTCGCGGACGCGACCAGCTGGTCCGGTGTCATCACCGAACTCCAGCGCGACGGCATCCCCGTGATCGCCCCGCCGAACCCGCTGCGCGGCCTGGCGTCCGACGCGGCGTACGTCGCCTCCGTCGCCGCCCAGATCGACGGCCCCGTGATCCTCGTCGGCCACTCCTACGGCGGCGCCCTCATCACCGTCGCCGGCGTCACGGAGAACGTCGTCGGCCTCGTGTACGTCGCCGCCTACGTCCTGGAGGAGGGCGAGAGCCTCGGCGAGCTCCAGGGCCGCTTCCCGCTGTCCCCGCTGGTCGACAACCTCAGGCAGTGGACGTACCCGGTGCCGGGCGGCGAGCCCGCCGCCGAGGTCACCATCGCCGAGGACGCCTTCCCGTCCGTGTTCGCCGCCGACGTGCCGGCCGAGGTCACCGAGGTCCTCGCCGCCGCCCAGCGCCCGCTGGCGGCCGCCGCGTTCGAGGAGACCGCCGCCGCGGCCGCCTGGAAGAACAAGCCCTCCTGGGCGCTGATCGCCGGCGCGGACAACGCCATCAACCCCGAGGTCGAGCGGTTCGGCGCCAAGCGCGCCGGCGCGACGGTCGTGGAACTCGAGGGCGCCTCGCACGCCGTCGCCGTGTCCCGGCCGAAGGAGGTCGCGGACCTGATCCGCACCGCGGTCCGCGCCACGAGCTGACACCGGGCGCACCTGGGGCTCCCCTCCCTCGTGCGAAGGGGAGCCCAGCGCACAGATGAGCGTGTTCGAACATGCGGGCCGGCGCCGGACGGCCGGCACGGGGCCCCCGGTCAGGCGGCGTGCAGCTGGTACACGTTGAACGCCCGCCGGATCACGGGCTGGGCCACGTTCCGCACCCGGACCCCGCCCGCCGTCATTCCGTGCTCGGTGCCCATGTGGGCGTGGCCGTGGACGGAGAGGTCGGCGCCGGCCGTGTCGATGGCCTCGGCCAGCAGGTAGCTGCCGAGGAACGGGTAGATCTCCGGCGGCTCGCCGGCGAGGGTGTCGGCGACGGGGGAGAAGTGGGTGAGCGCGACCCGGACGTCGCAGCCGTCCCGGCCCAGCTCCGCCAGCGCGCCGTGCAGCGCGTCCGCGCTGCGCCGGGTGTAGCGGACGAACTCCTTCATCAGCGGCTCGCCGAACTCTCCGGCGCTGCGGCCCACGAACCCGCCGCCGAAGCCCTTGGTCCCGGCGACGCCGACACGCGTGCCGCCGCACTCCACGACGGTCCCCTCGCCCTCCAGGACCGTCACGCCCGCCTCCTGGAGGATCCCGGTGACCTTCTCGGGCTGCTCGTCGTGATGGTCGTGGTTGCCGAGCACAGCCACCACCGGCACCGGCAGACCCCGCACCTCCCGGGCCACCACCCGCGCCTCCTCGGGCGTACCGTGCCGGGTCAGGTCGCCCGCCAGCAGCAGCAGGTCGGCGCACTGGTCCAGGGTTTCGAAGGCGGGCCGCAGCAGGCCCTGGCTGTCGGAACCCATGTGGATGTCCCCGACGGCTGCTACGCGGATCATGGCAGGTCCTCCGCATGGTCGGGCGAGGCGGTCTCGGCCACCACCACGTCGGTGTGCACGGCGAGTCCGGCCAGTTCCTCGTGGACGGTCCGCAGCAGCGTCTCGCGGCACTGCACGGAGGGCACCGTGCCGGTCACCACCACCGACCCGGCGCGCACCTCGGCGCGCACGCCCAGTTCGGCGAGTTCCTCGGCGGCGAGCCGGTCGTGCAGATGGGCGACGCGGTACTCGATGTTCCCGGCGTCCCCGGCAGGCCGGCCGGCGCTGTCGGCACCGCCGCCCGCGGGCTCGGCGAAGGGCTTCATCACCGGTCCTCCTTCGGCCTGGGCCTCGGCGGAATGACGTCCAGCCGTTCCAGGAAGTAGAAGAACGCGTCGGACATCGGCTCGTCGCCGCAGTCCCGGCGCACCCGGTCCCAGTCGACCTTCTCCCGGAGCACCCGGGCGATCGGCAGGACCGCCCCGAAGTCGCAGTGGTGCTCGGAGAAGGCGGCCACCCGGCTGTGCACCAGGTCGGTCGGCGACAGGACCGGCATGAGGACCGAGTCGACGGAGAGCCGCTCGGCCCGCTCCAGCAGCTCCGTGCCGACCGGCCGGTGGGCCAGTTCGAAAATGAGGTCGACCTGCTGACCGAGGCAGCCGGCCTTCAGCAGCCAGTCCTCCGGCGGCTCGTACACCGTCAGCCCCGCCTCCCGCAGCGTCTCCGCGACGGCTTCCGCGTCCTCGGGGCGGATGGCGAAGTCGACGTCGTGCTGGAGGTTCTGGGTGCCGCCGTGGGCGTACACGGCGACGCTGCCCGCCAGGGCGAACGGGTGGCCCTTGCGCTTCAGGAGGGAACCGACCTGTTTGGCGGCCTGGAGGATCGCCTGGTTGCGGTCGAGCGGCAGCTCCTGCGCGGGCACGTCGTTCGGCGGGGCGGGATCCGGTTCTCCCGTCGCCAGCCGCAGTTCCGCGACGCCCGCGGGCTGGTCCAGAGCGTCGTCGTCCGCGTGCTGCGTCATCGCTGCCCCCTTCTCCTGGACGGTCCGTCACCCGGCGCGTCCGGCGGGCCGGGTCCGGAGGACCGTGACGTCGAGATCTCCGGGTACCCGGCGTGACGCCGTCGACACGAGTGCCCGCCGGGCCCGGGCCTCAGACGCCGTGCCCCTGCCCCGCGAGCCAGCGGTGCACGGCGTCCTTGTCGGCCGGGGTGATGCGGGCCGGCCCGTCGACGCGCGGGCCCTCGTCCTCGTTGAAGCCGGTGTCGGTGACCCTGGCGGTGACCCAGGTGGCGAGGTCCTCCGCCGTGTGGGCCGACAGGGAACCGTGTTCCCACTCCGCCCGGGCCCGGCGGGCCGCCGCCGGGTCGTGCCGCTCGGTCTCCGCCAGCCAGGCCGGAACCAGCCGCTCCACGGTGTCGCGCTCCTCGGACGGGGGGACCCGCCGCGAGCCCTCACGGTCCGCGTCGTTCGTGCCGCTCGCGTGGTTCATGCCGCTCATTCCCTTCACGCCTTCCGCGCCCTTCGTGCCCGTCATCGCGTTCGCGTCGTACGCGCCGCTCGTGTCCTTCACGTCGTTCGTCGGACCGGGTGCCCCGAAAGCGACGCTTCCTCCGCCCGCCTTGCCCGTTCCCCGCCCCTGACGCACGCTGGACGCATGGGTGCGCAGGGCGGGCCGACGCTGATCACGTCCGTCCAGCGGGCCTTCCGCCTGCTGGAGGCGGTCGGCGCGCACGAGAACGGCGCCCCGGCGAAGCAACTCGCCCGCGAGACCGGCCTGCCCCTGGCGACCGCCTACCACCTGCTGCGGACGCTGGTCCACGACGGATACGTGCGCAAGCTGGAGGACGGCGGCTTCGTCCTGGGCGACAGGCTCCGGACGCTGCACTCGACGGGCCGCGGGCAGGAGCTGCTCAACCGGGTCCGTCCGGCGCTCGCCGCGCTGCGGGACGAGCTGACGACCGCCGCCTACCTCACCTTCTACGAGGACGGCGAGATCCGGGTCGCCGAGATCGTCGACGGCCCCCGGACACCCCGCGTCGACCTCTGGGTGGGCTTCGAGGACGCCGGGCACGCCACCGCGCTCGGCAAGTCCGTCCTGCGCGAGCTCGACGACGAGGCCCGCCGCGAGTACCTCTCCCGCCACCACCTCCGCGACCTCACCCCGCGCACGATCACCAGCCCGGCCGAGCTGCTGCGCCGCCTGGACGCCGCGCCGATGGCCCCGGCCGTCACCGACCTGGAGGAGTACATCCTCGGCACGGTCTGCGTCGCCGTCCCCGTCTACAGCGGGGACACCCTCGGCTCGCTCGGGGTGTCCCTGCCGGCGGACCGGCTGCCCCGGCTGCGGCAGATCAGGGAGCGGCTCATCCCGACGGCGAGCCGGGTGACCAGGGGCCTGTCGCTCACTATCTGAAAACCCTCTCCTTGTGACGCGCGGGTCGAACCCGTATTCCTGGAGGAAACAGGAGTTCCGGGGGCGATCCCCCACGCACGGATCTCCATGCAAGATCCCCCTGCACAGACGAGGACTGCGGACACCCCATGAGCCAGGCCCGAGACCGTCGTGACGGCCACCGGACCGTGCGGCCCTTCCACCGACGCGCGCGCGTCCCCGGGGCGTCGGCGGTCCGGCGGGCCCTCGCGTGGCCGGCCGCGGCGACGGCCGTGCTGCCGGTGCTGCTCGTGACCGTCGTGGTGCTGGCCTTGGACCTCGCCGGCGGGGCCGGGGTGATCTGGCTGCCGCTGCTCGCGGCCGGGCCCGCGCTGGCCGCCACCACCAACGGTCCGCGCGGTGTCCTGTGCGTCGGCCTGCTCGCCGCGGCGTTCGGCGTCGTCCACGGCCTGCGGCACGGCGTACCGGGAGGTGACCTGGCCGCCGTGCTCTCCGTCCTGGTCGCCGTCACCCTGGCGAGCGGCCTGGCCAGCGTGTTGCGCGGGCGCCGGGAACGGGTCCTCGCCGCCGTGCGTTCGGTCGCGGAGACCGCCCAGCACGCGCTGCTCGTGCCGGTGCCGCCCACGGTCGGCCCGTTCCAGGTCGCCGTCCGCTACAGCGCCGCCGCGGCCGAGGCCCGGATCGGCGGCGATCTCTACGCCCTGGTGTCCACCCCGTACGGCGTCCGCCTGATCGTGGGCGACGTGCGGGGCAAGGGGCTGCCGGCCGTGGGCACGGCCGCGCTGGTGCTCGGTGTCTTCCGGGAGGCCGCGCACGACGAACCCGACCTCCTCGCGGTCGTCGACCGGATCGAACGCAGCCTGGCGCGCAACCTCGGTCCCGACGACTTCGTGACCGCCGTGGTAGCCGGACACCCGCGTCCCGGGCAGCTGGAGGTGGTCAACTGCGGACACGCGCCCCCGCTGCTGGTCCGCGCGTCCGGCGGCGTCGTCCCGGTGGATCCGCCGCGTCCGGCCCCGCCGCTCGGCCTGCGCGCCCTCACGGACCAGACCCCCGACCTCGATGTCCTGCCGTTCACCGACGGCGACCAGCTGCTGCTCTACACCGACGGCGTCACCGAGGCCCGCGACGGCGACCGCGAGTTCTATCCCCTCCACGACGGGCTGGCGCGGACGCTGACCGACGAGCCGGTACGCACCCTCACCGCGCTCCACGACGATCTGCTCGCCCATGTGGGCGGCCACCTGCACGACGACGCGGCGCTGATCCTGATCCGCAAACCGCTCCTGCCCCACCGGCCGGCTCACGCGTGCGCGCGCGGCGGTGAGGGGTCCGTCGTACGGGTGGCGGACTGAGGCCGGCGGCCCTCCTCGCGCCGTGTGTCGGGAAGGGCCGCCGGCCTCGGGGATGCGGGGTGCTCACGCCAGGGCGTGGGTGAGCCAGCGGTGCAGCGTCGACTGCACGCCGTGGGGGAGGGCGCTGAGCTGCTCGATGGCCTCACGGTCACCGGGCATCGGGGCGATCCCGGCGGTGGTGAGGACCGCGTGGAGTTCCAGGCGGCGCACGTCCCGGGGGTCGAGCGCCGGTTCGAAACGGCGGGCGGGGTCCGGCGGCGCGAGGAGGAAGTCCTCGCTCGCCCAGGAGGGCCGGCTGTGCGTCGTGGTGAGGTGGGCCATGGCGGTTTCCTCTCGTGCAGGGGTCGCGGAGGTTGCCGGGAGTGACTCCTCGGCCCGGGGTCCCGGTTGCGGTACGCCGCCGGAACCACCCGGATGCAGCAGCGGGCCCCGTGCGGGATCCGGAGGCACCGGAAGTTCCTGGAGGCCTTCACGGCCGTCGGCCGGACGGGCTCCGTCAGCCGATCGCCGGAGTCGGCCGATGCGAGCCGGCGCGCACCATGCCCGACGGGGGCTGCCGGGCGCGCCCCCGGCAGCCCCCGTCGAGTGGGGCCGTGTCGTCGTCTCAGGCGGCCAGGCCGGCCACCCTGCCGCGTACGGCTCCCGGTTCCAGGACGCGTTCGGCCAGGTGGCCGAAGAGGAGCCCGAAGGCGGACCACAGCACGGCCTCGATGCCGATCGAGGCCATCCGGAACTCCCAGAGACCGGCGGCGGGGAAGCCCGCCGGGATGCTGTCCCCCGGCGGCAGGACCGCCATCGCGACCCCGACCACCGTGACGAAGGCGACGCCGGCGGTGATGGAGGCGTTCCAGTTGCCCCAGGCCGGGGCGAGCCTGCGGCCCAGCAGGACGGCGGCCGTGCCCAGCAGCACGCTCAGGGCGATCATCAGCACGAACAGGCCGGTGCGCCTGCCGATGGTGTCCGGGTCGCCGACCGCCGGCGGGTTCGCCGGGTACTTCAGGATCGGTACCAGATAGACGAGGAGGAAGCCGGCGAGCGCGGTCAGCGCGGCGGTCGCCCGCGCGCCGAACCGGCCGATGCGCCCCAGCGCGAAGCAGAACGCGAGCGCCGCGATGCCGCCGATGGCGACGCCGAAGACGAGCACGCCCGTGGCGAGCCCGGCCGTCGACTGGAGGGACCTGCCGACCAGTTCCTCACCGTGCTCGTGGGAGCGGGACTCCTCGAACGCGATGGCCGCGTCCACGGAACCCTCTCCGACGAAACGGGCGAAGACGAAGGCGAGCACGCCGGCGCCCAGGCCGGCGAGCATGCCGCGTACCAGCAGGGTGCGTACGGTGGCGGAGTTCATGGCAGCGGCGCCCCGTCAGTGGCAGGGGAAGCCGAGGAGGTGGCGGGCGTCGTGCACCCACTCGTGCACGCCCTCACCCGAGACCAGTGCGGTGGCGCCCTGCTCGGCGCCGACGAAGTACAGCAGGACGAGCATCAGGACGCCGACGAAGACCGCCCAGGGGGCGATCGCCCGCAACGGCAGCGGAGTGAGGGTCTGGACGGTGGGCGTGGGGGCGGCGGTGGACTGCGCCATGGCGAGACCTCCTCGGGAACATCGCGTCCCGCATCGTGTGGAGCACGCGACGACGGCGTCGGGTCTGACTCACCGCCACCTCGGGGGAGGGGCGGCACACAGTGGCGCGACCGTGCCGGGCTTGCACCGGCTTCCGTGGCGCCGTCGTCCTTGTCGCCCCTGATGGTAGGGGCACCGCGACCGTCGGCCAACATGGCGTACGCCACCCACGATGAACCGCCCACCGGGCGGAATCCGGCGAAGGGACCGTCATGACCGTACGGCTCACCCTGCTGTGCGCCGCCGCCCCCACGGGCCGCGACGTACGCTTCGGCGACACCCGCCTCGACGAGCCGGCGCTGCGTCGGGCACGGGCGGTGGCGGCGACCGTCGCCGCGGTCCTGCCCGCCACGGCCGCCCGGCGTACGGCGCCCTCGCAGCGATGCCGGCGGACGGCACGGGCCCTGGGCTGGGACGCCGTCGTCGAACCGGCTCTGCGGGACCTGGACATGGGCGACTGGCGGGGCCGGACGCTCGACGAGGTGGCGGCCGGTGACGGTGCCGGGCTGGCGGCCTGGATGACCGATCCCGGAGCCGCTCCCCACGGCGGGGAATCCGTGGCGGACGCCTGCGGCCGGGTCACCGCCTGGCTGGACGGGCTGCCGCCGGACGCGGGACCGGTGCTGGCCGTGGTGGAACAGGCCGTGGCGCGGGCCGCGGTACTGCGGGCACTGGACGCGCCGTTGTCGTCGTTCTGGCGCGTGGACGTCCCGCCGCTGTCCGCGGTGCGTCTCACCGGCCGGAGCGGCCGCTGGAACCTGCGGATGGGTGCGCTCGCCGGCGAGGACGTCGGCGCGGACGGCTGAAACCGTCGGCGCCGACGTCCTCGCCGGCTGATCGTCAGTGGTGGGCGTGGACGACGGCGTGGCCCTTGCCGCGGCCGATCATCCACTTGTTGACCGGGGTGGTGATCAGGAAGGCGACCGCGAAGCCGCCGAGCAGGGACGACCAGAACAGCCCCTCGGAGAGGTGGGCGTCCATCGCGCCGGGGACGAGGGCGATGATGCCGTTGTCGACGAGCTCCATCACGGCGATGGACACGGTGTCGGCGGCGAGCGCCACCCTGACCGCGCTCCCGAGGTCGAGTCCGGCCCGGACGACGGCGAAAAGGGTGAACGAGTAGCCGAAGAGGAACGCCAGCGCGATCGCCAGGACCATGGTGGCCGCGTTGCCCCACATCAGGGCGGTGCCGATGACCATGCCGAGGATCTCGCCGACGGCGCAGCCGGTGAGGCAGTGCAGGGTCGCCCTGACCGCCGTGCCCCAGGACGCTCCCGGCCCCGCGTGGCCGTGGTGCTCCTCGTGCGGCGCGGGGTGGTGCCCGGTCGTCGTGCGGTGAGCGGTGTGGTCCATGACCGTCATCCCCATTCCCGTCGAGTGCGGCCCGTCCTCCCGGGCCCCACAGTCGTCGACTGTATACCCCCTGGGGGTATGCGGCAAGGGTGGGGCGGAGACTTTCGCCGCCCGTCGGCGACGGCCCCGGGGACCGCCTCGTCGTCAGCGGGGCGGACGTGTTCCCCGGCTGCCGCGGTCCGGGACGGGACGGCTGATTTCCGCGCCGGGACCGGCCCCGGCGCGGTCGGCTACCGTGTCCGCGTGATCAGGAGGGAGCGGGACGGCCTCACCGACCGCGAACGTTTCGGCGACCGGTGCCTCCAGGGGCGGGACCGCTTCGCGGACATGGCCCGGGACGCCGACTGGAACGGCCTCTTCGAGGAGTCGGGGAGCCGTCCGGAGTGGGTCGATCCCCCGCTGCCCGGCAACCGGAGCGGCTTCGCCCCGCTGCGCCAGGCGGCCTGGCACGGCGCGGACTTCGCGGTCGTGTCCCGGCTGATCGCGCACGGCGCCTGGCGCACGCAGCGCACCCGGGACGGGCGCCGCGCCGTGGACATCGCGCGCGATCGGGGCACACGCGTCTGCTGGAGCTGCTGGAGCCGGTCGTGGTGCGGCGCCTCCCCGCCCCTCCCGAGGCGCTGGAGCGGCGCTTCCACGCGCTGCTGCGGGACCGCACGGGCAGCTGCTTCGAGGAGATCGAGCATCTGCTGCCGCCGCTGACGCCCTGCCGCTGAGGTGCGGGCGCCGAACCGGGGCGCCCGCCGCCCGGCCCGCGCCCGTCCCGGTGCGCCGCCGCCCGGCCCCTGTCCTCGCGGACGGCGACCGGGCGGCGGCCCGTACGGCGCGGGCGGCTACCTGAAGGAGCGCAGCCGCAGGCTGTTGGTGACGACGAAGACCGACGAGAAGGCCATCGCGGCGCCCGCGATCATCGGGTTGAGCATCCCGAAGGCCGCGAGCGGCAGGGCCGCGACGTTGTAGCCGAAGGCCCAGAACAGGTTGCCCTTGATGGTGGACAGGGTCTTGCGGGAGAGACGGATCGCGTCCGCCGCCACCCGCAGGTCGCCCCGTACGAGGGTCAGGTCGCCCGCCTCGATCGCCGCGTCCGTGCCCGTGCCCATCGCCAGACCGAGGTCCGCGGTGGCGAGGGCGGCCGCGTCGTTGACGCCGTCGCCGACCATGGCGACCGTGCGGCCCTGCGCCTGGAGCCGCTTGACGACGTCGACCTTGTCCTGCGGCAGCACCTCGGCGATCACTTCGTCGATGCCGACGCTCCGAGCGACCGACTCGGCGACGAGCCTGTTGTCCCCGGTCAGCAGGACCGGTGTCAGCCCCAGTCGGCGCAGCTCGGCCACGGCCTCGGCGCTGGTCGCCTTGATCGCGTCCGCGACGGTCAGGACACCGCGGGCCTCGCCGTCCCAGGCCACGGCCACTGCGGTGCGCCCCTCGGCCTCCGCGGCGGCCTTGGCGTCGGCCAGTTCGCGCGGCAGCTCGATCGCCCACTCCTCGAGGAGCTTCTCGCGGCCGACGAGTACGGCGTGTCCGTCGACGACGCCCTGGACGCCGAGACCGGCGACGTTCTGGAAGTCCTCGGGGACCGGCAGGCTTCCCGCCCGGTCCGCGGCACCGGCGGCGACCGCCCGGGCGATCGGGTGCTCGGAGGCGTGCTCCAACGCACCCGCGAGGCGCAGCAGTTCGCCTTCGGTCACATTCGGTGCGGTGAACACGTCGTGGAGGCTCATCCGGCCGGTGGTGACGGTGCCGGTCTTGTCGAGGACGACCGTGTCGACCCGGCGGGTGGACTCCAGGACCTCAGGGCCCTTGATCAGGATGCCGAGTTGGGCGCCGCGGCCGGTGCCGACCATGAGGGCGGTCGGCGTCGCGAGACCGAGGGCGCAGGGGCAGGCGATGATCAGGACGGCCACGGCGGCCGTGAAGGCGGCGGTCGCGTCACCCGTGACACCGAGCCAGGCGCCGAGGGTGGCCGCCGCGATCAGCAGGACGGCGGGGACGAAGACTCCGGAGATCCGGTCGGCGAGGCGTTGCACCTCGGCCTTGCCGTTCTGGGCGTCCTCGACCAGCTTCGCCATGCGAGCCAGCTGCGTATCGGCGCCGACCCGGGTCGCCTCGACGACGAGTCGGCCGCCGGCGTTCACCGTCGCCCCGGTCACGGTGTCGCCGACGCCCACGTCCACCGGTACGGATTCGCCGGTCAGCAGGGAGGCGTCGACCGCGGAGATCCCCTCGACGACGGTCCCGTCGGTCGCGATCTTCTCGCCCGGGCGGACGACGAAGCGGTCGCCCGGCACCAACTGGGCGACAGGAATGCGTACTTCGGTGCCGTCCCGCAGCACGGAGACGTCCTTCGCGCCCAGTTCCAGCAGTGCCCTGAGCGCCGCGCCGGCCTTGCGCTTGGACCTCGCCTCCAGGTAGCGCCCGGCGAGGATGAACGTCGTCACGCCGGCCGCGGCCTCCAGGTAGACGGAGGACGAGCCGTCGGAACGGGAGACGGCGAACTCGAAGCCGTGCTGCATGCCCGGCATGCCGGCGGTGCCGAAGAACAGGGCCCACAGCGACCAGCCGAGGGCGGCGAGCGTGCCGATCGACACCAGGGTGTCCATGGTCGCCGCGCCGTGCCGGGCGTTCGTCCAGGCGGCCCGGTGGAAGGGCGACGCGCCCCAGACCACGACCGGAGCGGCCAGTGTCAGCGACAGCCACTGCCAGTTCTCGAACTGCAGGGCCGAGACCATCGCCATCAGCACCACGGGCACCGAGAGGGCCAGCGACACGAACAGGCGCTGCCGCAGGGTGAGCAGCTCGTGGTCGGCGGCGGGCGCGGTGCTCCCGGCGTCGCCCCCGTCGCCCGGGGGAGCGGGCGGGGGCGGCGCCGCTGCCGTGTAGCCGGTCTTCTCGACCGTGGTGATGAGGTCGGCGACCTCGATCCCGTCCGGATAGGAGATCTTCGCCTTCTCCGTGGCGTAGTTGACGGTCGCCGTGACGCCGTCCATCCGGTTGAGCTTCTTCTCGATGCGGGCCGCGCAGGAGGCGCAGGTCATGCCGCCGATGGAGAGCTCGACCTCGGAGACGGGCGAGGGCGCCCGGTCGGGAAGCGTCTTGTCGGGAGCCGTGCTGGTCATGGAGGTACTCCTGGGGAGGGCCGGGACGTGCGGCGTCCGTATCAGCGGAGCGGCACGCCCCGGCGGGGAGGAATGCGCGTGCTCCGGGGCCGTCGGGCCCCGGACGGGCTCATGCCGCGCCGGCGAGCTCGTAACCGGCCTCGTCGACGGCGGCGCGGACGGCTTCCTCGTCGAGCGGGGCGGCGGAGGTGACGGTGACCTCACCGGTCCCGGCGACCGCCGTGACCGTGGTGACGCCGTCGAGTGCGGAGATCTCCCGCGAGACCGCGCCCTCGCAGTGTCCGCAGGTCATGCCGGACACCCGGTAGACGGTGGTGACGGCGCCGTCCCGGGTGCCGGTCGCGGCGCCCGAGTGGCACGAGCCGTCGGTGGAGCAGCAGGAGTCGGAGTTCTTCAGGTCGGTCATGGCGTCTTCCTCGGTTGTCGATGCACGGGTCGCTTCCGGAGGGGCTCGATCCGCCCCTCCCGACAGGATCGACTATATACCCTGGGGGGGTATGCCGGAAGTCCGGGGGGGGCACGCGATGCCCGTTGCCGTCGAGCCTGTGTGACGAGCGGGATACGGCCGCCGCTCACCGGCTCCGCGCCGCGGCCCTCCACGACGTGCCGCGGCACGCGCCGTCGCGCATTCCGGAGCCCGCGAGGGAGCGGCGAGACGGAGACCTCCACCGGGACCCGCGCGCGACGGCGGAAGCGGCCGGGCCGCGTCGGTCCCGGAGGCGGGGCTGCCGGTCGTGGTGGCGTCGTCGGGCCGGTCGGCTGGCCGCGCGAGCCGCGGGCCGCGGGCTTCCGTGCCGGCTCGTGAGCCCCTACGCCCCGCTGTCGGTGCGGGACGGGTCCACCGCCTCCGCGAGTGCCGTGTCCGGCCTCGGTAGGCCCAGCGCCTCCAGCCGTGAGTCCTCCCACAGGGCCAGCAGCCGGGACCCGTCGAGGTGTGGGCTCCGATGGGCCGCCGCCCCGACGAGGCCCTGATCCGCAAGCCCTCCTACGGCGCGTTCTACGACACCCCGCTCGACACGATGCTGCGCAACCTCGGCCGCGACACGGTCATCGTCACAGGCACCCTCACCAACTACTGCTGCGGCACCACGGCCCGGCAGGCATACGAACGCGGCTACAAGGTCGTCTTCGGATCCGACACCACGGCCACCGACGACGAGTCCCGCCAGGAACCAGAACTCGCCGTCCTGCGCAAAGGCTTCACACTCGTGCTGACCGCCGAGGGGATCAGGAACCGACTGATCGCAACCGCGCCGGCACCGGAGGACGGGGACAGGGCGAACATTGCCTGATGCGGCACTAGCCTGATCACGACTCGATACGCGCCCTAGCGCCGCATCAGGCAGGGTTCGCCCTGGTGTTCCCCGCCCCTCGCGCCGTTCTGTGAGCCGGTGGGCTCGTGGCCGTTTCCGAGGAGCTGGAGGAGAGCTCAGATAGCTTTGGACAAGGCCCGATCCCTTGATCCCGTTCAGGAAAGACGCTGGATCGTTGGGCGCATCCAGCCTTACGGTGGCGCCATGAGCGATCACTCGGAAGCGCCTGTCGCACCTGTCGAGGCCTATGAACCCCCCTACTACGTGGCTGTCTTCACTACGGTGCGAACTGAGGTCCAGAGCGGCTACAGCGAGACCAACGCACACATGGAAGACCTGGTGAAGGACGTCCCTGGGTTCCTGGGGATGGACCACGCGCAGACTCCTGGCGGGCTGGGCATTACCGTCGGGTACTTCCGCGACGCCGATGCCCTCACCGAGTGGCGGAGCAACGCCGAGCACCGCGCGGCGCAAAAGCGCGGGCAAGCCGAGTGGTACCAGAGCTACACGCTGCATGTGGCGAAAGTGGAGCGGAGTCACGGGTTCACGCGAGCGCAGGTCCCGCAGAGCCCGACAGCAGGCTGACCTTTGCACGGCGCTGTCACGTTGTCGGGTGGGTCGTTGCCTGAAGGTGTGTCGGGGCGGGGCGTAAGGGCTTGCGGCTCGGGGCTGTGTTCAGGCCGTGGTGGGCCGGCTGGCGCCGGTGATCTGGTTCCCAGATGGCGAAGCGGATGGTCATCTCGGCGCGGTAGCCGGAGGCTGTCATCAGGTGGCGTCGGGGCCGGAAGTGGGGTGAGATGCCGCTGAACGCGGACAGGAATCGCTGTGCCCCACCGGTGCTTCGAAAGCCCTTCATCGCGTGTTCACGCCGTCGCGTGGGCTGGTGGCCTTTCTCCGCCCGGTTGTTGAGGTACTTCGACTGCCGGTGCTCGACGGAGGGTATGACCTCGCGGTGGGCAGCGCCGTAGGAGCGGAGCTTGTCGGTGACGACCACCCGCGGGCCCGAACACGTCTTCGTCATCAGGCGGCGGAAAAACCGCCTGGCCGCAGCGGTGTCCCGCCGGTTCTGCACGAGGATGTCCAGCACGTTGCCGTCCTGGTCGACGGCCCGACACAGGTACTTCCGCTCGCCGTTGGCCTTGATGAAGACCTCGTCCAAGTGCCGTGTGCCGCCGGGCCGGGGCCGGCGACGGTGTAGTCCGTTTGCGTAGACCTGGCCCCACTTCCCACACCATCGCCGCACCGTCTCGTACGAGACGAGCACACCACGCTGAAGCATCAGCTTCTCCACCTCGCGGAACGACAGCGGGAAGCGGAAGTACCACCACACACAGTGGGCAATGATCTCGACCGGGTACCGGTGACCCCTGCGCGACGGTGCGCCGGCCACAGACGACCCCTCGCAGCTTGATCAACCCGAAAATCGTCCCACCCGGTCAACCATCGTCACAACGCCCTGCCGAGGAAGTACCTGTGGCGGGCGGTCGACCAGGACGGCAACGTCCTGGACACCCTGGTGCAGGACCGCCGGGACAAGGCCGCGGCCGGGCGCTTCTTGCGCCGCCTGATGAAGAAGACCCGCACGGTGCCGCGGGTGATCGTCACCGACAAGTTCCGCTCCCACGGCGCCGCCCGCCGCGAGGTCATGCCTTCCGTCGAGCACCGTCAGTCGAAGTACCTGAACAACCGGGCCGAGGACAGCCGCCAGCCAACGAGGCAGCGTGAACGGGCGATGACAGGCTTTCGCTCCGTGGGCGGGGCCCAGCGGTTCCTGTCCGCGTTCAGCGGCATCTCGCCCCACTTCCGGCCCCGCCGACACCTGATGACCGCTGTCGCCCACCGAGCCGGTATGAACATCCGCTTCGCGATCTGGGCCACGTCACCGGCGCTGCCGACCGGCCCACCACGGCCTGACCACAGGCCCGGTTCCCAGGCCCAGCCTGCCCGACGCGCCGTCGGGCAGTCACACACCCGACAACGTGACAACGCCGTTCGAGCCGCAGCGCGCGGGGCTTGGGCAGGCGGACCGGAAGCCGGTTCTCGATCGGGTCGGCGTGCTCGACGAGGCGGCGCAGGGAATCGACGGGAAGGTTCTCGGTCCGGCCGTCGTCGGCGTGGGTGGCCCGGGCGCCGATCCGGCAGGTGCCGGAGGACCCGACGTCGACATGGCGGTGGGCGCACAGCCGTTCGGTGACATGCACGCCTCCGACGCCGGGCTCCTGCACGTCGATGGTGGTCTTCACGGACGGACGGGCGGTTGCGGGTCCAGGCCGCGGAGGAAGTCGGTGACGAACCGGGTGTATTCCTCGGGGTGGTCGAGGTGGGGGAAGTGTGCGGCGTCCTCGATCACGGTCGTCCAGCCTCGCGGTGCCGTGCGTGCGACGAACTCCGCCATGGCCCGTAGCTCGGGTGCGTCCTGTGCGCCGTTGAGGGCGAGCACGGGGACGGCGATCCGGCCGGCCCGGGCGCCGAGGTCCTCGACCGGGACGTGGTGGTCGGGTTCCCCGGGAGTGTGCTTGGCGATGGTCCGCTCGCGCATCCGGCGCAGGCGGAGGTAGATCTCGGGCCGGACGGCGTCCCGCGGTCGTTCGGGGCCGTGTGCCCAGGCGTCGCTCGCGTCGTGCCATGCCTCGATGTCGCCGGCAGCCAGAGCCTGGAACTGCGCGGCCTGGATCTGCTTGGACCACGGGTGGGTGAACTCGCGTTCGTCCGTGCCGCCGCCGGAGACGACCAGGGCCCGGACCAGCTCGGGGTGTTCCAGCGCGGTTCCCACCGCGATCACCGCACCCATGGAGACGCCGACGAGGACGGCGGGACCGACGTCCAGGTGGTGCAGCAGTGCGGCGAGGTCGTCGGTCTGGCGGAACGGGCGACTCGCGTTGGCGGACCATCCGTGGCCGCGGGCGTCGGGTGCGATGACGCGGAACTCCTTCGCGAAGGCCGGGATGTGCTCGTCCCACATGGTGTGGTCGAGGAAACCGGCGTGCAGCAGCACCACGGGCAGGCCGGTGCCGCCAGTGTCGCGGTAGGCGAGCTCGCCGTCGGAGGATGCGAAGAAGTCGAGATCGGAAGCTTCATTCATGACAACCAGGTTGTCATGAAGCGGGGAGGAGTGGCAACTCAATTGTCATTTATCATCGGTGGGTGAGTGATGGAGAACGTCCGCTGTCGCCCGACGAGGCGGGACCGCGGCTGATGGAGGTCTTTGCCCTGGTGGGACCGCTCTACCGGCGGGTCCACCGCAAGATCGAACAGGACGCCCCGCGGCAGGGGATGTCGGTGGGGGTGCGCGCGGTGCTCGATCTGCTGCGCGAGCACGGACCGATGACGGTCCCCCACATGGGCCGGGCGCAGTCCATCAGCCGTCAGTTCGTCCAGCGGATGGTCAACGACGCCGCGGCGGACGGCCTGGTGGAGGCCGTGCCGAACCCGGCGCACGCGCGGTCCTCACTGATCCGCCTGACCGACGCCGGCCGCACGGCGATCGAGGCCGTCGTCGCACGGGAACACGCACTGCTGCGCGAGGCGGCGGACGATCTCACCGCAGCCGATGTGGACACATGCGTGCGGGTGCTCAGCCGGATGCTCGCCCTCTTCGAGGACCCTGACGCCACCGGCTAGTACTCCAGCAGGATTTCGCTGTCTGACCTGGTCTTTCGCCGGGCGGGCGGAGTGTAGCGCGGCTTCGATCGTGTGGGGGCGGTCTTACGGG
>NZ_JBFBCB010000051.1:0-54883 GCF_040682975.1 Streptomyces sp. NPDC051051
CACGCTGTTGAGTTCTCAAGGAACGGACGCTTCCTTCGTACTCACCCGAGAGACTCTCTCAGGCTTTCCTCCGGGCGCTTCCCTTCGGTGTTTCCAACTCTACCAGTCATTTTCCGTCCCCCTGACCACCGTCCCGCAGGCATGCGGAAGATGATCAAAAGCTAGGATCTGACAAGTTGGATGCTGCTCGGTTAAGCGCGCTCGTTAGCGTCGCTCACCCTTAAGCAGGAGTACGACTGTACACGGGGCCGCGGAGCGCGTGCAAATCGATTAGGCTAGTGGTCTAGACCACGGATCGGGATCACTCGTGCGGAACCGGTACTTCATATGACATACCCTGCTGCACAGTGCGCCGTCCGGGACTGGTAGTGACGGCCCATATACATCTCCACCCCTGGGAGGCTTCCCATGACCACCGTGACGTCCCCGTTGGCAGGACGCGCCATCGGACTGGCAGCGGTGCCCGATCCGGTCTTCTCCGGGGCCATGGTCGGCCCCGGCACGGCCATCGACCCGGTGCGCGAGCCCTCCGAGGCCGTGTCACCCGTGGACGGAGTCATCGTCTCCCTCCACCCGCACGCCTTCGTGGTGGTCGACGCCGAGGGGCACGGCGTGCTCACTCATCTCGGTATCGACACCGTGCAGCTGAACGGCGAGGGCTTCGAGCTGCTCGTGAACAAGGGCGACACGGTGGCCCGCGGGCAGGGCATCGTGCGGTGGAATCCCGTCGCGGTCGAAGAGGCCGGCAAGTCCCCGGTGTGCCCGGTCGTGGCCCTGGAAGCCACCGCCGACGCCCTCGGTGATCTCCGCGAGGACGGCGACGTGAAGACTGGCGACGTTCTCTTTTCATGGCGCTGAGCCGAGGCCGTCGTATCGATGACGGCACATGGGACAACCACCGCGGCGGGACCCGCCGCACTACCGGAGACGGGTGAGATGGAGACAACGCTGCGAGGCGTCGGCGTGAGCCACGGTGTGGCGATCGGCGAGGTTCGGCACATGGGAACGGCGGTCCTCGAACCGCCCGCCAAGCAGATCCCGGCCGAGGAGGCGGAGCGCGAACAGGGGCGCGCCCGCCAGGCCGTGGATGCTGTGGCCGCCGATCTGATGGCGCGCGGCAATCTGGCGGGGGGCGAGGCTCAGGCGGTGCTCGAAGCCCAGGCCATGATGGCCCAGGACCCGGAACTGATGGCGGACGTGGAGCGGCGTATCGCCGTCGGCAGTACGGCCGAGCGTGCCGTGTACGACGCGTTCGCCGCGTACCGCGAACTGTTGGCGAACGCCGGGGAGTACCTCGCCGGTCGCGTGGCCGACCTCGACGACGTGCGGAACCGTATCGTGGCCCGTCTGCTGGGGGTCCCGATGCCGGGTGTCCCGGACAGCGACGAGCCGTACGTGCTGGTGGCGCGGGATCTCGCGCCGGCCGACACCGCGCTGCTGGATCCGACGTTGGTGCTCGGGTTCGTGACCGAGGAAGGCGGGCCGACCAGCCACAGCGCGATTCTGGCGCGGGCGCTGGGTGTGCCGGCCGTCGTGGCGCTGCCGGGTGCCGGTGAGCTTGCCGAGGGAACGGTCATCGCCGTCGACGGCAGCACCGGCGAGATCTTCGTGGACCCGACCGAGGACAAGAAGGCGCAGCTCGAAGCGTCGGCGGCGGAGCGGAAGGCGGCGCTGTCCGCCTCGACGGGACCGGGCGCCACCGCGGACGGACACAAGGTGCCGCTGCTGGCGAACGTCGGTGGCCCGGCCGATGTACCGGCCGCCGTCGAGGCCGGCGCTGAGGGTGTCGGCCTGTTCCGTACCGAGTTCCTCTTCCTCGACGACAGCAAGAAGGCTCCGTCGGAGGAGAAGCAGGTCGCGGCGTACCGGCAGGTGCTGGAGGCGTTTCCCGAGGGGCGCGTCGTGGTGCGGGTGCTGGATGCCGGCGCCGACAAGCCGCTGGACTTCCTGACCCCGGCGGACGAGCCGAATCCGGCGCTGGGCGTGCGGGGTCTGCGGACGCTCCTCGACCACCCCGATGTGCTGCGCACGCAGCTGTCGGCGCTGGCGAAGGCTGCCGAGGGTCTGCCGGTCCACCTCGAGGTGATGGCCCCGATGGTCGCGGACCGTGCTGATGCGAAGGCGTTCGCCGACGCGTGCCGTGCGGCCGGGCTCCGGGCGAAGTTCGGCGCGATGGTGGAGATTCCGTCGGCCGCTCTGCGGGCGCGTTCGATTCTGCAGGAGGTCGAGTTCCTGTCTCTGGGGACGAACGACCTCGCGCAGTACACCTTTGCAGCGGACCGTCAGGTGGGTGCGGTGTCGCGGCTCCAGGATCCGTGGCAGCCCGCGCTGCTCGACCTGGTCGCGCTGTCCGCCGAGGCGGCCAGGGCGGAGGGCAGCAGTTGTGGGGTCTGTGGTGAGGCCGCGGCCGACCCGCTGCTCGCCTGCGTGCTGACGGGTCTGGGCGTCACCTCCCTGTCGATGGGATCGGCGTCGATTCCGTATGTGCGGGCGACGCTCGCGAAGTACACGCTGGCGCAGTGTGAGCGGGCGGCGGCGGCCGCCCGTGCCACCGACAGTGCCGAGGATGCGCGCGAGGCCGCGCGGGCGGTGCTGTCCGGCGAGTAGTCGGCGGTGCCGTGTTCGGCCGGTGAGGAGGGGCGCTCCGCGTGTGTCGCGGAGCGCCCCTCCTGCGTGTCAGTGGTGGTGGCCCGGGGCCGGCCCGCGCTGTCCGTCCTCGCCGAGGTCCGGCGGCGCGCAGTAGTCGACGTCGGACTCGGGTGCGATGAGGTCGCCGGATTCGACGTCGGTGCAGTAGGCGTCGAAGACCTCGCCGGCGGTCAGCGGTTCCAGTCCCTCGCCGCGCAGCCGCCAGCCGTACACGCGGTCGGGGCTGCCGGCGGAGATGGTGCGCATGACCAGCCCGCCAGGGCTCCGGGTGGCGACGCCGAGGGCGAGGACGGTCGTGAATTCGAGGGCCTCGGCCTCGTCGAGCGAAGTGGTGCCGTCGGCTGCCTCGTCCGCGTGGAGGACGGCGACCAGGGTCTCGGGCGTGCCGGTGACGCTGCACACGAGGTGGCGGTCGCCGGGCGGTGCCGTGTCGAGGATGCGGGCGAGCAGGTCGGAGGCCTGGCTGAAGGCCGCGCGGCCGATGTCCTCGCCGCAGGTCGTGCATGCTCCGACGCGGGCCAGGAGAGTGGCCGCGTATTCCCAGGTCGCTTGCCGGACTGCTTCCTCGACCAGTGCGGGTACCAGATCGGCCAGCGGCTGGCCCTCGTACGGGAGGGTGGGGCCGGTGGTGGCGAGTTCGGCCGTGAAGCGTGTGCGGTGGGCGGGGTCGTCGGGGTCGAGGCCCCTCGCCGCGCAGAAATCGGCGTACTCCTGGGGGTCGAAGAGGGCGACGGTGGTGTGGGTGCCCTGGAGGGCGCGCGTTTTGAGGAGCTCCTCGACCTGTCGGAGATAGGTGGTGTGGTCGTCGAAGGTGAAGGTGCGATAGCGCCGCATGGCCCGGAAGTCGTGTTCGTCGGTGAGCAGGCCGATGGTGCCGGCGATCTCGCGGCGCAGGACGCGTCGCATGGTCCAGTGGTCGGTGTGTGCCGCCATGGCTCCCCCTGTGTGTGCGCGGTCGATCAATGCTCACTCACAGTAATCACTGGCACTGACAACGGGCCCTGAGCTGCGGTTTCGGTTTGGTCAGGCTCGTTTGCGGGCGAGATCCTCGTAGAAGTGCAGGAGGCCGAGGTTGTCGATGGAGCCCGGGTTGACCGCTTTTTCCAGGGGGGTGCCCTGGAGGAGACGCTTGACGGGGACCTCGATGCGCTTCCCGGTGAGGGTGTGCGGCACTCCGGGGACCTCGATGACTTCGTCGGGGACGTGGCGTGGCGAGAGTTCCTCGCGGATGGTCCGCTTGATGCGGTCGAGGAGCGCCTGGTCGAGGACGGCTCCCGGTGCCAGGTGGACGAAGAGGGGCATCCAGTAGCCGCCGTCGGGCTGTTCGATGCCGATGACGAGGGATTCCTTGATCTCGGGCAGCCGCTCCACGGCTTCGTAGATGTCGGCCGAGCCCATGCGGACGCCCTGGCGGTTGAGCGTGGAGTCGGATCGGCCGTGGATGACGACGGTGCCTCGCGAGGTGAGGGTGATCCAGTCGCCGTGACGCCATGCGCCGGGGTAGGTGTCGAAGTAGCTGTCGTGGTAGCGGCTGCCGTCGGGGTCGTTCCAGAAGTACACCGGCATCGACGGCATGGGGTTGGTGACGACGAGTTCGCCGACCTCGTCGACGACGGGCCGGCCGCTCGGGTCCCAGGCCTGGAGGTCGGTGCCGAGGCAGGGGGCCTGGAGTTCGCCGGTGTACACGGGCAGGGTGGGGACGGCTCCCGCGAAGCAGGAGCAGACGTCCGTGCCGCCGCTGACGGAGGCGATCCACAGGTCGTCGCGGACCTCCTCGTGCAGCCAGCGGAAACCGTCGGGCGGCAGCGGCGAGCCGGTGGTGGCGACGCAGCGGACCTTGGAGAGGTCGAAGTCGCGGGACGGGTGCACGTCGGCCTTGCGGCAGGCCATCACGTAGGCCGCCGACGTTCCGTAGAGGGTGGCGCCGGTGCGTTCGGCGATGCGCCACTGGGCTCCGGTGTCGGGGTGGCCGGGGCTGCCGTCGTAGAGGACGACCGTCGTTCCGGTGAGGAGGCCGGAGACGAGGAAGTTCCACATCATCCAGCCGGTCGAGGTGTACCAGAAGAAGCGGTCCCCGGGGCCCAGGTCGCAGTGCAGACCGAGTTGCTTGAGGTGTTCGACGAGGATGCCGCCCTGGGACTGGACGATGGCCTTGGGCAGACCGGTCGTGCCGGAGGAGTAGAGCACCCACAGGGGGTGGTCGAACGGAACCTGCTCGAAGGTGGGTTCCTGGTCGGCGGCGGTCAGGACAGACCAGTCCAGGGCCCCCTCGGGGGTCTCGGTGCCGAGGAGGGGGATGTGGACGACGGCGCGCAGGCTGGGCAGTTCGCGGCGGAGTTCGGCGACGACGTCGCGGCGGTCGTGTTCCTTGCCGCCGTAGCGGTAGCCGTCGACGGTGAAGAGGACGACCGGCTCGACCTGCTGGAAGCGGTCGAGGACGCTGCGGGCGCCGAAGTCGGGGGCGCAGGAGGTCCAGACACCGCCGACGGCGGCCGTGGCGAGGAGGGCGACGACGGCCTGGGGGATGTTCGGGAGGTAGGCGCTGACGCGGTCTCCGGGGCGGACGCCGAGACGGCGCAGTTCGGCGGCGAGGGAGCCGACCTGGCGGCTCAGTTCCGACCAGGTCACCGGTCGGGGTTCGTGGGTCTCGTCGACGTGCAGGAGGGCTGGTTCGTCCGGGCGGCCGGCGGCGGCGCGCAGCGCGTGCTCGGCGTAGTTCAGGGTGGCGCCGGGGAACCATTCGGCGCCGGGCATGGCGCGGTCGCCCAGGACGCGCGTGAAGGGGGTCGAGAAGCGTACGTCGAACCACTCCGTGACGGCTTTCCAGAACGTTTCCAGTTCGTCGACGGACCATCGGTGCAGGGCCGGGTAGCCGCCGTCGGACGGGGCTCCGTGGCGTTCGGCCGCCCAGGTCTGGAATCTGGTGACCTGGGCCTCGGCGGTGCGCTGCGGATCGGGCCGCCAGAGCGGCTCGGGGTTCACGGTCGACATGGGGCGGCTCCCGGACTGTGCGCGTCGTGTGCGTCGCTCGCGCACGTGCTGGGGTGTGCGCGTGACACGGCTGACACGGACGATGCCATGTGATCGACTTCCACACCAGGGTGTGTCCCACACAGTCCGTGTCGTGAAGATGTGGGTCCGGCACAGGTGAACGGCAGTTGAACGACACGCGCGCATGGTGCCGTCAGTGACAGGGTGAGCGACATGGACGGTCGTGACCTGGTGCGTTCGATGAAGATGGTCGGTTCCGCGGGGACCGTACGGGGGTTGCGCACCGTGCGGGCGGCGTGGCGCCGGCGGCGTGCCGACGCCCTGGCACTGCCCGCGCGGGGCGTCGAGCGCGCGCGGGTGCCGGGGGCGGTGCGGGACGTGGAGCCGGGGCCCGGCGGCGGGACGATCCGGTTCAGCCGCTCCGAGCTGACGATCCGGGTGGCGGTGAACGGTGCCGTCTTCTGGGGCTGGGACGGGGCCGGGCCGGAGCCGTCGTACGCGCTGGCCGGGCGCTGCCCCGAGGCCGATCCGCGGGCGGTGCTGGAACCGGACAAGGACGGCGGCTGGCGGGTGGTGGCGGAACGGGTGACCGTCGTGGTCTCGCGGCACGGGGCCATCGAGGTGCGGACGCCGGGTGGCGTGGCGTTGCGGCGGGATCTGGCGCCACGGTGGTGGGAACCGGCGGACGGGGGACCGGGGCGCTGGATGCAGCGGTCGGAGGTGCCGGCGGACGCCCGCTTCTTCGGGCTGGGCGGTCGGGCGGCCGGGCCTCGTCTGCGTGCCGGGACCTACCGGCTGTGGAACACCGATCCGGGGCGTGCGTTCGATCGGGGCGACGATCCGCTGTGCCTGACGATGCCGGTGCAACTGGTGGTGGCCGACGCGGCCACGCATCTGGCGTTCCACGACACGTCCTGGGACGGCTCGGTGAGGTTGCGGGAGGGCGAGGAAGGGGCCGGCTCCGGGCACGACCGGCCCGGGATGTCCGAGCTGCGGATGGACGGCGGCCCACTGCGCTGCTGGGTGGTGGTGGGAACCCCCGCGCGCGTGCTGCTCGCCTGGGCCTCGCTCACCGGCGCGCCGGCGGTGCCGCCCGCCTGGGCGCTCGGGCACCATCACGCGCGGCGCTTCGGCGACGGGCAGGAGCTGCGGGATGTCGTGGCCGGCTATACGGAGCGCGGCCTGCCGCTCGACGTGGTCCATCTCGGCGTCGGTCCCTTGGACGACCGTCAGGTGTTCGCCGTCGACCAGGTGCGTTTCCCGAAGCCGGCGGTGCTCGCCGGGGAACTGCGGCGGGACGGAGTCCGCCTGGTGTCGGTCGTCGAGCCCGCCGTGCGGGCCGTGCCGGGCGACGCGGCCCACGACGGCGGGGTCGCCGCGGACGCGTTCGTGCGGGACGCCTCGGGGCGGATCGTGGAGGGCGTGGCGCGGGCCGGCGATTCGGTGTACCCGGACTTCACGCACGCGCGTGTGCGGCGCTGGTGGGGTGGGCTGTACGCGGAGGGAGTCGCGCAGGGGTTCTCGGGTTTCTGGCACGACATGAACGAGCCCACATCGTTCACCGCCTTCGGGGAGGCGACGCTCCCCAGGTCGGCGCGGCACGCTCTGGAGGGCCGTGGCGGCGATCATCGCGAGGCGCACAACGTGTACGGGTTGTGCATGGCGCAGGCGGGCTACGAGGGGCTGCGGGAGCTGCTTCCCGAGGAGCGCCCGTTCGTGTTCTCGCGCTCCGGCTGGGTGGGGCTCCAGCGCTACGGCGGTACCTGGTCCGGTGACGTCGCCGCGGGCTGGCCGGGTCTGCGGGCGTCGCTGTCGCTGGTGCTGGGGCTCGGGCTGTGCGGGGTGCCGTGCTCGGGGCCTGACGTCGGCGGGTTCGACGGCGACCCGTCTCCGGAGTTGTATCTGCGGTGGTTGCAGCTGGGTTCCCACCTGCCGTTGTTCCGTACGCGTGCGGCTCCCCGGGCGGGGCTCGGGGAGCCGTGGGAGTTCGGCCCCGAGGTGCTGGAGCACGCGCGCGCGGCGCTCGTCGAGCGTCGGCGGCTGCTGCCGTACTTCGTGACGCTGGCGCATCTGGCCCGGCGGACGGGGGCGCCCTATGTGCGGCCGCTGTGGTGGGGTGCCCCGGAGGACCGGGCGTTGCGCGACTGCGAGGACGCCTTCCTGCTCGGTGACTGCCTGCTGGTGGCGCCGGTACTGGACCCGGGCGCGGACCGGCGGGCCGTGCAGTTGCCGCGGGGCCTTTGGTACGACACGGCGACGGGAAAGCGGTACGCGGGGCCGGGGCAGGTTCTCATCGACGCGCCCCTGGGGCGGATACCGGTGCTCGCGCGCGCGGGTGCGGTCGTGCCCGTGCGCGGAGAGGACGGCGGGCTGGAACTGGAGGTGTGGGCGCCGGCCCCGGGAGGGACGGGTGGCGGGCTGGTGGTGCGGGATGCGGGCGACGGCTGGAACGAGCCCGAGATCGAGCGGTACGTCGCCCGCTGGGGCGTCGGCCGAGAGGTCGTCGTGGAGCGGGAGGGTGAGGACGGTGTGCGTGAGCCGTCCCACCCCGTGCGCGTATGCGGGCTCGGCCGGCCGGCTCAGATGTAGCGGCCCTCGAAGAACGCCCGCACGGCGATCGTGTGCAGCGGGAAGGCCAGTTCCTCCGGCCTGTGCAGCAGGTGCCAGCCTTCCGTCTCGTCGGTGACGGCGGACGTCGGCAGCCGGTCCGCGGGGCGTTCCGGCAGGAGCCCGAACAGCAGGAGGTGGCCGTCGGGCGAGCTCATCGCGTCGGCGAGGCGTACGTCGCGGCTCGCGGCGTCGATGCCCGTCTCCTCGTTGAGTTCCCGGACGACGGCCTGCTTCCAGTCCTCCTGGTGGTCGACGTAGCCGCCGGGCAGGGCGATGCCTCCGCGGGCGGGGGCGATGGTTCGGGTGATGACGACGAGGGCGGTGCCCTTCGTGTCGTACACGGGCTGGAGCGCGATCGCGACCGGCAGGGGGTTGCGGTAGGCGACGGCGGCGCAGGCCGGGCAGGTGCGGGGCCAGCCGGTGACGCCCTCTCCATAAGGCGCTCCGCAGCCCGAACAGTGGGAGTCGGGAACGGAGTTGGAAGTGGAGTGCTGAGTTTCGGACACGCGCGGACTGTATCCGATCATCGGTGGGCGTCGTGCGCGGGTGGCTCAGGGGCCCTGGTGAGGGACTTGGCGGAGACGGGGAAGTCGAAGTAGGTCTCCGGGTGGGCTTCGGGCTTGAAGGTGTAGTGCCACCACTCCTCGGCGAGGTTGACGAAGCCCTGCTCCTCGAGCGTGCTCTTCAGGAGCAGGCGGTTGGCTCGCTGTTCGCCCTGGACGCGCGGGTCGAGGGTGTGGCTGAGGGTGTCGAAGCAGTCGAAACCGGTGCCCATGTCGACGGAGTTGTCCGGGAAACGGTCGCGCTGTGGTGCGAAGCAGGGCACGAGAGGTTCGCTGGGCACGTACGGCCCGGTCGGTCGGGCCGGCAGCCTGACGAGTGTGACGTCCAGGGTCGAGCCGCGGCTGTGACCGGATTTCTCGGCGATGTAACCGTCCTCGAAGAGGCCGGTCTTGTCGACGTTCGGGTAGAACTCCCCCTTCATGACCTGGTCGTCGAGGTCCTGGGCCCAGCGGACGAAGTGGTTCACGGCGCGCTGGGGGCGGTAGCAGTCGTAGACCTTGAGCGTGTAGCCCTGGCGCAGGAGCTGCGTCTGGGCCCTGTGCAGGGCTTGGGCGGCCGGCCGGGTGAGGATGCACAGCGGCTGGCGATAGCCGTCGATGCGTTCGCCGACGAAGTTGTGCGGGGTGACGTAGCGCATGTCCTGGAGGATCGTCCGGTCCACGGTCCGCAGAGCGACGAAGTCCGCCGGAGCTCCGGGGGCGGTGTCCGCGCGGGCCGTGGCGGACGCGGTGGTCAGTGCCAGCAGGGCGGCGAGCGTGGTGACGGCACCGCGGACGGCGCTGGGAAGTCGTGTCATGCCCCCTGCGTCTATCAGGTCCCGGTCCCCCGCGGGAAGGCGATCGCACGCGGTCCGTCCGTGGGAGTCGGACCGTCCCGCCCGTTCCGGGGCGAGAAGGCAGCATTCCTGTGGGAGGGGTCGAGGGTCAGCCCGAGCCCGGCACACGCGTGTGGCCCGTCCGGCGCCGCGGCCCGTACCCCGGGCGGCGGGGGCACGGGCCGTGCGCACGTCTCAGGTGGCGACGGCCCGGCGGCGGTCGGCGTCGTGGTCCATGGCGTGCTGGACGACACCGACCAGTATGTCTTTCACCGAGCCGCGGTCGCGGGCGTCGCACAACAGCACCGGTACGGCGTCGTCGAGGTCGAGGGCGCGGCGTACGTCTTCCACGGGGTACCGGGCCGCGCCCTCGAAGCAGTTGACGCCGACGAGGAAGGGGATGGAGCGGCGCTCGAAGTAGTCGACGGCGGCGAAGCAGTCCTCCAGGCGGCGGGTGTCGGCCAGCACGACGGCGCCGAGCGCGCCCTCGGAGAGCTCGTCCCACATGAACCAGAACCGTTCCTGGCCGGGCGTGCCGAACAGGTACAGCACCAGGTCCTCGCGCAGGGTGATGCGCCCGAAGTCCATGGCGACCGTGGTGGTGTGCTTGCGCTCGACGCCCGTGGTGTCGTCGACCGGCCGGCCGGCCTCGGTGAGGAACTCCTCGGTGCGCAGCGGCCTGATCTCGCTGACGGCGCCGACGAGGGTGGTCTTGCCCACGCCGAAGCCGCCTGCCACCAGGATCTTGAGCGTGACAGGCTCCACCGGGGGCTTGCCGCGCTCAGAACGCCCGAAGATCATCGGTTACTTCTCCTGCTCGATGGGGGGTCGTGGGCGGCGGACCATAGCCTCCGCCGCCGGGGGTCTCGATGACGAGCACGTCGCCGGGGCCGACGTCCACGCAGTCGCTGCCGCCGAGTTCGGCGACGGTGCCGTCCGCGCGTTCCACGCGGTTGACGCCCAGTGCTCCGGGGGCGCCGCCCGCCATGCCGTAGGGAGGGACCCTGCGGTGCTGGGAGAGGGTGGAGACGGTCATCGGTTCCAGGAACCGGATGCGGCGTACGGCGCCGTCCCCGCCGCGCCATTCTCCCGCACCGCCGCTCCCCTGTCGGACGGCGAACTCGTCGAGCCGTACGGGAAGCCGCCACTCCAGGATCTCGGGATCGGTCAGGCGGGAGTTGGTCATGTGCGTCTGGACGACGCTCGCGCCGGGAAAACCGTCACCCGCGCCGGATCCGGAGGCGACGGTCTCGTAGTACTGGTGGTGGGCGTTGCCGAAGGTGACGTTGTTCATCGTGCCGGAGCCTTCGGCCTGGACTCCGAGGGCGGCGTAGAGGGCGCCGGTGATCGCCTGGGAGGTCTCGACGTTGCCCGCGACCACGGCGGCGGGGGGTTCGGGTGCCAGCAGGGAGCCACGCGGCACGATGATCCTGAGAGGGCGCAGGCAGCCGTCGTTGAGGGGGATGTCGTCCGCGACCAGGGTGCGGAAGACGTACAGGACGGCCGCGTTGACGACGGCGTACGGGGCGTTGAAGTTGGTCGCCGGTTGCGCCGACGTGCCCGTGAAGTCGATGGTCGCCGAGCGGTTCTCGCGGTCCACGCGCACGCGTACCCGGATGAAGGCGCCGGCGTCGGTCTCGTAGGCGTACTCACCGTCGTCGAGGGCGTCGATGACGCGGCGCACGGCCTCCTCGGCGTTGTCCTGGACGTGCCGCATGTACGCCTGTACGACGTCGAGCCCGAAGTTCTCGATCATGCGGGCGACTTCGTCGACGCCTTTCTGGTTGGCGGCGATCTGCGCGCGCAGGTCGGCGAGGTTGGTCGCGGGGTTGCGGGAGGGGTAGCGAGCCTCGGTGAGCAGGCGGAGGGTTTCCCTCTCCCGGAGGCGGCCGTTCTCCGCGAGCAGCCAGTTGTCGAAGAGGACGCCTTCTTCGTCGATGGTGCGGCTGTCGGCCGGCATGGAGCCCGGGGCGATGCCACCGATCTCGGCGTGGTGGCCGCGGGAGGCGACGTAGAAGAGGATCCGCGGGTCACTCCCCGTGTCGCGGTCACTCCCGGTGCCGCGGTGACTCTCCGTGCCGCGGTCGCCTCTCGCGTCGAAGACCGGCGTGATCACGGTGACGTCGGGCAGGTGGGTGCCGCCGTGGTAGGGGTCGTTGACGGCGTAGGTGTCGCCAGGGCGCATGGCGGGGCCGCGACGGCTGATGACCTCCTTGACGCTGGTTCCCATCGATCCCAGGTGGACGGGGATGTGGGGGGCGTTGGCCACCAGGTTTCCGTCGGGGTCGAAGAGCGCGCAGGAGAAGTCGAGGCGTTCCTTGATGTTGACGGACTGGGCCGTCGACTCCAGCCGGGCGCCCATCTGTTCGGCGATGGACATGAACAGGTTGTTGAACACCTCTAGGAGGACGGGATCCGCTTCCGTGTCCACATCGGAACTCTGCGTGATCGCCGTGCGTTCCAAGAGCAGATGCCCGTCGTGCGTGGTCGCGGCCCGCCAGCCGTCGTCCACGACGGTCGTCGTGCTGGTCTCGGTGATGATCGCCGGTCCGGTGACGGTCTGGCCGGGAGGCAGGTCCTCGCGGCGGTGGAGGGGCACGTCGCGCCAGGTGCCGCCGGTGTGGAGGCGGACGGTGCGGGGTGGTGCGGTGCGGCCTTCGTACGGGGCGAGGGCGGAGAGATCGGGGGGTTCGGTGACGCCGGTGCATTCCACGGAGAGTGCTTCCACGACGACCGGGCGGTCGAGCACGAAGGAGTACGTGGCGCGATGACGTTCCTCGAAGGCGGCCCGCATGGTGGCGGGGTCGGTCAGTTCGACGGTGAGGGTGGTGTCGGTGCCGTCGTAGCGCAGTTGGGCGCGGCGGGTGACCCGGACGCGGTCGTCGGGGACGTGTTCGGCCCGGAGTTCGGCGCGGACCGCCGCCTCCAGGTCGTCGGCCGTCCTGAGGATCCGCGGCAGGGAGGCGGACTCCAGCGGCGCCTCCACGGACTGTTCGCGCATGGCCGTGGTGTCGGCGAGGCCGATGCCGAGCGCGGACAGGACACCGGCCATGGGCGGCACGAGCACGGTACGGATACCGAGGGAGTCGGCGACCATGCAGGCGTGCTGACCGCCCGCACCGCCGAAGGTGGTGAGGGCGTAGCGAGTGACGTCGTGGCCCTTCTGGACGGAGATCCGCTTCACCGCGTTGGCGATGTTGGCGACGGCGATCTGGAGGAACCCCTCGGCTACCTGCTCGGGTGTGCGGTCGTCGCCGACCGTCTCGCGGATCTCGCGCGCGAGTGCGGTGAAGCGGTCACGGACGAGTGCGTCGTCGAGGGGCTGGTCGCCTTCGGGGCCGAACACCTTCGGGAAGTGGGCGGGTTGGATGCGGCCGAGCATCACATTGGCGTCGGTGACGGCGAGGGGGCCGCCGCCTCGGTAGGAGGCGGGGCCGGGGGCCGCGCCGGCCGAGTCCGGCCCCACGCGGTAGCGGGAACCGTCGAAGTGGAGGACGGAGCCGCCGCCGGCGGCGACGGTGTGGATGTCCAGCATGGGCGCGCACAGACGGACGCCCGCGAGCTGCGTGGTGAAGACGCGTTCGTACGCGCCCGCGAAGTGGGAGACGTCGGTGGAGGTTCCGCCCATGTCGAAGCCGATGACACGGTCGAAGCCGGCGAGCTGGGACATGCGGGCCATGCCCACGATGCCCCCTGCGGGCCCGGACAGGACGGCGTCCTTGCCGCGGAACCGCCTCGCCTCGGCCAGGCCTCCGTTGGACTGCATGAACATCAGGCGCACATCGCGCAGTTCGTCGGCGACGTGCCGGACGTAGCGGCGCAGCACCGGCGAGAGGTAGGCGTCCACCACAGCCGTGTCCCCGCGCGGGACGAGCTTCATGAGGGGGCTGACCTCGCTGGACAGCGAGATCTGCGGGAATCCGATGCGGGCGGCGAGTCGTCCCACGGCCTGCTCGTGGGCGGGATGGCGGTGACTGTGCAGACAGACCACGGCGACCGCGCGGATGCCGTCGTCGTAGGCCTGCCGCAGCGGTCCGGCGAGGACGTCCAGGTCCGGGGCGCGCAGGACGGTGCCGTCGGCCGCGATGCGCTCGTCGACCTCGACGACCCGTTCGTAGAGGAGTTCCGGCAGGTCGATGCGGCGGGCGAAGATGTGGGGGCGGTTCTGGTAGGCGATGCGCAGGGCGTCGCGGAAGCCGCGGGTGACGACGAGGAGGGTGCGTTCGCCCGTCCGCTCCAGGAGGGCGTTGGTGGCGACGGTGGTGCCCATGCGCACCGCCTCGACGGGCTCGCACGCGTCGCCGAGCAGGGCGCGGACGCCGGCGACGGCCGCGTCGGCGTACCGCGCCGGGTTGTCGGACAGCAGCTTGCGGGTGAGCAAACGGCCGTCCGGGCGGCGCGCGACGACGTCCGTGAAGGTGCCGCCCCGGTCCACCCAGAACTGCCAGCCTGCCACGTCCTCACCTCGCTTCCGCGCTGCTCACAACGCTCGGAGGCCGTTGATCACGTCGCGCAGAATACTCTCGTCCGGCAGCTCGGCCGGGGGTACGGGCCGGTTCACATGGACGAATTCCGCGTCCACGAGATCCCCGACGAGGACCCGTACCACCCCGACGGGCAGGTCGAGTCCGGCGGCGAGTTCGGCGACCGACTGGGGGGCGTCCCGGCACAGGTCCACGATGTCGACGTGTTCCGGGGACAGCGCGAGGTCCGCGTCCGGGTCGTCGGCCTGGGGTTCGGCCACGACGACCGCGATCAGGTCGAGACGGTGCTGGACCGCACTGGTGGTGCGGCCGCGCGTCATGGCGTACGGACGGACGACTGGTCCGGCCTCGTCGTCGAACCAGTGGCTGCTTCCCTGTCCGTCTGTCCTCATACCGTCCCACTACCCGCCGGCGGGCAGATCGGTGCGCGGGGCGGTACCCAGATGTACGCCGACCCGCTTCACCAGCAGCGTCATCTCGTACGCCACCAGTCCGACGTCCGAGTCGGCGTCCGCGAGGACTGCGAGGCAGCTGCCGTCGCCCGCGGCGGTGACGAACAGGAAGGCCTCGTCGAGTTCCACGACGGTCTGGCGGACGCTGCCGGCCTCGAAGTGGCGCCCGACGCCCTTGGCGAGGCTGTGGAATCCGGAGGCCACAGCGGCCAGGTGCTCGCTGTCCTCCCGGCTCAGGTCCTTGGAGGCTCCCGTCGGCAGGCCGTCGCCGGAAAGGACGACGGCCTTGCGGATGCTGCCGACGCGGTCGACGAGGTCGTCGAGGAGCCAGTTCAGTTCGCCGTTGTCGGTCGTGGTGTGGCGGGTCGCCTTCGGTGCGGTCATCGACCGTCCCCCTTTGTCGTTCGTTGTGGTGCTGTACCGCTGTGGGCATCGTCGTCCGCGGCGTTCTCCGCGCGGCCGCGCTGCCAGCCGCGCTGGAGCGAGGCCATGCGGCTGCGGACCTCGTCCGCGTCACGGTCGGCAGGGTTCGAGCGGTCCTGGGCGGGCTGCTCGGGGCCCTGCCGCAGCTGCGGGGCCAGGTTCGCCTGCCGTACACGCCGGGGCAGGGCACCCGTACCGGAGCCGGTGCCATGAGCCGTGTCGCCAGGAGACCCGGTGAGGCCCTCGGGACCGCCCGGCACCGGTTCCTCGGCCTGGTGGGGCGGCTTGCGCGTGAGGTCGGCCGTCTCGTCCGGGCCGGCGGGCCTTCGGCTGCGGCTCGGCAGGGCGGGTGGCTGCGGCGGCCGGCCGGCGCTGTCGCCGGAGTGCTCGGCGGCACCGGTGCTCCGCGGTATCTGTGGCGTCGCGCCGCGACGGCGGGAGGGCAGCGGGGCCGGGCCGTCCTGCTCCGGCCGCCCTCCGGTCGGCCGCGACGGGGGTTCTTCGCCCGTGCCCGTCTCCGCACCCGCGCGTCGGGGCCGCTGATCGGTGACCGGACGGCCGTGCGAGCTGACCAGCTTCGGGGTTCTCCGGCTCGGCAGGGGCACGGGGGCGGCCGGGTCGCCCGTCGCGGGACGGTCCGGGTCGCTCCGGACGTCGGTCGGCCGACGGCGCTGCTCGACGGCATCGGGCACCGGGCCGTCCGGCGTGCGGGTGAGGGAGCGGCTGGTACGGAACAGGCCGCCCCGCTCGCCGCTGTCGTCGTCCAGGGGGACCGGGAAGCCGCCGAAGGCGTCCAGGTCGACCGGAGCCTCCAGTTCGACCGGGCCGTCCAGCAGCGCGGGCGTGCCGGGGAGCTGCACCGGCGTCTGGGCCAGCGCGGACCTGCGGCTCCTCGCGGGCTCCGTCTCCTTCCCGGGCCGGGGGCGGTCGAGCCGGAAGCCGATGCCGTTGGTGTCGGGGACGTCGTCGGTGAGCAGGGCGTCGGGGATGAAGACGACCGCGGTCGTGCCGCCGTACGGGGAGGGCTGCAGGGAGACGCGGACGTTCTGACGCTGGGCGAGCCTGCTGACCACGAAGAGGCCCAGCCGGTCGGTGTCGGACAGTTCGAACTCCGGCGTCTCGGCGAGCCGGAGGTTGGCGTCCAGGAGCGCCTCGGGCGCCATGCCGAGGCCGCGGTCGTGGATCTCCAGCGTGAAGCCGTTGGCGACCCGGTCGCCGAGGACCTGGACGGCGGTGTGCGGCGGGGAGAACACGGTGGCGTTCTCCAGGAGCTCGGCCACGAGATGCGTGAGGTCGGCGACGGCGGGGCCGGTGACGGCGACACGAGGGAGGCGGCGGACCTCGATGCGTTCGTAGTCCTCGACCTCGGCGACGGCGGCGCGCACGATGTCCATCAGTTGGATGGGCTTGCGCCACTGCCGCGAGGGGGCGGCGCCGGAGAGGATCACCAGGCCCTCGGCGTGCCGTCGCATGCGGGTGGTGAGGTGGTCGAGGCGGAAGAGGTCGGCGAGTTCCTCGGTGTCCTCGGTGCGGCGCTCCATGGTGTCGAGCAGGGTGAGCTGCTTGTGGAGCAGGACCTGGCTTCGGCGGGCGAGGTTGACGAAGACCTCGGAGACGCCGGAGCGCAGCTCGGCCTGTTTGACGGCGGCCTCGACCGCGGCGCGCTGAAGGGTGTTGAGGGCCTGGCCGACCTCGCCGATCTCGTTCTTGTCGTACTTCAGCCGCGGGGCTTCTGTCTCGACGTCGATCTGTTCGCCCGCGGAGAGGCGGCGCATGACGCTGGGCAGCCGTACGCCGGACGCCTCGTGCGCCTCCAGGCGCAGTTGACGCAGGTCACGGATGAGTCCGCGGCCGATGCGCACGGACAGGACGAGGGAGACGAGCAGGGCGATGAGGCCGAATACTCCGGCGACGACCGCCTTGACGATCACCTCGACGGCCACGGGGCGGACGCGGTCCTGGTAACGGTCGTTCGCCTGCTCGTCGAGGGTGCCGAGTTCGTCGAGGACGTTCGCGGCCGCGGTGTCCCAGGTCTTGGCGGTGACCCCGCGGGGCATCTCGCCGGGCTCGGTGGACGCGACCGCCTGTTCCGCCGTGCGCACGGGGGCGGTGGTGGCGTTCTTCCAGAAGCGCTCGTAGCGTTCGCGCTCCGCGACGGGCAGTTGGGCGAGGCTGATGTCGTAGACGACGTTGCGCTGGGCCTCGAGGTCGGAGACGTCACGGATCTCTTCCCGGGTGACCCGGCCCACGACCAGGGCGGAGCCGAGCAGGGCGTCCTCCCGGGAGAGCAGCTCACGGGCGCGGGCGACGCTGACGAGAGCGCGGTACTGCTTGTCCATCTCCACGCTGTCGACGACGTCGAGCTTGGCCAGCAGCGTGTAACAGGGGTCGATCAGACGGTTGTAGAGGTCCAGCGCCTGGGCGCGGGTCACGGTTCCCTCTTCGACACCGCGGCGCAGGGCGTCGACCCCGTCGAAGGCGTCGAGGACCGCCGTCAGCCCTTCGCCGTCGTCCTCGTCCAGTACCTCGTGTACGTCGGAGTCCTTGGCGTTCGCGCGGATCTCCGCGAGCGCCTCGTCGGTGGCGGTACGGGTACGGCGCAGGGCGGACAACGCGTCGGAGGCGCGGGGATCGGCGAGGTAGACCAGGGTCTGGCGGCGTTCCTGCTGGACGATCCGGACGGTGTCCTCGATGGGGTAGCCGACCTTCTCCACGAGGTTCGACACCGTGAACAGGCGGTTCGCCTCGCGGCCCGTGAGCACCGTGGCGAAGCCCCACAGGGCGGTCAGGGACACCAGCGGCACGAGCAGCAGCGCCACGATCTTCCGGCGGATCGACTTCCCGCGAAAGCGCATGGACTCCCCCAGCTCGAACCCCCACCGGCAGGGGGTACGCATGTGCGTCAACAAACGGCGCGAGCCTACTACCGACGCGCCGTTAACTCGAAGACACGTCCGGAATCGGAACGTCCGCATAGGCGTCGCAGCAGGGTGAGTTGTCCGTTCATTGCGGGAGATTGCCTCCCGGAACCAACACCTTCGAGGGGGACGGGATCCGACCGGCACCGTGGTGGAGTTGGCCAGAATTTTTCGCAGTTCGGGAATCTTCGGGGCGGGTTGCGCGTCCTACTCATTGGGAATTGGGGACGGAATCGGCCACAGGAGCCGCATGCCGCACCCGGACGGCGTAAAAGAGCGCAAGCCGGGCAGCCAATGGGGAGCCGGTTCTTGGAGCCGGGGGCAAGAGGTCTGCCGGCGGTGGGGAGTGACACGTTGATGGGCACGGCGGAGCGGCGCGAGGCGCCCGAGGACGGTACGGCTGCGCGCGGTACGGCGCTGCGGGACCCCGAGGCACCGGATCGTGACATTCCGGTCCAGGCGCGCAGGGTGACGGAGCGAAGCGGCCCTCCGGTGACCGTGGCGGCCGTCGGCGACGTGGCCGAGGAGGTCCGCGACTCGGGGGCGACCCGGGGCGGTGTCACGTCCCGGGCGGAGCGGGAGCAGCCGCAGTACCGGCCGTTGTGGGTGGAAGAGCCCGCCCGTCGGCGTCGGCTTCCCGACCCTGTTCGCAGGTCGGCGGTGCGGGCGGTGCTGCTCATCGCCGTGACTCTGCTTCAGGCCATGGTCGCCTTCCTGTGCACGCTGGCCGGATCCTGGCTGGCTTTCCCCATGGTCATCAGCAGCGTGGTCAGCATCGTGGTGGCCACCTGGGGTGCGCTGGACGTCTGGGTGACCCGCCAGGTGTGGAACCAGCGCAACGGCGTCGTGTCGACGCCGAGCAGCACCGCGCGAGCACTGCGCCGTGAGCGTCGCCGGGCGCGCCGGCAGGAGCGGGTCGCCGGGCGCGCGCAGGAGCGGATACGTCGCAGGAGCGGCGGCGCCGGACGGCTGTCCCACTCCTGACACCTGCGACCGATAGCTCGGGACGTCCCTGACGACCCGAGACCGGCCTCACGGGACGCATCGCTCAGCAGGCCGCTCCGGCTCGCAGCCGGGGCGGCCGCGCCCGCCGTCGCATCACTCCGGTCGCGGCGTCACCTGTCCTTCCTCTCGGACGGCGCCCGCCATGGCGGCGGTTTCCCGCCGCCGCGCTACGGGGTGACCGGTGCCGGGCGCTTGAACATCCTCGTCGCCGTGATCTCGCTGTGCCCCGCCTCGCCGGAGGACGTTTGCGGCAGTCCCGGGCGGAGGTGCTCCTCCACGCTGATGTACTTCAGGCCGGCCCGGAGGTCGGCGTCGTTGCGCAGGCGGATGACCAGGGGGAACTCCGCCAGCGCCGTCGTGTCGAACAGGCCGGTGGTGTACAGGAGCTGCACACCGAGGGCGTCCGAGACCGCGCGCTGGAGCTCCAGCAGATAGGTCGCGTTGGCACGGCCGATGGGGTTGTCGAGGAAGAGTGTGCCGGCGTGCCGGTGTTTGTCGCGGCCCCGGTCGTTGCTCCTGAGGGCCGCCATCGTGCAGTACAAGGCGATGGCGGCGGTGAGCAGCTGGCCACCGGAAAAGACGTCGCCCATCTGGCCGACGGGCACCCGCTCGGCGCGCAGCACGGCGTCCGGCTTGAGGATCTCGACGGCGACGCCCTTGGGCTCAAGCGCCGCCCCGACGCCCCGCAGCAGCAGGGACATGCCGTCGCGCCGCAGGTCGGAGTTCTTCTTGACGGCGGCGCGGGTGGCCTCGTCGACGACCTCGCCGAGCCGCTCGGTGAGAGTGGCCTGGTCGGGTTCCTCGAAGCGGATGCGCAGGAACTCCTGCCCGGACCACTCGCCGAGTCCTTCGGGCAGCCGGGACAGCCGCTGGGCGGACCGCAGTGTGGCGAGCGCCGACTCCACGAGGCCGCGCAGCCGGTCCACGATCGAGTCGCGATTGCGCTCCAGCTGCTCCAACTCGTCCGTGAGGACGCGGAGCCTGGGTGCGAAGGCGTCCGCCCACTTCTGGGCGTGCTCGGGCAGCGCGGCGGCGGGCAGTTCGCGGATCTGCTGCCGGGCAGGGGTGCGCACCTGTTCGTAGCGGGTGGAGTTGGCGTGCCGGACGAGGATGTCGCTCGCCTCACGGACCGCGGCCTCGGCGGCGGACAGGTCGGCGGCGCAGCCACGCAGGGACCGGCGGGCCTCGGCCGCGGACTGGCGGGCCTCCTCCAGGGTGCCCGGGTAGGGCTCCGGCGCCTCCTGTCCCTCCTCGGGAGTGTGCTCGCGCAGCAGGTCGCGGAGCATGGCGGCGATCTCGTCGAAGCCTCCGGCGGCGTCCTCGGCGGCACGGTGGGCGTCCAGCAGTTCAGCGTGCGCCTCCCTGGCCTGGGTCAACGCCTCGGCGCGGGAGGCCAGTTCGGCGGTGGCGGTGCGCAGCAGCGCCTGTGCGTGTTCGGCGTCGCGCGGCTCGAGCTCCTCGGGCAGCCGGGTGTGGGCGTCGCCGTCCTCGGGCGCGTTCCGTTCGGCCTCGCCGCGGAGCCTGCCGAGTTGCTCGCTCGTGCTGGACACGCGGGTCTCCAGGAGCTGGACCAGCTCCTCCGCGCGCGCGGCGGCTGCCTGCCGGGACGGCCCGTCGGAGCCGTCGGGTGACTGGAGCAACTGCTCCGCGCGGGTGCGGACCTTGTTGCTCAGCCGGTCCAGCTCGGCCAGGGCCGCGCTCTCGTCGCTCTCCGCGCGGGCCTGTTCGGCTCGCAGGTCGGCGCCGACGCCCACCTTCTCGTACACCTGGGAGGCGGCCCGATAGGCCTCGCGCAGGGCGGGCAGGGACGCCTTGGGCGCGTCCGGCTCGTCCTCCGGTACGTCGTCGGGGGCGCCGGCGATCTCGGAGCGCTCTGCGCGCAGCGCACGCGCGGTGCGGCGGGAGTCGTCGGCGGCGCGCTGGGCGGCGCGGCGGTCCTCGTCGGCAGCGCGGGCGCGCTCCAGGCAGGCCTGGGCGCGGGCCTCGGACTCCGCGGCCTCGTCGGCGAGTTCACGCAGCTTGACCTGCCAGCCGGCGCGTTCGCGCAGCCGGAAGGCGAGGCCGGCGAGGGCGTCGGCGGCGCGCCGGGCCTTCTGGGCGGTCTCCTGCCGCTCGTCGCGCAGTTGCGCGGCTTCGGCGGCCGCCTCGTCGGCCTCCGCGCGCACGGTCCGTGCCTCGGCCAGCTCGGCCTCGGTCTCCTCGGCGAAGGCGCGTGCCTCCTCGGTGGTCCGCGCCAGTTCGGTGAGCCGCCCGGCAGGGCAGCCGGTGCGCCAGGAGGCGAGCCTGGCCGCCAGTTCGCGGTCCTTGCCGAGCCGCGCCGCGAGCCGGCGGATCTCCTCGTCCCGTTCCGTGGCCCGCGCGCGCAGCGTCTGCCGTTCCTCGTCGGCTGCGTGTTCGTCGTGCATGGCCGGGTTCGGCGGTACGAGGAAGACGTCACGGGTGTCGGCGCCGGGCGCCGGGGTGGGGGCGAGGAGGGCGGCGGCGGTGCCGACGGCCACGGCGGACCGGGGCAGCAGCGCGGCCTCGCTGAGCGCTTCGCGCGCGCGTGCGTGCGAGTCCGGGTCGGTGATGATCACGCCGTCGACCAGTTCCGGCCGGGCGGCGAGGACGCGTGCGTGGTCGACGGGGTCGACGGCCTGGGCGAGGTAGCGCCAGCCGGGCAGGGCGGGGATGCCGTGCTCGCCGAGGAACTCGACCGTCGCGAGCACGTCCGGGCCGGGCGGCAGGAGTCCACCGTCGCCGAGTGCGCCGAGGATGCGGGAGTCGTCGGCGGCGGCGGTCCGCAGCTCGAACAGCTGCCGCTCGGCGGAGGAGACGGTGTCGTCGAGGAGTTCGCGCAGCTCCTCGGCGTAGCGGTCGAGGTCCTCGGGCGTGAGCCCGGTGCCCTCGGCCTCGCCCTCCTGGCGCGGCTGCGGGATGATCCGCGCGCTCGCGCCACCGGTCAGGCCGAGCAGTTCGGCCAGCCGTTCCTCGCTCGCGAGGCCCTCGGCGAGCCGGCGCTCGGCCTCGTACGACCGTTGTGCGGCCGTCGCCGCGTCCGCGGCCCGGGCCGCGGTCAGCTCGGCGCGGGACTCGGCCGAGGCGGCCTCGCGGGCGTGCTCGGCGGCTGCCCGCGCGGCCTCGCGGGCGGTGTCCCAGGCGGCCACGGCGCTCTTCTCGGCGTCGCTGGCGGCGAGGGCGGCGCGCGCGGGGTCGGCGTCGGGCGCGCTGTCGTCCAGCCAGCCGGCGCGGACCGCTTCGGCGGTCTCCTGCTCGACCTCGGTGAGGCGCTGGCGCAGGTGGCCGGCCTCGCTGCGGGCGCGCTGCGCCTCGGTGGCGGCGGAGGTGGCGTCCCGGTGGGCGGCCTCGCCGACGTCCTGGAGCGCTGCGGAGCGTTCCTCCTCCTCGTTGGCGAGGGTCTCGGCGTTCGCGGCGGCGGCGTGCAGGGCGCGGACGAGGTCGGCGGCGGCCTTGGCGCGGGCGGCCAGCGCCGGGGCGGCGTCCCGCTCTGCCTCCTGGATGGCGGCGGACACGCGCGCGACCCGGTCGGCGGCGGCGCGCTGGCGCAGGGAGACCTCGGCGGCCTGCCAGGCGGCGTGCAGGGTGCGGGCTTCGGCGAGTTCCCGCTTCTGGGCGGCGGCGGACTTCTCCGCGGCGGCGAGCGCCAAGGAGGCGTGCCGGAAGGCGAGTTCGGCGGCGATCAGCGCGCTGCGCTCGCGGGCGCCCTCGGAGTGCGTGACGGCGTAGGCGGCGGCGGTGACCCGCTGGGCCAGGTCCGCGGCACGGGTGCGCTCCCGCAGGCCACGGGCGGTGAGCCGGCGCGCGAGGGTGCGGGTGCGGCGCTCGGCACCGGCGTGGACGTCACGCGCGCGTGCCCGCGCGTCCGCGGCCTCGACGATGCGCCCGAGCAGGTCCACCGAGCCTGCGGTGAAATCGCGTTCGGCGATCAGCTCGGCGCGCCGGCCCAGCTTGTTGCCGAAGCCGCCCACGAGGTCGGCGAGACCGTCGGTGTCCCGTGTGTCCGTCACGGCGCGCAGCAGCAGGTCGGTGAAGTCGGAGTCCTTCTTGACCGCGAAGAGGCCGGCGGCCTCTCCCTCGTCGGCGTTCATCTCCCGCTGGTAGCGGAAGAGTTCGGGGTCGAGGCCGAGCTCGCCGAGGTGCTCGATCCACCGGTCGTGGATCTCCTCCCAGTGCACCTCCAGATGCGGGTACGCCTTGCCCGCGTCGGTGAGCGCGTCCCGGAAGCCCTTCATGGTGCGCCGGCGGCCCTGAGCCCCCGACTGACCCTCGACGGACGGCCGTACGGCGGTGGACTCGGCGACGGGAAGGTTGTCGAGGGTGAGGCCGGGGCCGGGGCGGAAGGAGTACCAGGCCTCGGCGAACTTCCGCGGGTCGTTGGACACCTGGCGGCCGCGCCACTCGCTGGCCTTGCCGACGACCACGCACTCGCCGGTCAGCACGTGCTGCCACTCCAGGGCGACATGACCGCAGTCGTCGGCGAGCAGGAACTTGCGCAGAACGCCGGAGCTGGCGCCGCCGAGGGTGTTGCGGTGGCCGGGCAGCATCACCGAGAAGATCAGCTTGAGCAGGACGGACTTGCCGCCGCCGTTCTCCAGGAAGAGCACGCCCGCGGGCGCGGGCCGGCGCGGCGGGCCGACGGGCTCGTCCTCGAAGAACTCCGCCTGCGTGGGTGCGGGATCGGGCACGACGTCGCCCACGCCTCGCAGGTCAAGCACGGTGTCGGCATAGCGCGCACCGGCGGGCCCGATCGAGTAGAGGCGGACCCGGGACAGCTCGTACATGGCGGACTCTCGTAAGTCTTCGGAAGGTGCGGTGGATCGGTGCTCCGGGGAACTGCCCGGGCCTCGGGGCTGCGTGGAGTTCGCGGAGTCCCCGGAAGCCGCGGGAGGTCCCGGCAAGCCTTGGGAGGCTCGGGCGGCTTCAGGAGTGGAACGGCAGCCCCGCGTCGGCGACGAGTTCCAGGTCGTCGGACTCCTCGGGGGGCAGCAGGGTCGGTGCGCCGTCGGTGACCGGGACAATGCCCAGTTCCAGCAGCTCGGCCATGGCCGCGTTCCCCGCCATGTCGCGGACCTGGAGCTGATAGCGGGCGGTGGTCCGGTACGTGCCGCCGTTGTCGTCGCCGGTGCGCTGGAGGAACCCGGAGTCGGTGAGGAACGCGACGGCCTTGCCGACGATGCCGGTCGTCGAACCGGCGAGCCGGCGGGCGTCCTTGGTGGCACCGGCGGCGCTGCGTCTGGCCCAGATGCGCCAGGCGGCCTCCAGACCCGGGGCGTCGGTCGCGGGGTCGGTGTTCTCGCCCTGCCGTTCCGCCCGCTCCTCCAGCCGGCGGCAGGCCTGGCGCACGAAGGCGTCGACGCCGTTGACGCTGACCCGGCCGATGTAGCCGTCGTCGGCCAGGTCCTCGGGCCGGGGGAACGCCATCGCGGCGACGGCGAGGTGGGCCAGACCGTGCAGGAACCGGTCCCCGGAGTCGGCGGACGTACGCCGTGCGTAGTCGCCCATACGGACGGCGAACACCGAGTCCTCGGCGGCGGTGACGGCCATTCCCGCGCGCGGGGACACCTCCAGCACGATCAGTCCCAGCCCGGTGGCCACGGCGTCCGCGAGCCGCGCGAACGGCGGGTCCTCGCGGTAGCGCCGCAGCAGGTCGGTGTACTCCTGGTCGCGCGCGGGCTGGAGTCTGGGCTGGAGCCCGAAGGCGACGAGCCGCGCCGCGTCGGCGGCGTCGGCGGGAGTGACGACGGCGGAGACCGGCGCGGCGGCCTCGGGCTCACTCCGGTCGACGTGCTCGGTCACGGTTTCGGCTCCTTGCTGCGGGGGTGCGCGTTGCTGCGGGGGTGCTCGTTCTTGCGGGCGTCCTGCGGGGACGTTCGCTCTTGTGCTTCGGCGGCCGGTTCGTGTCGTTCCGCTTCCGGATCCGGCTCGTGCCGCTTCGCTTCGGGGACCGCCTCATGCCGCTTCCGTCCGATCCGCGGCCATCCCCGCCGCGTCCAGCAGCGCCGTGCCCACGATCAGGTCGGCCCCGCCGAACTCCGGATCGTCCAGTTCGGTCCCGTCGTCGACGGCGAACAACAGCTTCGGCTCGCCCTGCCGATAGGCCGTGCCGACCGCCGGGCTGGCCGCGTGCACCGCCAGCAGGGCCACCAGGTAGGGCAGTTCGGGATCTCGTCCGCGTGCTTGCGCGAGGAGGCCCGACAGCCGCCGCGGCGCGTCGGCGGGCAGGTCCAGCAGTTCCATCGCGGCGGCCAGCTGCTCCTCGCTGAACCGGCTGTCGTCGGGTGTCGCGATGAGGTCCGGCTCCGGCATCTCGGCGCCGAGGTGCTCCCGCTCCACCGGTGGCGTCAGCAGCAGGTCGACGAGATCACCCACCCGGACGGACACCGGTGTCCGCAGTCCCGTCCCGTGCGCGAAGAACGCGTCGGTGACCCGGACCGCCTCCTCCAGCGGCAACGGCAGCACGGGGGCGACGAGATGCCCGTAGAGGTCTATTCCCGACGACGTCATGGGGGTGGCGAAGGCCTGCCGGTCCTGCTCGGCGCGGAACAGCGGTCCGGCCTCCAGCAGCCGGGACTGCAGTTGGGTGTGGCGGCGGATGCAGTCCTTGACGATGTCGACGAGTTCGGCGGCCCGCCGCTTGTTCTCCGCGTCCTCGATCTCGTCGCGGGCCTTGCGGATGTTGGTGAGGATCGCGTTCTCGTGGCGGTAGCGGTCGGCCACGTGGTCGAGGGCCTCGGCGATCATGTCGGGCACGGCGTTGAGCCAGTCCACCGCGCGGACGTTGCGCCGGGTCGCCTCCAGGGCCCGGCGCAGCGTTTCCGAGTACTGCACGGTCCGGTAGCGGGCCTGCTCGGCGGCGAGTTGGGCGTCGGCCAGGCGGCCGCGGCGGACGAGGACCTCGAGCTTGACCTCGGCGGCGATCTGCGCGCTGGTGACGTCGGTGTCGAGGGCGCCCACCAGGACGTTGACCGCCTCGTCCGTGGTACGGAGGTAGACCGTGCCGCCGTGGCCGGGGACCTCCTCGAGGAGCTTGAAGTCGTAGTCGCGGCGGACGTAGGTGCCGTCCGGCGTGAAGGTGCCGTACACGGCGCGGAAGCCGCGGTCGACGCTGCCGACGTTGATCAGGTTCTCCAGGACCCAGCGGGCGACGCGCTCGTGTTCCTCGGCCGGCCTTCGGGGGGCCTGCGCGGCGATGCGCGGGATCAGGCGGGCGACTATCTGGTCGTGGTCGGCGCCGGTGTCGAAGTCCATGTTCAGGGTGACCAGGTCGATCGCGGAGAGGGCGATCTCCGCCATGCCGTAGACCGAGTACTCGCCGGCGAGGTTGGCCTTGCGTGCGTCGAGGTCGTGGATCGGCGCGGTGCAGGCGAGCGCGCGCAGCCGCCGCGCCAGTCCCTCGTCGGCGGCCGGGCCCGGCGCCGGGCGCGGCCCCGCGCTGAGCTGGGGCGGAACACGGTCCGTCGATGCAGGCGAAGTCACGGTGCACAGACTAGGTCCTCGGTCTGACATCGACCCAAACAGCGCAGAAGCGACCCCCGTCACAGCGGCGCGAGACCGCCCGACGCGAACGCCGGGACGCCCCGGCCGCGGCCCGCGACGACGACGGCCGCCAGAGCCGGAGCCCCGAGAGCCACGGCCGGCCGAAGCCACCAGCCTCGAAGGCCACGCCCCGCCAGAACCACAGGCCGCCAGACCCCCAGCCCGCTGAGGCCACAGCCGAAGCCGCAGCCGGTCCAGGCCGCGCTCCCCCAGAGCCGCCGCGGAGAGCCTCAGCCGCCGGCGGGGTCGTCGCCCACCCGCCGCCGGTACACCTCGACGATCCGTTCCAGTGAGTCGGCGAGATACACGGCGAGCAGCTTCTCCGCCTCGTCCCTGCCGCCGGCCTCGAGCGCCTGGAGGATCTGCCGGTTGCGGGTGAGGTAGGGCTCGTGCAGCCGACGGGGGTCGTCGACGACGTGGAAGGCCAGACGCAGTTCGGCGAAGACGCTGCGCATCAGCTCGTCGGTGCGTTCGCTGCCCGCGAGGGCGACCAGTTCCCGGTGGAAGTGGATGTTGGCCGTACCCAACGCTTTCCAGTCACCTTCGCGCGCCGCCCGCTGCCCCTCCCGGACGGCTTCGGCGAGGTTGCCGAGGGCGTACGGCGGCTCCCCCAGACCTCGTACGACGGCGCACTCGACGAGGGCGCGCGTGCGGTGGATGTCCTCGACGTCCTCGACGGTCAGGACCCTGACGAACACGCCCCGGTTCAACTCGTGGACCAGCAGGCGTTCGTGGGTGAGCAGCCGGAACGCCTCGCGCAGGGTGTTGCGGGAGACGCCGAGGGCACCGCCGATGCTGTCCTCCGACAGGCGCGTCCCCGGCGGGAAATAGCCCTCGGCGATACGGCTCCTGAGGATGTCCGAGACGCGTTCGGCCGTACTGGTGCGGCCCAGGAGGGCGCGGTCGTCGGCCAGTCCCGCCAGCTGCTCTGCCATGCCCGGAATTCAACCGCAGACACCGGACGAAACAACAGGGGTATTGAGGGATCGTTCAACGATCCTCTACCTTTCCGGACACCTTCCGGGACAGATGTTCCTCACCGATGCCCGCGACGAGCGGTACCGCGTGGCCTGACCAGGAGACAGCATGATCGATCTCAACGCCGACCTCGGCGAGGGCTTCGGACGCTGGCAGCTGACGGACGACGAGCAACTGCTGTCCGTCGTGACCAGCGCCAACGTGGCCTGCGGCTTCCATGCCGGGGACGCGTCCACCATGCGGCGGGTGTGCGAGCTGGCCGCCGAGCGGGGCGTGACGATCGGCGCGCAGGTCTCCTACCGCGACCTCGCCGGGTTCGGGCGGCGCACGATGGACGTGCCGCCCTCCGAACTGGCCGCCGAGGTGGCCTACCAGATCGGTGCCCTGGAGGTCTTCGCTCGCGCGGCGGGCGCCCGCGTGGCGTACGTCAAACCGCACGGCGCGCTCTACAACCGGGTCGTGCACGACGAGGAGCAGGCGGCGGCGGTGGTCGACGGCGTGCTCCTGGCCGACGCGACGCTGCCCGTGCTCGGGCTGCCGGGCTCGCGCCTGCTGGAGCTGGCCGGGAAGGCGGGGCTGTCCGCCGTCACGGAGGCGTTCGCGGACCGCGCCTACACCGAGGAGGGCACACTGGTGCCCCGTGGCCGGGACGGGGCCGTGATCACCGACGCGGACGCCGTCGTCGAGCGGTCGGTGAGCCTGGCCAGGCTCGGAGAGGTCACCTCCCGCGCGGGGTCGCGCATCGGGGTACGCGCGCGTTCCCTCTGCCTGCACGGCGACACGCCCGGCGCGGTGGAGCTGGCCCGCCGGGTCCGGCGGCGGCTGGAGGAGTCCGGGGTGCGCGTGGCGGCGTTCGCATGAGGGCGCTGCCCGTCGGCCAGGACGCCCTGCTCGTCGAGGTGACCTCCGGTGCGGAGGCCCAAGCCCTCCACGCCGAGTTGCTGCGGCGCCGCGCGGAGGGCTCGCTGACCGTGCGCGAGATCGTCCCGGCGGCCCGTACGGTCCTCCTCGACGGTCTGGCCGACCGGGCCCGCTGGGCCGCCGAACTGACCACGGCCGCCGTGCCGCCCGCTCCCCCGCTCACGGGTGAGGTGATCGAACTGCCGGTGCGGTACGACGGCCCCGACCTGGCCGAGGTCGCCGCCCACTGGGGCGTCCGCGCCCTGGAGGTGGCCCGCATCCACGCGGCCACCGAGTTCCGCGTCGCCTTCTGCGGCTTCGCACCCGGCTTCGGCTACCTCACGGGCCTGCCGTCGCGCTACGACGTCCCGCGCCGGGCGACCCCGCGCACCGCCGTGCCGGCCGGGTCGGTGGCGCTGGCGGGCCCGTACACGGGGGTCTATCCACGCTCCTCGCCGGGCGGCTGGCAGCTGATCGGGACCACGCCTGCCGTGCTGTGGGACCACACGCGCGTGCCGGCCGCGCTGCTGGCACCGGGCACGCGCGTGCGCTTCGTCCCGACGGACCGGGAGGGTGCGGCATGAACGTCCTCATGCCGGTGCCACGCCGCTGCGGCATCGACGGCCGGGTACCGGTGCCACTGCGCTACGGCGTCGGCGGCCGGGTACCGATGCCGCGCCGCTGCGGCGGGAGCGGCTCGATGCCGGTGCCGGTGCCACGTGGCCGTGGCGGGAGTGCCCTCGCCACGGCGCGCCGCCCGAGACGCGCGGGCACCGGCCGAGCCCGGCCGGGCTCGCGGCCCACGGCCGGCTCCCTCCTGCGGCACAGCACGAGCCGCGCGCCCGGCCGCGCCGCCGAGGGCACCCGCGTCGCCCACGCGCGAGAGGACGCCGTATGACGGACCGTGCGCTCGTCGTCGTCCGCGCCGGGGCGCTGACCACCGTGCAGGACCGGGGCCGCCCCGGCCACGCCCATCTCGGCGTGCCGCGCTCCGGAGCCCTGGACGCGCCCGCCGCGGCGCTCGGCAACCGGCTCGTCGGGAACCCGCCCGGGGCGGCCGTCCTGGAGACGACCCTCGACGGCTGTGCCGTGCGCCCTCGGTGCGCGGTCACCGTGGCCGTCACCGGCGCTCCGTGCCGGGTCGTCGTGGACGGTCGGCCCGCCGCCTGGGGAACGCCCGTGCGGGTGCCCGCGGGAGCCGTCCTGGACGTCGGCCGGGCCGTCTCCGGCGTACGGAGCTGTGTCGCCGTGGGCGGCGGCATAGCCCTCGACCCCGTCCTCGGCAGCCGCTCGACGGACCTCCTCTCGGGCCTCGGTCCCGCGCCCCTCACCGACGGCACGGTCCTGCCCCTGGGGCGGGCGGGCGCGCCGTGCGCGCACGTGGACGTCGCCCCGCAGCCCGCGCCTCCGGCCGAACTGGTCCTCCGGGTCACCCTGGGCCCGCGCGACGACTGGTTCACGCCTGAGGCGGTCCGGGTGTTCACCTCGCGCGCGTACCGCGTGTCCGCGGCGAGCAACCGCATCGGGCTGCGCACCGAGGGACCCGCGCTGGACCGGGCGGCGACGGGCGAACTCCCGAGCGAGGGAATGGTCCTGGGTGCCGTGCAGGTCCCGCCCGACGGCAGACCGGTGGTCTTCCTGGCGGACCACCCGACCACCGGGGGCTACCCGGTGATCGGGGTCGTCCGCCCCTCCGACCTCCCGTACGCCGCCCAGGCGGCACCGGGCACCCCGGTGCGCTTCGTGGCGGTACGCGGTCGCTGACGCACCCCGGCCGGCGTCAGCACCGGGACGGAACCGTCCGGACGGGACCGTCGCCTCCGTCGGAGCGCGACACTCCCGCCATGTCGTCCCCCGCTCCCGTTCCCGACCGGGTGAGCACCGTCGCGTCGTGCGCCGCCAGGAAGGTCTCCACCGCCGTTGCCCACCCGAAGCGCTCCGCACGCGCGCGTGCCGCCTCGCGCCGCTCCACGGGGGGCCGCGCCAGCAGTTCCTCCACGGCGTCCGCGAACGCGTCCCCGTGGTCCGCCGCGGTCGCCCCGGCGGCCCCGATCACCTCGGGCAGCGCCGAGGAGACGCTGGCGACCACGGGCGTGCCGCAGGCCATGGCCTCCAGCGCGGCGAGCCCGAACGTCTCCGCGGGCCCCGGTGCGAGACACACGTCGGCGCAGGCCTGGAGAGCGCCGAGCAGGCCGCGGTCGGAGACGTGTCCCAGGAAGGCGACAGGCAGCCCGCGTTCCCGGGCCCGCCGTTCGAGCCGGCCTCGCAGCGGCCCGTCGCCGGCCACCACCAGCACCGCGCGCGTGCCACGGCGCACCAGGGACTCGAGCGCGTCCAGCGCCGTACCGGGGCGCTTCTCCACGGACAGTCGGGTGCACGTCACCAGCAGCGTCCGGTCGTCTCGCGCGTACCGGGCCCGCAGCCGCGTGTCGGCCAGCGCGGGGTGCCGTTCGACCAGGTCGACGCCGAGCGGCGCCCGCATCACGTTCCGGGCGCCGATGCGCACGAACTCCCGCTCGGCGAACCCGGTCGTACAGACCACGCGCGCGTAGCTGTGCGCCGTACGGACGTTGAGCGAGTCGGCGGCTCGCCGGGCGGCACCCTCCGACAGCCCCCACGTGCGCAGCACGCCGTCGGCGGTCTCGTGGGAGACCATGACGGCGGGCACCCGGGCCCGCCGCGCCCACTTGCCGGTCCAGCGCAGCGTCGTACGGTCGCAGACCTCGAGGCGGTCCGGTTCCAGGTGCTCGAGCAGGCGGGCGACACGCCGCTTGTCGGTGAGGACGCGGTAGCCGCCGGTGCCGGGCAGCAGCGGTCCGGGCAGGGTGATCACCCTGCCCTGTTCGGTGGCGCGGTCGCTCGCCCGGTCGCCCGGCACGACCAGGACCGGTTCATGTCCGGCGGCGCGGTAGCCCTTGCCCAGTTCGCGCAGCGCCGTGCGCAGTCCGCCCGAGGCGGGCGCGACGAAGTTGGCGAGACGGACGATCCGCAGCGGTCCGGCGCTCATGCGGCCACCACCGGCCGGCGCGCGGTGAGGACGTCGCCGTAGTGGCCGATCAGCTGGTCGCCGACGGCGGCCCAGGTGCGGCCCTCGACCATGGCCCGTCCGGCGTCCCCGTAGGCCCTCCGGCGCGCCGGGTCGGCGGCCAGGGCGGCGACCGCGTCGCGCACGGCGCCGGCGTCGCGCGGCGGGACCAGCAGGCCGGTGCGCCCGTGGTCGACCAGGTCCCGTGGTCCGCCGGCGGCGGGCGCGACGACCGGGACGCCGCTCGCCATGGCCTCCTGGACGGTCTGGCAGAACGTCTCGAAGGGCCCGGTGTGCGCGAAGACGTCCAGCGAGGCGAAGACGCGGGCGAGGTCGTCACCGGTGCGGCGGCCGAGGAAGACCGCGCCGGGCAGTGCCTCGGCGAGTCCCGGCCGGGCGGGCCCGTCGCCCACCACCACGACGCGCACGCCGTCCAGGCCGCAGACGCCGGAGAGGAGTTCGACCTGCTTCTCGGGGGCGAGTCGCCCGACGTAGCCGACGATCACCTCGCCGTTCGGGGCGAGTTCCCGGCGCAGCGCCTCGTCGCGGAGGTCGGGGCGGAAGCGGACGGCGTCGACGCCGCGCGGCCACAGCCTGACCCGGGGCACGCCGTGCGTGGTCAGGTCGTGCAGGGCCGCGCTGGAGGGGGCGAGGGTGAGGTCGGCGGCGGCGTGCACGGAGCGGATGCGGCGCCAGGCGGCCGCCTCGCCGGTGTGCACGTAGGTACGGGCGTACCCGGCCAGATCGGTCTGGTAGACGGCCACGGCGGGAATGCCGAGCCGGGCGGCGGCGGCCATGCCGCGTACGCCGAGGACGAAGGGGCCGGCCAGATGGACCATGTCGGCCCGGTGGTCGGCGAGGGCCGCGGCGACGCGTCGGCTGGGGAGGGCGACGCGGACCTGGGGGTAGCCCGGAAGCGGGAGGGAGGGGACGCGGACGACGGGGCAGGGCGCTTCGGCGTCCGGCCCGGAACCGGCGGCGGTGGCCGGCGCGACGACGAGCGGGAGGTGGCCGCGGTCCACGAGGTGCCGGGCGGTCTGGAGCGCGCAGTGGGCCACGCCGTTGACGTCGGGGGGAAAGGATTCGGTCACGATGACGACACGCATACGGGTGTTGTCGCCACGCAGGACGTGTACGCGTCAAAGTGGATCTTTCCGGAGGACAAACGTCCCATGAGCGTTGCGCCGCGCGCCCGAGCAGGTCAGACGGCGTCCACGCCCGTCTGACCCGCGGGTCGTCCGCCGTTCACCCGGCGGATGTGCCTCCGCCGTCGATCACATGGCGGAGGCGGCGTCGGGCCCGATCCGGCTGCGTACGGCCGTCTGGACCTCCGCCTCCTCGGCGGGGTCGGCGGCGAGGCGGCGGAGCCGTTCCACGACCCGGGCGTCGCCGGTCTCGGCGTGCCGGGCGGCGATCTCTCGGGTGGTCTCCTCGCAGTCCCACAGGCACTCGACGGCGAAGCCGGTGGCGAAGGAGGGGTCGGTGGCGGCGAGCGCGCGGGCGCAGCGCCCGCGCAGATGGGACGAGGCGGTCTCGCGGTAGATGTGGCGCAGTACCGGGGCCGCGCAGGCGATGCCCAGCCGTCCGGCGCCGTGGACCAGGGTCCACAGGGTCGGCGCGTCGCAGCCCTCGCCGCGCACGGCCTCGCGCAGGGCGCCGAGGACCAGGTCGCTGTCACGGGCGGTGCCCCGGCAGGCGAGCACCCGCCCGGCCGCGGCGCCCAGGGCGTCGGGTCGGTGGGCCCAGCCGCGGGCCCGGTCGACCGCGGCGCCGCTGCGCATGCGTTCGAAGGCGTCGACGGCGGCCTCCACGACGAACCTGCTGCCCGTCGCCACGGCCTGCTCGATCAGGTCGGGGGCCTCGGGGTCGTCGTGATCGGCGAGATAGCGCAGGGCGGTGCACCGGGCTCCCTCGGTCCCGTCCTGGGCCGCCCGCACGATCTCCGCGCGGTCCTCGGGCCCGGCCACGGCGGTGAGGCAGCGGGCGGCGGGGACATGGAGCGCGGCACCCCGTTCGATGCCCTGTTGGGCCCACTCGAACACGGCCCGCACGCTCCAGCCGGGGCGGGGACCGGTGGGGCTCATCTGCCGCTGCCAGCGGTCGAAGCATCCGGCTTCCTGGGCGGCGCGCACGCGCGCGGAGACGTACTCGCGGGGGTCCTCGGCCCACAGCCGCCAGGGCCGGGGCTCGAACGCGTCCCGTACGACGGCGGCCAGTCGGGCCTCCCCCTCGGGATCGGTGGCGAACCGCGCGAGCACGGGGGCGGCGAGGGCGCGCAGGCCGGCGTCGTCGTCGCGCAGGGCGAGTTCGTCCAGCGCCCAGGCCCAGTTGGAGCCCGAGGCGGCGTACCTGCGCAGCAGGTCGAGGGCGTCGCGCCTGCCGTAGGAGGCGAGGTGGCCGAGGACCGCCAGGCTCAGGCCGGTACGGCTCTCCTCGGTGTCGAAGGCGTCCTCGACGTCGAAGAGGTGCGCCTCGATCTCGTCGAGGCCACCGCCCAGGTCGAGGTAGAGACGGGCGTAGTAGAGGGAGCGGTTCTCCACCTGCCAGTCGTGGCGCGGATCGCGCAGCACGCAGTGGTCGAGTGCCGCGAGCGCCTCGGCGCGGGGGGCGGTGAGCGCGTGGAGTGTGCCGTCGCCGCGGCCCCGCTGGAGCAGGCCGAGCAGCGTACCGCTGGGCGCTATGAACGGATCGAACATGGGAAACAGCCTCACATCAAGCGTCGACGCAACCGGGGACGTGCATTACCTGGCCGCGTGACAACACGTCGGGGCGCCCGCCGTTTCCTGCTTGCTGTAAGCCATCTTCCTCTGCCTCTCGTCGGTGGCCCATGCGGACCGCATCACGGCCCGCGCGGTGCGGCAACACCTGCCCAGCCATCGCGTCCGTGAATCACGTCGTCATGATGACTCGGCAGCTCAGCCTGCCGCGACCGAAATTTCCGGCGGCCCCGTACCGCCTCCCCCGTGGTCGTCGATCTGCCTGGTCAGGAACTGCTTCTCACCCGCTCAGGAACGCCCGGCTCACCCCACGCCGAACAGCTCCAGCAACTCCGTCCTGCCGAACATGCGGGCCGTGTCGACCGCCGAGGGGGTGCCCGCGGCGGGGTCGGCGCCGGCCTCCAGAAGGACGTGGATGACGTCCGTCTCCCCCTTGAAGACGGCACCGGCGAGGGGGGTCTGGCCCCGGTCGTTGATCCGGTCCGCCTCGGCCCCCCGGGCCAGCAGTGCCCGGACCGCCCCGGCGTGGCCGTGGTAGGCGGCGAGCATCACGAGCGAGTCGCCCCGGTCGTTGGTGAGGTTGGCCGGAACGCCCGCGTCGACGTAGGCCACGAGCGCCTCGGTCTGTCCCCGGCGAGCAAGATCGAAGATCTTGGTCGCCAGTTCCACGACCTCGGGGTCGGGGACTTCGGTCATCGGCCGGACCGCCTCTCGTTGCAACCGTTCAGGTGAATCGCCAGGGTACTGGCTCCCCGGACACATGACGTGACCCGCCGGAGGCAACCATCACGGCGGGACCCGTTCGCCGCAACTCCCCTGCTCAGGCGGCCCGTCAGAACCTCGGCCACACGGGGGAAAATCACCAGATTTCACCCAGTTGCACCTTTTATCGTATGGATACATCCTGTGATCCTGGAAGTACTCATGGTGACTGTCCCCCGTGAACCAGGAGAACCGAAATGATCCTGTCCATCTCAGGCGTGGTCCTGCTCGGCATCATCGTCTTCCTCTTCTTCCGCAAGGACGGGCTCAAGGCGTCGCACTGCCTCGTCTGCGCCCTGTTCGGCTTCTACCTGGCCAGTACGGCCATCGCCCCGAGCATCAAGGCCGGCGGCGAGAGCCTGGCCAGCATCCTCGGCGGCATCAAGTTCTGAGGCCGCCCGTCCCCCGCCGTCCGTCCCTTCCGTCCCTTCCGCCCCTTCCGTACGCACCTTCAGGAGACAGCAGTGGCCCGGCGCCCCCTCCCCCGCATCCTGAGCACAGGCAGCGCGCAGATCGCCCGGAGCCGGGAGCTGGCCCGGACGGCGGCGGACAGCGCCACCGACATCCTCCACCCGCTGATCACGGTGACCCGCGGTCTGCGCCGGCTGGCCTCGGCCGGGCGGCGCAGGTGGGCCGAGACCCCCAAGGACAGGCGCGGGCCGCTGCTGTTCCTGGTGGCCTCGGTGATCCTGGTCGTGGCGCTCGTACCGTACGGACCGCTGCTCGCCGTCATCACCGTGATGGCGGCAGCCGCCTGGCAGGGCCGGGACCGCACCCCACCGGTTCCCGACGGCCCCGACGAGTCGCAGATCCAGCGGCTCCAGGCACTGTACGAAGCCCTGGTGCCGTACTTCTCCACGGCGGAGGACCCTTCTCCCCTCTACGCGCACGGCGGCGAGTGGGAGAAGGCCTTCCCGTCGTACGAGTTCGACGGCTCGGGGCGGATCACCCGACTGGAGATCCACTACCCCGCGTACTTCCCCGACGGCGAGGCCGGGGCACGCGCGCGGGTCGAACATCTGCTCACGGCCAAGTCCGGCCGGGGGCGGGAGTACCACTTCGGCTGGGACGAGGAGGGCAACACGCTCACCGTGTCGGTGCTCGCCCCGCTCCCCACCGACCTCGCCGCCCAGCGCTTCGTGACCGCGCCCGGCGAAACCGTCCTGGGCTTCACCGACCCCTCCCAGGTCCAGCGCACGCTCCCGCTCACCCACGGCGAGGAGCAGCGCGACGTCCCGCCGGTCGTCTGGCGCACCGGCATCCGCTCCACCGAGCCCCACCTGCTGGCGGTCGGCCAGCCCGGCAGCGGCACCTCGACCCTGCTGCGCTCCATCGCCCTCCAGGCCCTCCAGTACGGCGACGTCCTGGTCATCGACGGCGGCGGCACCGGCGAGTACGCCTGCCTGACCGGCCGGGACGGCGTCCTGGGGGTCGAGGTCGGGCTCGCCGGGGCGCTGGCCAGTCTGGAGTGGGCGGCACACGAGACCGAGCGGCGCCTGATCGCCGCGAACCGGGCCCGTCAGGAGGGCCACCCGCCGCCGGACGACACCAAGCGCCCCCTGTGGATCCTGCTCGACCGGCCGACGGCGTTCACCCACCTCGCCGACGCCGACGGCCGCAAGGACCCGCAGTCCCTCCTGCAGGCCCCGCTCCGGCACGGCCGCGCGGCCCAGGTCACGGTGGTGGTGGCCGAGCAGTTCGACAGCCTGGACACGCTGAGCGACTCCGTGCGGCAGCACACGCGCGCGCGGGTCGTCCTCGGGCCCGCCCCCGCCGCACTGCTGGAGGGGGTCCTGGGCGTCCGGCCGCACACCACCTCCGCCGAGCACGTCCCGCCGGGGCGCGGTTACGCCCGGCTGGGCAGCGGCCCGGCGCACCGTCTCCAGGTGCCGGCGACTCCTGACCCGTACGACGACGCCACCAGCGACGCGCACCGGCAGGCGGTGCTGGAGCTGCTGCCGCCGCGGACGACGCCCGCGGACGGCGAGAAGCTGCCGGTGCCCGCCGAGGCCGTGGCGGCGGAGAGTTCCTGACAGGAGCCGCACGCACCGACAGGCCGCGGCCGGGTGATCCCCCACCCGGCCGCGGCCCCTCACGCCACGAACGTGCGGGGGCCCTCGCCGCCCGCGGTCCCGCCGCTCTCCACGATCCGGGCGGCCGCGGCCAGCCGCGTCGCCGCCTCCTCCGCCACCGCGCCGCCCACGGTGAACGGCAGCCGCACGAAGCCCTCGAAAGCGCCGTCGACCCCGAACCGGGGCCCGGAGGGCACCCGCACCCCGACCCGTTCCCCCGCCTCGGCCAGCCGGGACCCGGAGAGCCCCCCGGACCGTACCCACAGGGTCAGCCCACCCCTCGGCACGGCGAACTCCCACTCGGGCAGCTCCCGGCGCACCGCCGCGACCAGCGCGTCCCGGTTGTCCCTGGCCTGTGCGCGGCGCAGGTCCACGGCCTGCTCCCAGCCGCCGGTGCTGAACAGCCAGTTCACGGCCAGTTGCTCCAGGACCGGCGTCCCGAGGTCGGCATAGGCACGGGCCGCGACCAGGCTGCGGACGACGTCGGGGGCGGCCCGGACCCAGCCGATGCGCATGCCGGCCCAGAAGGCCTTGCTCGCCGAGCCCACGGTGATCACCGTCGACCCGGCCGGGTCGAATCCGCACACCGGACGGGGCATCTCGACGTCGTCGTCGAGCCACAGCTCGGTCATCGTCTCGTCGGCGACCAGTACGGTCCCGGCCGACCGGGCCGCCTCGACGAGCCGGCGCCGCTGGTCCTCGTCGGCGAGCGCCCCGGTCGGGTTGTGGAAGTCGGCGACCACGTAGGCGATGCGCGGCGCGGCCTCGCGCAGGACCTGCCGCCAGCGGTCCATGTCCCACCCGGCGAGCCCCTCGGCCATCGCCACGGGCACCAGCCGGGCGCCCGCCTCCCGCATCAGCTGGAGGATGTTGGCGTACGAGGGAGATTCGACGGCGATGCGCTCGCCGCGGCCGCCGAAGAGGTGGCAGATGGCGTCGATGGCGCCCATCGCGCCCGTGGTCACCATGATCTGCTCGGGCATCGTCGGGATCCCGCGCCGGGTGTACCGCTCGGCGATCATCGCGCGCAGGGCGGGCAGCCCCGCCGGGTAGTCGCCGTGCGTGTGGGCGTACGGGGGCAGTTCCTCCAGTGCGCCCTGAACGGCCCGGGTGAGCCACGGCTCGGGGGCGGGGAGGGCGGCGCAGCCCAGGTCGATCATCGAGCCGAGGGCCTCGGGCGGCAGGGGTTCCAGCCCGCGCGCGGGCACCGGGTTGCCCGCGGGGACGGACGTCCAGCTCCCGGCGCCGCGCCGGGACTCCAGGAATCCCTCCGCGCGCAGGGCCTCGTAGGCGGCGGCGACGGTGGTACGGCTGACGGACAGGGCCAGGGCCAGTTCGCGTTCGGCGGGCAGGCGCGCGGCGACGGGGACCCGCCCTTCCAGGACGAGCAGCCGGACGCCGTCGGCGAGGGCACGGTAGGCGGGCGGGCGGCGCGTCCCGGGGCCGGCGGGCCGGTCCTGCTGGGACGTGAGGAGCCGTGCGAGCTGCGCGGCCCCCACCGCCGAGGTCCACTGCGCCATGGATATCAGTCCACCTTCCCGGGATTGGCCATGGATGACCTTTCCTTCCACGCCACAGAGTGACACGCGTCAGTCCACTCTCACCACCAGGGGTCCACTTGTCCGAGCCGCTTCCCCCCGTCGGCCCGCCCACCCGCCGGCTGGCCCAGCTCTACGTCGGCCTCGCGCTCTACGGCGCCAGCTCCGCCCTCCTCGTGCGGGCGGGCCTCGGTCTGGAACCCTGGAACGTGCTCCACCAGGGGCTCGCCGAGCGGAGCGGCCTGTCCATCGGCGTCGTGTCGATCGTCGTGGGCGCCGCCGTGCTGCTGTTGTGGATCCCGCTGCGCCAGCGCCCGGGGCTCGGCACCGTCTCCAACGTCTTCGTGGTCGGTCTCGCGATGGACGGCACACTCGCCCTGGTCCCCGAGGCGCACGGCCTGGCCGTGCGGGTGCCGCTGCTGGTCGCGGGCATCGTCCTGAACGGCGCGGCCACCGGCCTCTACATCGCGGCGTCCTTCGGGCCAGGGCCGCGCGACGGGCTGATGACGGGGCTGCACCGGCGCACCGGCCGGTCGATCCGCCTGATGCGGACGGCCGTCGAGATCGCGGTGGTGGCGACCGGTTTCGCCCTCGGGGGCACGATCGGCGTCGGCACCCTGCTGTACGCGCTGTCGATCGGGCCGCTCGCCCAGCTGTTCCTGCGGGTGTTCGCCCTGTCCCCGGCATCCGGCGGCAGCACGGTGGTTGCCGGCGGGTCACCACAGGGGGCGATACTGCGTCCGTGAGCACCCTCGTACGCCACCCCTACCTCGACCACCCGGGTCCCCTCGCGTTCGCGCACCGCGGCGGAGCCGCCGACGGCCTGGAGAACACCGTGGCGCAGTTCCGCCGCGCGGTCGAGGCGGGATACCGCTACATCGAGACCGACGTCCACACCACCCGGGACGGCAGGCTCGTCGCCTTCCACGACTCCACGCTGGACCGGCTGACCGACGGCACGGGCCGCATCGCCGACCTGCCGTGGACGGACGTCCGGCACGCGCGCGTGGGGGGCAGGGAGACGGTCCCGCTGTTCGAGGAACTGCTGGAGACCTTCCCCGAGGTCCGCTGGAACGTCGACATGAAGGCCGAACCGGCCCTCCACCCCCTGCTCAACCTGATCGCCCGCACCGACGCCTGGGACCGCGTCTGCGTCGGCTCCTTCTCCGAGGCCCGCGTCGTGCGCGCCCAGCGGCTGGCCGGACCGCGCCTGGCCACGTCGTACGGCACCCGCGGGGTGCTGAACCTGCGGCTGCGGTCCTGGGGCGTGCCCGCGACGGTGCGCCGGTCGGCGGTCGCCGCCCAGGTGCCGGAGGCGCAGTCGGGCATCCAGGTCGTGGACCGGCTTTTCGTGCGTTCCGCCCACGCGCGCGGGCTCCAGGTGCATGTGTGGACGGTCAACGAGGCGGACCGGATGCACCGGCTCCTGGACCTGGGAGTGGATGGCATCATGACCGATCACATCGACACGTTGCGCCAGGTCATGGTGGACCGGGGCGTCTGGGTCTGACCCCGGTCCCCTCTCCGTTCCGCAGCCGCGCGCGGCATCTTCGGCGGGGAGGCGAGGGCGCGGGTGGGCACCGACACCGTGCGGACGGAGGCGTCCGACGACGCGGCCGGGCGGCGGCGCGAACAGCGCGGCTGGTACTTCTACGACTGGGCGTGCTCCGTCTACTCGACGAGCGTGCTCACCGTGTTCCTGGGCCCGTATCTGACGTCGGTCACCGAGGAGGCCGCCGACCCGGCCGGCTATGTGCATCCGCTGGGCGTCCCGGTCCGCGCGGGCTCCTTCTTCGCGTACTCGGTGTCGCTGTCGGTGATCGCGGCCGTCCTGGTGATGCCGCTGGTGGGCGCGGCCGCCGACCGCACCGGCCGCAAGAAACCGTTCCTGGGGGCCGCCGCCTACACCGGGGCCGCGGCCACGACGGGCATGTTCTTCCTCTCCGGTGACCGCTACCTGCTGGGCGGCGTGCTGCTGGTGGTCGCCAACGCCGCCCAGTCCGTCGCGATGATGCTCTACAACTCCTACCTGCCCCAGATCGCCCCGCCCGAGGAACGCGACGCGGTGTCCTCGCGCGGCTGGGCCTTCGGATACGCGGCGGGCTCCCTGGTCCTGGTCGTCAACCTGGTCCTCTATCTCGCCCACGGCTCCTTCGGCGTCGCGGAGTCCACCGCCGTACGGATCTGTCTGGCCTCGGCGGGCCTGTGGTGGGGCGGCTTCACGCTGATCCCGCTGCTCCGGCTGCGCGACCGCCCGCCGGCGGCCGCCTCCGCGGGCGCGGTGAGCGCCCCGGGCCTGCGCCAGTTGGCGGCGACCTTCCGGGACATGCGCCGCCATCCGCTGACCCTCGCCTTCCTGCTGGCCTACCTCGTCTACAACGACGGCATCCAGACGGTGATCTCCCAGGCCTCGGTCTACGGCTCCGAGGAACTCGGCCTCGGCCAGTCCACCCTCATCGGCGCCGTCCTCCTGGTGCAGGTTCTGGCTGTCGCCGGCGCCCTGACGATGGGCCGGCTGTCCCGGATCTACGGCGCGAAGCGCACGATCCTCGGGTCGTTGGCGGCCTGGACGCTCACCCTGGCCGTCGGCTACCTCCTGCCGGCCGGCGCGCCGGTGGGCTTCTTCCTGCTGGCGGCCGCGATCGGCCTGGTCCTCGGCGGCAGCCAGGCCCTGTCGCGCTCCCTCTACTCCCACCTCGTCCCGCCCGGCAAGGAGGCCGAGTACTTCTCCGCGTACGAGGTGAGCGACCGCGGGACGAGCTGGCTCGGCCCGCTGCTGTTCGGGATCACCTACCAGGTGACCGGAAGTTATCGGGACGCGATCATCTCGTTGGTGATCTTCTTCATCGCCGGTTTCCTGCTGCTGGCGCGCGTCCCGGTACGACGGGCGATCGCCGACGCGGGCAATCCCGCACCCGAAAGGATTTAGCGCTGGAGACCAAAGGGCGGTAGTGTACGCGTTTGGCCTGCCAGGCGTACCGTTACTGCGCGTCAAAGATACCGAAACGCTGGGTGACATCTCCATTCAGATGTGACAAACCGGGCGCCGGTGGGTACTGCACTGGTTGACAAGACTGCGGCTACGACGGCGACGCACGACCCGGAACGGGACTCCGAACGGGAATCTTTACCGCCGACCGGACGTTGACCGGATGACGACGACAGCGACACCTGTCCTGTGGGCGACAAGCCCGGGAGGCACGATTCATGAGTGAGCGAGCTCTTCGCGGCACGCGCCTCGTGGTGACCAGCTACGAGACGGACCGCGGCATCGACTTGGCCCCGCGCCAGGCCGTGGAGTACGCATGCGAGAAGGGGCACCGCTTCGAGATGCCCTTCTCGGTGGAGGCGGAGATCCCGCCGGAGTGGGAGTGCAAGGTCTGCGGAGCGCCTGCGCTCCTCGTGGACGGCGACGGCCCTGAGGAGAAGAAGGCCAAGCCCGCGCGTACGCACTGGGACATGCTGATGGAGCGGCGGACCCGCGAGGAACTCGAAGAGGTCCTCGAGGAACGGCTCGCCGTTCTGCGTTCCGGAGCGATGAACCTCGCGGTACATCCTCGGGACAGCCGCAAGTCCGCGTAGTTCTGCGGAGCTGGGGCTGGTTTACAGCGAACGAGAAATGACCGCGGGCGCCGTACGCGAAGTGCGTACGGCGCCCGCGGTCTTTTCGTGTCTCACCGACTATTCGTGTCTCACCGACTACGTGTCTCACCGCCCATGGGCTCGACTCACTGGGTCAGCGGGGGACGCCGGTCCTGACGGTCTTCTCCGCGCTCGTCCCTCCTGAGCACCTCGCCCTGGACCACCTTTCCGTCCGGGCGGTGCATGCGGGCCTGCTGGAAGGCGTCGCCGAGGCTCCCGGGGCCGGCCGCGCGCAGCTTGCGGTCGACCGTGCGTTCCGTGTGGCGCCCGACGGCCTTCTGGACCGGCGGGAGGAGCAGAAGCAGCCCCAGCGCGTCGGAGGCCAGGCCGGGGATCATGAGGAGGAGGCCTCCCAGCATCATCAGGCCACTGCCCCCGCCCGAGGAGGGGGGCGTGCCGCGCTGGAGCGCCTCGTTGAGGTTCTGGAAGGCGCGGCGACCCGCCCGCTTGATGACCATGGAGCCGAGCAGGAACCCGGCGAGCAGCAGCAGGAAGACCGTGAACCCGCCGGCCGCGCCCGCGACCACGGTCAGCAGCCAGATCTCCAGCGCCAGCCACGCGGCGAGCCCCAGCGGCAGGAACGTCCGCAGACGGGAGCGCCGGGGCCGGGTGTCGAGGGGCGTGGGAGTCTGAGCGCCAGTCGTCATGCTCCCAGTGTGCCTGGCCCCGGCTCAGAGCGGCGTAAGGGGCCGATCAGCCGTCCCTGTGCGATCCGCCGGACGGGGCTCGGCCCCCGGCGCCACACCCTAGGACTGCGGGGGCTGCTGCGGCGACGGGGCGGGCGGGGCGGAGGAGGCCGGGGACGACTGTGAGGGGGACTGGGTCTGCTCCTGCCCGCCCGTCCGGCCGGCGATCTTGCCGACGCGCTCTCCCACGCCCCAGGCCGTGACCCGCCACAGCGCCTCCACGAGGATGTCGCGGCTCATCTTGGAGTCGCCCAGCTCGCGCTCGACGAAGGTGATGGGCACCTCCACGACGTGGTAGCCGGCCTTGACCGCCCGGCGGGCGAGGTCGACCTGGAAGCAGTACCCCTGCGAGGCGACCTCGTCCAGGCCGAGGCCTTCGAGGGTCTCGCGCCGGAAGGCGCGGTACCCGCCGGTGATGTCGCGCAGCGGCAGATCGAGCGCCAGACGCGAGTAGAGGCTGCCGCCGCGGGAGATGATCTCGCGGGACCGGGGCCAGTTCACGACCCGGCCGCCCGGCACCCAGCGGGAGCCCAGCACGAGGTCGGCGCCCTTGAGGGCGATGAGGAGGCGGGGCAGTTCCTCGGGCTGGTGGGAGCCGTCGGCGTCCATCTCGACCAGGACGCCGTAGCCGTTCTCCAGGCCCCAGCGGAAGCCCGCGAGGTAGGCGGCGCCGAGGCCCTCCTTGCCCTTGCGGTGCAGCACCTGGACGTGGTCGTCCGTGGCGGCCAGCTCGTCGGCGAGTTTGCCGGTGCCGTCGGGGCTGTTGTCGTCGGCCACGAGGACGTGCGCCTCGGGGACGGCCTCGCGCACCCGGCCGACGATGCTCTTGATGTTCTCCGCCTCGTTGAAGGTCGGAATGATCACCAACGCCGTGCCGAGCGGACCGAACTTCCTCCCCCGGTCCTGTGCCGCGCGGTTCGCGTCGCCGTCGTTCACTGCTGCCCCTTCGTGTCCGTACGCAGGGGTCCACCATAGTGGCCGCCGCCTGGGGTGACGCGACAGGACGTTCGTACGGTGGTGTCGTTTCCACAAAAGCGGGGTACGGATCCGCTTTTCGGCTCGTACGACCGAGCGTACCGCCGGAGGGCGTGCCCGTACGGTCCTGCGGATGGGGGCCCGGCGCCCTTCGGGCCGACCTGGGACCCGCCGGCTGCGGGTCGACCTGAAGCCGTTGTCTACTGAGCGTCCGGGCCCCACCCGGGTCACACCGCCCCGACCGGCCGGAACGTTCTCCCGTCCTGGTGCGGCGCCGCGCCTGGCTCCCAGTGGCGACGCGCCGGTGCGGCACACCGTCCCTGACCCAGCGGCGCACCGGCGAGTGCGCGGACGTTCCCCGGCGGGGCGTCCGGTGGTGGACCCGGCAGAACCTACCGGCCCCCCGCGGTCGGCTGTCAACAGCCGACCGACCTGCGGCTCTTCGGGTAAGGCGCTGGTCAGCGGGCAGGCGGCGACTCTCGCGGGACGCCGTGCGGACGGGTGATCCTCAGCGCCGCGCCCCGGCGGATCACTCGCCCGGCCTTGCGAACACCGTCCGTCCGCCGACCACCGTGCGCACGCATTCGGGCAGGTCGGTGCCGGGCGTGAGGTCGGGCAGGCCGGGAGTGCCCGAGCGGGGGTCGGTGGACCAGCGGGCGACGCGATCGTCCGGGGCCTGCACGACGAGGGCGCCGGTGCGCCAGACGGCGTAGTCCGCGGGCGCGCCCGGCACCAGGACACCCGCGTCGTCGCGTCCGACGGCCCGCCAGCCGCCCCGGGTGTGGGCGGTGAAGGCCGCGCGCACGGAGATCCGGTGCTCGGGCGTGCGGTGGAAGGCGGCGGCGCGGACGGTGCCCCACGGATCGAGGGGGGTCACCGGGCTGTCGGATCCGAAGGCGAGGGGGACGCCGGAGCGCAGCAGGGCGGCGAACGGGTTGAGGGCGCGGGCCCGCTCGGCACCCAGGCGCTGGGCGTACATGCCGTCCTCGCCTCCCCACAGGGCGTCGAAGGCGGGCTGGACGGAGGCGGTCAGGCCGAGTTCGGCGAAGGCGGCGATCGTCTCGGGGGTGAGCATCTCGGCGTGCTCGACGCGGTGGCGGGCGGCCCGCACGCGGGCCAGGCCCACCTTCTCCGCCGCCGCGCGCACGCCCTCGACGACGGCGGTGACGGCGGCGTCGCCGATGGCGTGGAAGCCCGCCTGGAGGCCGGCCTCGGTGCAGGCCGTGACGTGTCCGGCGACCGCGGCGGCGTCCAGGTAGGCGGTGCCGGTGTGGGCGGCGTCGCGGTACGGGTCGTGCAGGCAGGCGGTGTGGGAGCCGAGGGCGCCGTCGACGAAGAGGTCCCCGGCCGCGCCGAGGGCACCCAGCGCGCGCGCCTTGTCGACGTCGCGCTCCGCCCAGTAGCCGACGACCCGCGGGCCCGGTTCCTCGGCGGCCAGCCGCAGCAGGGAGGTGAAGTCGTCCTCGGAGGAGATCTCGGGGCCGGCGCACTCGTGGACCGAGCCGATGCCGAGCGAGGCGGCGTGCGCCAGGGCGGTTCGCTGGGCCTCGGCCCGCTGGGCCGGCGTCACGGCTGCGAACGCCGCGGCGCGGACGGCGTGGTGGGCGTCGGCGGTGAGCGGGGCGTCGCCCGGCCCGTCCGTCGCGCCGACGCCCGGGGTCATCTCCAGCAGGGCCGTGGTGACGACCGCGGAGTGGACGTCGATGCGGGACAGGTAGAGGGGCCGTCCGCCGGTGGCCTCGTCCAGTTCGGCGCGCGTCGGGGGACGGCCGCCGGGCCAGCGGGCGGCGTCCCAGCCGTGGCCGAGAAGGACCGTGTCCCGCGGCCGGGCCGCGGCGAAGTCCCGCACCCGGGCGAGGGCCGCCTCCAGCGAGGGCGCGGCCGACAGGTCGAGGCCGGTCAGGGCGAGGCCCGTGGAGGTGGTGTGGACGTGGGCGTCGGTGAACGCGGGGGTGACCAGGGCACCGTCCAGGTCGACCACCTCGTCGACGCCGTCCGCGAAGGCGTCGGCCGCGCCCTCGGAACCGACCCAGGCCACCTGGCCGCGCTCGACGACCATCGCGGTCGCGAACGGGTCGGCGGGACTGTGGACCTCTCCTCGGCGGAGCAGGACGGTCTTCGGGTCGGGGGTGCGCTCACTCATGGCACCAGTCTCGTACCTCGCCCCGGCCGACCGGCACGGGGGACCCCTCGTACCCGGGTGTCGGGGCCCGTCCGGGGCGGCGGTCCTCAGATCCGGGGCGGGCGGGCCTCGTACGGGGTGGACAGCACGACCGTGGTGCGCGTGGAGACGCCCGCGAGGGCCCGCAGCCGGCCCAGCAGCTCCTCCAGTTCGTGCGGGGTGGCCACCCGCACCTTGAGGATGTAGTTCTCGTCGCCGGCCACGCTGTGACAGGCCTCGATCTCGGGCACTCCGGCGAGCCGGTCGGCGATGTCGTCGGGCGCGCTGGGGTCGAAGGGTTTCACCGAGATGAAGGCGGTCAGGGGCAGCCCGACGGCCTCGGCGTCGACGACGGCCGCGTACCCCCGGATCACGCCGCGCTGTTCCAGCCGGCGCACCCGCTGGTGCACGGCCGACGTGGACAGGCCCGTGGCCTTGCCCAGGTCGGTGTAACTCATCCGCCCGTCCTTGACGAGCAGCTGCACGATCTGTCGGTCCAGCTCCTCCATGGCGCAAGAACTTACAGGGCGCGCGATCTCTTCGTATACGTATACAGCCCAGGCCATACCGGTTCGTGATGTGACGGACGGGACGAGCCGACCGGCACCTGCGCGTGGCATGTGACCAACACCACAGCTCGTGCGAAGTCTTCGTGATGGTCCCGTGATTACCGCCGCGGAGGGCTGGGAAGTGCTTGCTGTGGTCGAGGCCGCAGTGCCTGAACGGCCCAGCCCGAGGGGGAGAATCCCATGCAGAGCCTTAAGCGTCCTGGTCGTACCGCGCCCAAGCGGTTCCAGCCCACCGTCGTCGAGTCCGAGCCGGAGGGCGTCGAACCCGACGGCTACGACGGCCTCGACGACGAGAGCGGCGACCACTCCTACGAGTTCGACGCCTACGACACGTTCGAGATGTACCGGGTGATCTGCCCGGACTGCGCGCAGCCCATCGCCCTGCTGGCGGACGAGGAGGTCCTGCCGGAGCACGCGCTGTGCGCCTCGCCGTGGAACCCGTTCGGGCTCACGGTCTGCGCCGGCACGGGCCGTGCCGCGACCGAGGCCCGTCCCGCGGACGAGTCGGTGGAGCCCCAGGAGCAGGAGACGGCACTGCTGTTGACGCTCCCTCAGGGACTGGACTGGCGCATGCAGCCCTTCTCGCACGTCGGCGGACCCGCCTCGCGCCCGATCCGGGTGCCGGCACTGCGCCGCCACGCCGCCTGAGCACCTCCGCCCGACGCCCCCACCGATCCGCGCCACGGTCCGCATCCGGGCCCGCGTCCCGGCCGTGGCCCGTGATCGGCACGCCCGGAGCAGTCGAGTGCCGCTCGAGCACCGGTAGGTGACGGCGGGTCGGTGAACGGTCGTGTCAACGCGGGCCGTACCGGGGGCACATCCCGAACTCACGCACGAGAGTGCGAGCCGTGACCTGGCGTCGCGCGCTCGCGTTGCCCTGGTATGACCCCCACCTATCAGGCGTCCGGGCGTCACCGCCAACTGTCCGTCCCGGCCCCGGTGTCGGCGAAATCGGTTCCGCCGGCTCCGCCGCCGCCCCCGCAGGACCCGCCGATCTACCGCGACATGATGCGCGCCTGGGCCGACCGGGGCCGCACCCTGCCCGGTCGGCGGGACCCGGAGTGGGCGCGGCTGGCCGCACCGCCGGTGCGGCCGGGCCAGTTCAGCGGGTCTCCGGACCCAGCAGCTGACGGGCGATGACCATGCGCTGGATCTGGTTCGTGCCCTCGACGATCTGCAGGACCTTGGCCTCGCGCAGGTAGCGCTCGACGGGGAAGTCGGCGGTGTAGCCGTAGCCGCCGAGCACCTGGACGGCGTCCGTGGTGACCTGCATCGCCGCGTCGGTGCAGTGCAGCTTGGCCATGGCCGCCTCGCGCACGAACGGCCGGCCGGCGTCGCGCAGTCGTGCCGCCGCGAGGTACAGGGCCCGGCCCGACTCGACCCGGGTCGCCATGTCGGCGAGCAGGAAGCGCAGTCCCTGGAAGTCGGCGATCGGCCGCCCGAACTGCCGGCGCCCGGTGGCGTGGGCGACCGCCTCGTCCAGGGCGGCCCGGGCGACGCCGACGGCACAGGCGGCGATGCCGAGCCGTCCGGAGTCCAGGGCGGCGAGGGCGATCGCGAAGCCCTGCCCCTCGTCGCCGATGCGCAGCGCGTCGGGGATCCGCACCCCGTCGAAGTGGACCTGGGCGGTCGGCGAGCCCTTGAGCCCCATCTTCCGCTCCGGCGGCGCGGCGCTCAGCCCCTCGGCGTCACCGGGCACCAGGAACGCGGTGATCCCGCGGGCGCCCTCGCCGCCGGTGCGCGCCATGACGGTGTAGAAGTCGGCGATGCCCCCGTGGGTGACCCAGGCCTTGGTCCCGTCGAGGACCCAGCCGTCGCCCTCCCGGACGGCCCGGGTGCGCAGTGCGGCCGCGTCGGAGCCGGAGGCGGGCTCGGAGAGGCAGTAGGCACCGAGTTGCCCGCCGCCCAGCATCGCGGGCAGGCGGGCGGCCCGCTGCGCCTCGGTGCCGTGGGCGGCGAGGGGGTAGGTGGCCAGGGTGTGCACGCTGACGCCGAGGCCGACGGTGAGGCGGGCGGCGGCGAGTTCCTCGAGGACCTGGAGGTAGACCTCGTACGGCTGGTCTCCGCCGCCGTACGCGGACGGGTAGGGCAGGCCGAGGAGACCCGCTTGGGACAGGAGGGTGAACAGCGCGCGGGGGAAGCGCCCGGCGTCCTCCTCCGCGGCGGCGCTCGGGGCGATCTCGCGGCGGGCGATGTCCTGGACGAGGGCGAGCAGGTCGCGGGCCTCCTCCGTGGGCAGGAGGCGGTCCACGGGCGGTGCTGGACGGTCGGGCATGACCCCACTCTCCTCCTCGGGCCGGTCGGCGGCCCGGCGCGGTGAGTATGCCCGCGGCCGGCGGCGGCCGCACGACCAGCGCGGAGGCGGTCGGTCCGCACCATTGACCGGACTGGTCCAGTCCTCTCGCCCTCTCGGCACCGCGTTACCGCGTTCATGCCAATCAGCGCGTGCTCCCCTCTCCCCCACGAGGTGGCACCCCATGCAGCAGCCTCCCCACCGCCGCTCCCGCTTCCGGGCGCTCGTCGCCGCCTGTACGGCCGCGCTCGCCGCCGGTCTGCTCGAGCTGATCAAGGCCATCGACCAGCCGGCCTCGCACGGGCACTCGGGGCGGAGGACCACGGGCCTTCGCCCCGGGGGCGGTTCAGGGATCGCGCCGGGCCGGCTTCGGGGCCGGGAAGGCGGCGTCGAGTTCCTCGACGGCGCGCAGGGCGCCGCCCAGGGTCTTCACGAGGAGGTCGCGCATGGTCTCGCGGGAGAGTTCGGGGCGGCCGATCCAGTCGAGGGTGGCACCCTCCACGCTGCACACCCAGGACAGCAGGCTCATGCGGGGCAGCGCCGGGATGTCGCTGCGGCCGTAGGCGCCCTCGGCGATGGCGGCCACGATCGCCTCGCGCACCCCGTCCCGGATGGCGTGCACCTCGGTGTCGAAGCCGACGCCACCGCTGACGATGGTGCGGTAGGCGGCCTGGTGGTGCTCGGCGAAGCGCAGGTAGCCGTCGATCGTGCGGTGCACCCGGTCCACCTGGGGCAGTTCCATGCCGCTCGCCGCGAAGGAGACCAGGTCGGCGACGGAGTCCTGGATGATCGCCAGGTAGTAGCCGCGCTTGGACTGGAAGTAGTAGTAGATCAGTCCCTTGGCGACGTGCGCCTGCCGGGCGATGTCGTCCATGGAGAGCGCGTCGTAGGAGGTGTCGGCGAACAACCTGCGCCCGATGGAGATGAGTTCGGCGCGACGCGCCAGTGAGCGTTCGGTGCCGCGCGCCCGGGGACGGGACGCGTCACGCTGCTGACTGATGTTCAATGTCGACCCTGGCTCCAACGCTCGGCGGGACGACGTCAGTATGTCAGGTCGAACCGGGCCCGGGCGCAGCGGGACCGGACCGCGGACGACGCTCCCGCGCCGGCGTCAGACCAGGCCCAGCTGGGTCACGAGCATCGCCACGACGACGACCAGGGTCCACCCCATGACGTGCTCGAAGATCTTCGGACCGTCGTCCTCGGGCCCGCCGGTACGGGTGCGGGCGGCGGCGGTGGCGGCGTGTGCGGTCATGGTCTCTCGCTGACGGTCGTGCGTGCGGTGGACGGCGGGCTTCCCCCGATCCGTCCACCTTGCCACCGTGCGGGGCTTTTGCGGCCGAGAGCTTGCTCACACGCGGACGGCCCCCGCCACGGCGGGGGCCGTCGGCGTGCGGGTCGGGGCTCAGCGCACTCCGACCGCCGCGAGCGCCCTGCGCTGGAGCGCGCTCGGACGTGCCGGGAAGTAGAGGTAGCAGACGCCTCCGGTGCCCGACGCGACCTTGCCGCTCGCGTTGTACCGCTTGGTCCGCAGCCAGATGTTCTCGAACTCCCGCCGCCGGTAGACGCGCCGCACCGCCGGATCGCTCGGCGAGGCCGGGTCGTTGGCGATCACGTCGCCGTCCGCGGTGAAGCCGATCACGGTCATCAGATGGCCGGAGGTGCCGTACCCCGCTCCCGTCAGCTCCTCCTTCAGGAAGGACTGCGACGTGATGGCCGGGATGCCGGCCGCGATCAGCGTCTCCAGGTCGGTGAGGGAGCCGAGCCGGGTCACCACGCCCTGGAGGCCGTCGAACGTGGCGGCGTAGGCCGCGTTGAACGGCCAGTTGCCGCAGCCGTCGTACTGGTGGTCGAACGTGTGGCGAGCCGCGTGGCACACCTGCGGATCGGCGTACGCGGGGTCGACCCAGGCCAGTTGCTCCGGCGTGAGGCGGCCGCCCCAGTACTCGATGATCATCTGCGAGGAGGTGGGGCTGCACCAGGCCTCGCCGCCGTTGTCGTACTCGGGGTACTGGCCGGCGTGGATCTCCTGCGAGTAGCGCGGGACGACCAGTTCCTGCGCGAGGCCCGGCACCGAGGCCGGGACGGTGAAGCGGTCCGGGACGTCGGAGCCCGTCGCACCCACCCGCCACACGGTCGGGGTGAGCTTCGTGCCGGGCCTGCGGTGCAGGGTCAGGCGCAGCCGGTACGACGTGAGGCGCAGGCCCGTCGCCGCGTCGTCGACCGCGAGGGTGTCCGTCCACACGGTGCTCCTGCCGTCGGTCTGGCCGTCGACGGAGGTCCGCTTGATGTCCTGGTCCCCGGCGGCCCACCGGCCCATCACGTACCAGGGGGTGTCCGTGCCGTCGGAGTAGCCGGCCTTCAACTCGACCTGGAGCCAGGTGCCGGCCGGTGTGCCGGCGTTCCAGGAGGCGATCGCCTCGGTGGCGGGGACGGCGAACCGGTGGACGGGAGAGGCCCAGGTCGCGTACTCCCAGGCGGCGGTGGTGCCGGTGTGCGGGTCGGTGTAGTCGGTGGTCCCGGCCGGGGCCGCGAGGACCAGCCCGGGCCGGGCGCCGGCGACGGCGCGGGTGCCCGCGGCGGTGCCGGAGCGCCAGTCGGTGTAGGTCGTCCAGGAGTGGTACTCCACGGGTCGGTCCGGGGCCGCGCCCGGCCCCGCTTCCGGCGCCCTGCCCGGTGCTGTGCCCGGTGCCGCGTCCCGGCCCGCGGGCTCGGTCGGAACGGCGGCCTCGGCCACCGCGGGGGCCGCGCCGCCCGCCACGGCGGCGACGACCGCGGCGGCGAGGAGCGTCCTGCGGGACGGCTGGTCGGTTCGGTCGGAGAGCTGGTCGGCCCTCCTGGACGGCTGTTCGGCTCTGCTCATGAGCGAAAGACTCCCAGGGTGTCCGAGTCGGAGCGGGTCCGGTGCGGTGTGCGGTGTGCGGTGTGCGCCAACTATGGCGGGAGGGGGGCGGACCTGCCAGCACTTCCGCCCGTGCCGCGCCCGGCAATATGGGTCTGGTCCACTGGCGTGACCTGCGGGAGGTCCGACCCGCGCCGCTAGACTTGCCCGGCCCGCCACCGCCACGCCACCACCACCGCTGCCCCCACCACCGCCAGGAACCGTCATCCGCCAGCTCGCCTCCCGGCTCAGCAGCCTGCCGCCGTCCTGCGGCCCGGTCCGCCTGATCGGCGTCGACGGGCACGCCGGCTCGGGCAAGTCCACGTTCGCGGGACAGCTGGCCGAGGCGTCGGACGGGGCACCGGTGCTGCGCCTGGACGACATCGCGACCCACGACGAACCGTTCGCGTGGACCGGGCGGCTGCTGACCCAGGTGATCGAGCCGCTCGGACGCGGCGAGACGGCGCACTACGCCCCCTACGACTGGCGCGTCCGCGGGTTCGGTCCGCCCCGCCCGCTTCCCCCGGCCCCCGTGATCCTGGTCGAGGGCGTCGGCGCCGGCCGCCGTGCCCTGCGGCCGTACCTGGCCCACCTGCTGTGGATGGAGCTGCCGCGCGAGGAGGCCTGGGCTCGTGGGCGGTCCCGGGACGGGGAGGACCAGCGGGAGTTCTGGGACGGATGGGTCGAGGCGGAAGCGCGACATTTCGCCGAGGACCCGTCGCGGCCGTACGCGCACGCTCTGGTACGGCAGTCGCCCGAGGGGTACGAGGTGCTGCCGGGGCCCGAGGGAACGCGCTGAGCACACCACTGCGTCACGCAGGGTGAGGGGACGCCTGCAATGTGGTGAAAGCGTGAAGGGCCTTGCGTTCGAACTCCGCCAAGTGCTTCAACTCGGCTTGACCGAGGGCCCGTACAGGACTTACGTTCTCAATGTGCGGCATTGGAAGCCGCCCCGCAGTCGCGAAGCCCCCGATTGTTCCCCCGTGATCGGGGGCTTCGTTCTGCCCGCGCGCCCCTCGGGGGCCGTTTCGCGGACGCGCCGTGATGCCGTTCGCTCACCCAGGGTCACCGTGCGACGGTGCGCCCCCTCTGCTCCCACCTCGCCGAACGGGCCGTGCGGCACCCTACGGCGGGGTGCTCCCCCGCAGGTACGATGCCCTCGGTGCGACCTACGGGCGACTGCTGTGCGCACCTGGCAACTCCGGTCCGCGGCACAGCGGTTCGACCATCGCAGCCGATGGGCTCCGGCCCGGTGGCATACCGACGGGGGCACGGTTCGTGGGGGACGTGATGGACTTCGGCACGCGGGGCCCCGAGGCCCCGGCCGACCTCGCCTGGCTGCGAGGTGTGGACGCCTACACCATGGGCGCGTATCCGCAGGCGGAGGAGGAGTTCCGCGCCGCGGTGCGGATCGATCCCGGCATGGCCGACGGCTGGCTCGGACTGCACGCGCTGCGCGTCGACACGACGACCGCGCTGCTCAGGATGTTCCGGCACCGCGACCGCTTCGGCGAACAGCGCACCCGGCACCGCCGCACCCTCAACTCCTGGTACTGGCTGGGCTGGTGGGTGCAGCCCGTACTGGAGAGTCCCCGCGACCTGCTCCTCGCGCACGCCTCGCACTGGCTGGACGGCCGGCACGTGCCCGAGCTGGACCGGGCACTGGCCGGCCTCCCGCCCGTCGACGCCGACCACCACGTCCGCTTCCTGCACGCCTGCCGCGCCTATCTGGTCAAGGACTGGGAGCAGCTCGTCCGGCACACCGACCCGCTCCTCGACGACCACCTCCTCGGTATCGAGGCCGGTCTGTTCGGCGGCATGGCCCGGGTCCGGCTGGAGATGTACGGGCAGGCCGAGCCGCTGCTGTCGACGGCGCTCATGCGCTGCCGCAGCGAACAGCCGCAGCGCAAGGAGTTGCGGTACTGGCTGGCCCGCGCGCACGAGGGCACCGGCCGTTCCGCCGCCGCACTCCCCCTGTACCGGGCCGTGCACCGGGTCGACCCCGCCTTCATGGACACCTCGGCCCGGCTCGCCGCGATCGCCGAGGGCGACGGCTACGACGACACGGGCGACCTGGCGTCCATCACCCTGGCCGGAGTCGGTCAGGACGTCGGGGACGGGACGGACGTCCTGGACCCGCTGTTCGGCACCGAGGGCCGGGACCTGAGACTCGGCGACCCGTCCGACCTGCCGCCCGTGGGTCCCGTCCCGACGGCGCCCGACCCGGCCGTGCGCGAGAAGACCGTCGTGCCCTCGGTCCTGCCGGCCGGTCCCACCGACCCGACGTTACTGGAGGAGGCGCTCACCGAGCTGGAGCGCATGGTGGGTCTGGAGCCGGTGAAACGGCAGGTCAAGGCCCTTTCGGCGCAGCTGAACATGGCCCGGCTGCGGGCCGGCCAGGGGCTCCCGGTCCAGCCGCCGAAGCGGCACTTCGTCTTCTCCGGCCCCTCCGGAACAGGCAAGACCACGGTGGCCCGCATCCTCGGCCGCGTGTTCTACGCCCTCGGTCTGCTCGGCGGCGACCACCTCGTGGAGGCCCAGCGGGCCGACCTCGTCGGCGAGTACCTGGGCCAGACCGCCGTGAAGGCCAACGAACTGATCGACTCCGCGCTGGGCGGCGTCCTGTTCGTGGACGAGGCCTACTCCCTGTCCAACTCCGGCTACGGCAAGGGGGACGCGTACGGGGACGAGGCGCTGCAGGTGCTCCTGAAGCGGGCCGAGGACAACCGGGACCACCTGGTGGTGATCCTGGCCGGCTATCCCGAGGGCATGGACCGGCTGCTCGCGGCGAACCCCGGTCTGTCGTCCCGCTTCACGACCCGCGTCGACTTCCCGTCGTACCGACCCCTCGAACTCACCTCGATCGGTGAGGTGCTCGCGGCGGACAACGGGGACGTGTGGGACGAGGAGGCGCTGGACGAACTGCGGTCGATCGCCGGGCACGTGGTGGACCAGGGGTGGATCGACGAACTGGGCAACGGACGGTTCCTGCGGACCCTGTACGAGAAGAGCTGCGCCTACCGGGACCTGCGGCTGTCGACGTACCCGGGGACTCTGACCCGGGACGACCTGTCGACACTGCGGTTGCCGGATCTGATGCAGGCGTACGGCGAGGTGCTGTCGGGACGGGGGCCGCAGGACCCGGCCTAGGGCGTGTTTCGAAAGTAGCGTCGTCTGCCCGAAGGGCAGGCCCGGCGGCGTCTGGTGCGTGCGATCGCAAGGCGGAGGGTCGCCCCGA